>JAYNVZ010000034.1:0-7777 GCA_038101125.1 Gammaproteobacteria bacterium | reverse complement strand
TCATTATGGTTATAAAAAAAGAGACGAGACTGGGTATGAAACCATGAATTGTGTATATCGTACTCCCATTTTTTTTTTGCCACTGCCAATGTATTGCACCTATAAATGTATATATGATTATAGTGTTAAAAATAATCATATTTATAATTATGTTTGGATCAATCAATTTGAATATATAGAGATCAGATAAAAAAAATGTATACGGCAATAGACCAAGGTATGAAATAGTAAATTGGAGAATTCTGTTCATTAATTTACAAATCCATATTAACAGTTGATATGATCTGTGTCTTAATTTTAATATTATTCATCATATCTTTATGTGACATATTATGAGCAGGATGTATAAAATCTGGAACGAGAACAACGAGTTGCTTTAATACAAAATCATATTCACAAATCTCTTTTCTAGGTATTTGGATTTTATCATCTGATAAGACTAGATCATCGTAGTATAAAATATCAATGTCTAATGTTCTTGAGCTAAATTTTGTTTCATTAAAATGACGTCCATGATCATTCTCTATTTCATTCAATGTATTCTTTAGTTCATAAACACTCTGATCTGTTTCAAAGCAAGATACTAAGTTATAGAAGTTAGGACCATCGAAACCCATAGACTCAGTTTCATATACTGGTGAAATCATCATATCACCATAAACATCTTTAAGTATTGACACACATGATTTAATATTCTTTTCTCTATCAATATTACTACCAATACCAACGAATATTCTATGCGACATTTTTATGCCTTTCGATAAGAACGCCTACTTCTTTTGATCCTGTCACAGCTCCAGGTTTACTAAATCTTCCCTTGACATATGTTATATTAAATTCTTTAAAAATCATTTTTATTGTTTCTTCGGCAAGAGTTTCAACAAGCAAGAACTTACTCTCCTGAATAAGTGATTTAGTTCTCTTAGCAACAGCTTTATAGTCAATAGTATCCTGTATATCTTCTGAACCTGCTGCTTTAGAAATATCGGTTCCAAGCTCTAAATCAACACATACAACCTGTTTAATTTCTCTTTCCCAGTCATATATACCGATCACAGTTTCTATGCATAATTCCTTTATAAATACGATATCCATAATAATTCCTCGGATTTTTTTATATATATATTGTATATGATTATGATTCTGATATCATTATTGAGTTTGGAGAACAAAGTGTCAAAAATATGTCAAATTACTAAAAAAGGTGTTATGTCGGGAAATAATGTCTCGCATGCTAAAAATAGGACTCGTAGAAAATTCGAGCCCAATTTGCATAATCATAGACTTTGGTCCGAAGTCCAGAAAAAATGGATAACACTCAAATTATCTAGCAAGGGTCTAAGAATTATTGATAAATTTGGATTAGATAAAGCTATAGAAAAATACAACATTAAGTAAGATTATGAGAGAAAAAATTAAATTAGTATCATCTGCAGGCACGGGTCATTTTTACACAACGACTAAGAACAAAAAAACAATGCCTGATAAGTTTGAGATTAAAAAGTTTGATCCTACGATCAAGAAATATGTAATGTATAAAGAATCAAAAATCAAATAGATTTATTTGATTACCTTATATCCTCTTAAGCTTACTGAAAAATCTACCAGTGACTCTATTCCAGCAGACTTAGCTTCTTCACACCATTCATTAATAGTATCTATAAACTTATCATGCTGAAGATTTCGAGAGTGTAGTATGTTTAATAACTTATTTTTTAAATCATATGCGATCTTTAGGTTGTAGCATTTATCAAATATGATATCTAAAGTATTATTCTCTTGGTTTGTAATTCTATGAGGTTCTCTCACTAATGATGATTGTGATTTGTTAAGTAAACGTTTTAATTCACCTGTCGCATTTCTTGACTCATGTTTCATTAAAGGAGCTAGCACAGTTTTAGTATAATTTGTAATAACAGTTAACTTGGATTTTAATAATGCATAGCCGGTCTCTGGATCTAAAACTTCACTAGGGTTGTCTATAACAGTTTTTGGAGCAAGCCTTTTGACTTTGACCTGACCTAGAAATGAAAATATTTGAATGTACATCCAACCAATATCAAACTCCCATGGCTTAAGCGAAAATTTTGCAGCCGTAGGAAAAGCATGATGATTATTATGAAGCTCTTCACCTCCTATAATGAGCCCTAGAGGACCCATATTAGTTGAATCGTCACTAGTATCATAGTTTCTATATCCCCAGTAGTGACCTGCCCCATTAATACCGCCAGCAGCAAAAATAGGTGTCCAAGCCATTTGTACAGCCCATATAATAATACCGACTACTCCAAACATAATTATACTAAAGATAAACAATAACAATATTCCAATGTTGTTTTTACCAGTATAGATATTTTCTTCAACCCAGTCTGTAGGACAGTTTTGTGAATATTTTTCTAGTGTTTCTGGATTATTTTTTTCTTCATGATACAAATCAGCCCCACGAAGCAATACTGTATCTATTCCATAATATGCAGGGCTATGAGGATCATCAATAGTTTCACACTTAGCATGATGTTTTCTATGCACCGCTACCCAGTCAGCAGTTCTCATAGAAGTTGTCAGCCATAACCAAAATCTAAAGAAATGGGATAGGAAAGGCTTTATTTCGATAGCTGAGTGACATACTCCTCTATGAAGATATAAAGTAATAGCCACAATAGAAATATGGGTTACTATAAGTGTATACACTAAGTAACCAACCCATGTAAAATCAATTAATCCATTTATTGCTATGTCTATCATATCTTTATATTCTGATCATTTATCATATGATAAATTAATTATAATAGCTATAAAATATATCAATTATGCCAGAATTACCAGAAGTTGAGACAGTTGTGAGATTGATTAATAAATCGATCAAAAGTAAGACTATTTCAAAGCTAACTATAATTAATAAAAAATTAAGATGGCCTATAGATCCTGCTCTATCAGTTTACACTAAGAATAAAAATATTTTAGAGATTTACAGAAGGGGAAAGCATATCGTATTCAAGCTAAAAAATGGATACATTTTAATACATTTAGGCATGACTGGTATTGTAAGGTTCTTTAAAAAATCATCTATAAAAAAAATAGATAAGCATGATCATTATGAAATAGAATTAAAAAATGAAAGCGTTCTTCGTTATAATGATGTAAGAAAATTTGGCTCAATTCATTGGGCTGAAAATATTGATGATCACTTTTTAATAAAAAACTTAGGAGTTGAACCATTATCAAAAAAACTTAATGTTAGTTATCTATATAAAATTATAAAAAAAAGATCAGTTTCAATTAAAAATCTAATTATGAATCAAAATATTATTGTAGGTGTTGGAAATATCTATGCGTGTGAATCATTACATATCAGTGGAATTAAGCCTCAAAGAAAATCATCATCGATATCAACAGAAGAATTAAAAAAATTAATATCAAATATTAAACTCGTTCTTAGAAAGGCTATTGACTCAGGAGGAACAACGTTAAAAGATTTTAAAAAATTAGATGGGACGCCGGGTTACTTTGAACAAGAATTATTAATTTACAGCAAGAAATACTGCAGATGTGGAGAGTCTGTTAAAAATATTAAACTTGGTGGTCGTTCTTCCTTCTACTGTGATAGTTGCCAAAAATAAACTATATTAATTTCTTTTGTAAAGCCGCAAGAACTGCTTTGTCTATAAACTTACTAAGATCTCCACCATGCTTTGCTATTTCTTTTATAATGCTTGATGATAAAAAACCATACTCTTCAGCTGGGCTCATAAATACACTTTCTATATTAGGCTCCATAGATCTATTCATACTAGCTAATTGGACTTCATACTCAAAATCTGAAACTGCTCTTAAGCCTCTTAATATAACCGTGGCGTTATGATCATTTGCGAAATCTACTAAAAGCTTATCTAGAGAATATATTTCCACCTGTGAATTTTCATCAAATATTTCTTGTATGAATTCGATTCGTTCTTTTACAGTAAATAAAGTATTTTTTGATGGATTTTGTGCTACAGCTATAATAATTTTATCAAATATTTTTACACCTCGATTAACTAGATCGGTGTGTCCATTAGTGATTGGATCGAAGGTTCCTGGGTATACTGCTATTAATGACATTTATTTATCTCTTTTCTTTGCGATTGTATAACTAACATCGCCTATACTCAAATCTTTTAATATATTATGTGTCTTGCTAATAATGGAGATAACTTCTAAATTATAGTCTGTTTTATTCTGCTCTATATAAATATATTCATTTTTAATTAAAAATCCATGCTCATCGAGTAATTTTAGTGACGTATATAAATCGTTAGTATCAAATGGCGCATCAATGAATATTATGTCATATTCCTTATTTTTATGATTTTTGATGAATGCTAAAACGTTAAGACACAGGAGATCATAGTTTTTTATTTTTAGGTTTTTGAATTCACTGTTAATTTTTTGGCATGTTTTGCGATTATTCTCAACCAATACTGCCTTTTCTGCGCCTCTTGAGAGAAACTCAGCAGAGAGTATTCCACTACCAGAAAATAGATCCAAGCAACTCATTGTATTTTGAATTTTAATAATATTAAAAATTGATTCTCTAATATAGGACTTTGTGGGCTTAAGTGATTTCTCAGGATTAAACGAAAGGTTTCTTGATTTCAACAAGCCGCCAGTGATTTTCAGCTTATTATTGAGCAATTAATTATTACCCACAGTAATCACAAGTTTCCTATCAAAGAGAATTTTTGACTCAATTGCTTTTTTGATACCATCCTTATTAACACTTTGAATTCCTTTTATATATTTTTCGAAATAATCTTCATGCATGTTTAAATCATTGATTGCAGATAAAGTACTCAAGATTTTTTTATTACTATCAAATCTGAGTTCAAAACTTCTAATCAAACCTAGTTTTGCTGCGTCAATTCTCTTTTCATCGAAATTGAATTCTTTAAACAAATTTATCTGCTCATTAATTATCTCTATAGCTTTATCAGTGTTTTTGGTTTCAGTTTGCATGCCAATTTTAAGGATGCCTTCATTTTTATAGGGAACTAAATAACTGAATACCGAATAAGCAAGGCCATTTTTTTCTCTAATTTCGCTCATCAACATTGAGCCAAATCCACTCCCTCCAAATATATAGTTAGCAACAAGCAGGTTATAAAAATCTTCATCATCTCTAGTGATTGCGGGAATAAGCATAGATATATGTGTTTGTTTACTATCATGATTTATTTTTAGCGTTTTTGAAAGCAAATCACTATTAGATTGTATACTCCTAGTACTGATCTTCTCATTAACACTTCCAGGAATATTTGATAATGTATTTGAAATAAATTTCATAGTTTGAGACTCTCTAATATCTCCTACGAAACTGAATTTTATATTTCCCTGAGTTAAAATATTATCGAGATGAGTTTTTATATCATCAAGGGATACATCTAATATATCTTTACGATAACCATTCACTGGATGTGAAAGATTGGAATTAATAAAATATTCTTCATTAGATTTATAAGAAAGTATTGATGCTGGATCTAAGTCCCTAGCCTCAATGCTCTTCAAAATAGTTTCCTTTGTCAAATCAAACGTCTCAACAGAAATATCTCTATTCGCTAGCATTCTCCCAAGAGCTTGAGAGATTATAGTTATATTTTCATCAGAACTAATGAATCTTATTGAAATACTAGTAGATTCTCTGTTAACACTAGAACTAAACTGAGCACCAACCTCTTCAAATATGTTAATAAATTTTTTATTGTTCATTACTTGTTGATGTAATAATTCAAAAGAAAAGTTTGTAATTCCTTTCTTTGACGAATCATTTTTACTTCCAAAAGCAAATAATATGCCTACATCAATAATTGGCAGTGATTCCTCATTAACCAACAAATAGTTACTGTTATCCTTGATGATGTCTATTTTAGGATATGATTGTGCTGATAGTGAAAATATTAGCGCAATAAGACTGATAAAGTATTTCATGATTTTGGTAGAATTGATGAATACAAGTATTCTTTATTTAATATTATCTTGCTAGCAATTTTTTTTATGTCATTTTCAGTTATGCTATTTATATCATTTATATATGTATCTAGAAGCTCCCAATTATAGCCTTTAGTTTCTAGCATCCCAACTTGCATCACTTGATAAAATACCGAATCAAATTTGTATATATTATTTGCTAATAACCGAGATTTTATTCGATCAAGCTCGCCTTCTTCTAGGCCTTTTCTAACAAAAACCTCAAACTCATTAAGCATTTCATTTTTAAACTGATCTATGGAAATACCTGATCGAGGCGAACCACCCAATGTGATTAAATTATCATTTGCAGAATAAGTATCAAATGAAATAAAGGTATTCATTGCTACCTTTTTTTTATCTACAAGGTTCTTAGTAAACCTCGAGGAATTACTGCCATCCATTAACTCAAATAATAATTCTAGAGCATACATCTCCTTTTTGTTGTCATCAGAAAAAGGTCCATGCTTATAAGACATTAAAACTATCGGCTGAGAGACTTTATCGCGCACTAAAATGTCCTTATAGGATATTTTATGATTAATAGAATCTACAGATCGTATAACTTTACGGTCTTCTATTTGACCATAGTGTTTCTCAATCATTTTTTTTGTTTTGATAAAATCTATATCGCCAGCAATAATAACTGTTGCATTGCTTGGAGTATAGTAATTATCATACCATTCTTTCAAATCACTAATTTTTATACTACCTATATCATCCATAGTACCCACAATTGGAATACCATATCGAGTCATCCCAAAGATCTGGTTGTTTATTTTCTCAAATAATTTTGAAATAGGTTGGTCATCGGTTCTGAGCCTCCTTTCTTCTTTTACAACCTCAATTTCTTTGCTAACCTCATCTTGAACAAAAATCAAATTATTCATTCTATCTGACTCTAATTCTAAACATAACTCTAAATAATCTTTATGTACCTTTTGGTAATATCCAGTGAAGTCTCTACCAGTAAATGCGTTTTCTGAGCCACCTATCTGTTTAATTTTTCTAGAAAACTCTCCTGGCTTCATTGTTTTTGTGCCCTTAAACATCAAGTGTTCTAATATATGTGAAATCCCAGAAATTCCCTCACGCTCATAACTAGAACCAACTTTATACCATATACTGGATACTACGATAGGACTTCTTGTATCCTTAATCAGCACAACATTTAATCCGTTTGATAGGCTATAATCAATCGATCGATCAGAAAAATTCATCGAGTAAGCCTGTGTTAATGGTAGAAACCAAACCAGCACTAATAGTAGCTTTTTATTAAATAATCTGTTCATAATGTAATAATCATAATTATATCAAATATTGAAATTATCAAAATCACATTTTAATTGTGTAAATATAGAATTAATTAACAGAAACCACATAAAATGTTGATAATTATCATAAATATTTGATTAAATTATCATAAATATTTGATTATTAGTCTTGAATACAATAAATATGGCATTATAATTATCTTGTAGGAGCTAGACTAATGAGTAATGAACTTATTGAAAATTTGCCAACAGACTTATCGCAATCACTTGAATATGGCGATACGCTAGACCATTACCTTAACCAGTTAAGGGAAACGCCACTGTTGTCCAAAGAAGAGGAACTTATACTCTTTAAAAAACTACATTCTTCTGATGATTTAGATGCAGCTAGAAAACTAGTCATGGCACACTTAAGATTTGTTGTCCATGTAGCCAAAACTTATAAAGGCTATGGTTTACCTTTAATTGACTTAATACAAGAAGGAAACATAGGTTTAATG
>JAYNVZ010000010.1:35306-38730 GCA_038101125.1 Gammaproteobacteria bacterium | reverse complement strand
TTTCAATTCTATGATTGAAATTTAGAAATTCTTTACCCATTGTTGTTGGTGTTGCTGGTTGCCCATGTGTATGAGACAGCATGATATCTCTGGAGAATTTTTTAACATTTCTTTTAAATATCTTATTTAAACTATTAATTTTATTATATAATATTTCTCTTCCATCAATAATCATTAATGCATATGATAAATTATTTATATCTTCAGATGTACAGCAAATATGTATATATTCCTTATATTTTTTTAGACGAGGAGATTTATCAAATTTCGACTTCAGGAAATATTCGACAGCTTTTACATCATGCTTTGTAGTTTCTTCAAACTTCTTAACAATTTTTGCGTCTGTTAGATTGAATTTTTCTAAGATATTAATTAAGAATTTCTCATCTTTACCTGTTAGTTTAGGTAAGCCGGATATTTTATTTAGTTTTGATAAATAAATAAACCATTTAACTTCAATATGAACTCTATACTTTATTAGACTATATTCTGAGAAGATACTTGCAATATCTTTACATATTTCTGAATATCTTCCATCTAGTGGAGAGATTGAGACTAAATCATCTTTTTTCATACCAACATTTATCTCAAAGATGTTATTATAGCATAATATTAATTTAAAATTAAAAATCAAATGAAAAAAATATTATATCGAACAGAACAAGATTCACTAGGTAAAGTTAAAGTACCAAAACATGCATTGTATGGAGCTCAAACTCAACGTGCGGTTGATAACTTCAAAATTAGTGGAGATGTTTTCCCGCCAGAGTTTATTGAATCTTTAGCTTCTCTAAAAGCTTCGTGTGCTATTGCTAATTCCAAACACAAATTACTATCTACTAAAAAAGCTAAGACGATCTATGCTAGCGCTATGGATATTCATAAAAACATAGAGAAGTATTTTGATCAATTCCCAATAGATATTTATCAGACTGGATCAGGAACTAGCACCAATATGAATATGAACGAAGTATTATCAAATATTGTCTCAAAGAAATTGAATACAAATATTCATCCAAACGATGATATTAATAGATCGCAAAGTTCTAATGATGTTATACCTACTACAATTAATATCTGTGCAGTTTTGCTAGCACTAGAGCTTAATGATGCCTTAGATTACTTAACCATGAGACTGATAGACAAGGAGTTTGAAGCGAAGGATGTTATAAAGTCTGGAAGAACCCATCTAATGGATGCGGTGCCACTGTCACTTGGTTATGAAATAGAAGTTTGGAGAGAACAAGTTATTCATTGTAATCAGCCATTGTTACAAAGTGCAGAAGAGCTTCAGTACTTACCAATTGGTGGAACTGCTATTGGCACAGGCCTAAATGCTCCGAAATCTTTTGGAAAATCTGTATGCTTAGAATTAAATAAAATATATAAAAAAACTGGCACTAAGTTTTCATCTAATCCAAACAAATCGGAAATGATAAGTTCTCAAAATCATATTTTAACAATGAGCGCAGCTTTACAGAGAACTGCAAGTTGTTTGACAAAAATATCTAATGACTTGCGTTGGATGAACAGCGGACCAATCTCTGGCCTATCTGAGATTACATTAAAGCCATTGCAGCCTGGGAGTAGTATTATGCCTGGTAAAATCAACCCAGTAATCCCTGAAGCAACACTAATGGCGATGGCCCAAGTTAGTGGGAACCACAATGCTATTAACATTGCTTGCATCTCTGGAAGCTTTCAATTGAATACGATGCTACCCTTGATAGCGTTAAATATTATTAACTCATTTAATCTTCTAATTAATTCAGTGTATTCAATAGCCGATACTATTGATACGTTCGTGATTAATGAGAATGTTATTAAATCTAATCTTGAGAGAAATCCAATTATAGCTACAAAACTGAATGAGACAATTGGGTATGACTTAGCTTCTAAAATAGTTAAAGAAGCATACAAATCTAATAGGTCAATAATTGATATTACGCAAGAAATGACTGATCTAACAAAGCAGCAAATAATCAAGCTACTTGATCCTAAAAAATTAATATAGATTGATGGCTAGTAAAAATATAAGTGACTTAATTTTTATAAAATGGTTTATAGGGGTTATATTTTTTCTTATATTCATGATTATCCTAAACTATTTCGGATTTATTTCTTCTTTTATAAATAATGATGCTAGCTATATTACTTCTTTGATAGTTATTATTTTTATTTATTTTTCTATAAAAGTTGGGATAGAGTTGTTTTATCTTCGATTTAGATATGAGAATATTAATATATTGCATTTAAAGCTTTTAAATAAATCTCAAGAAGATATATTAGCTACACTCAGATTATTTAAAGATTCAAAAAATCATGATGATCAAACTATCCATACATATATTACTTCTAAAATACAAAACAATTCAATCAAAGAAAATTTTGAGTATTCACTCATATCTAAGCTTAACAGCGGATGGCTTGTGGCAGACGGTCTATTGAAGCTTGGTTTAATAGGAACTGTAATCGGCTTTATAATAATGCTGTCAGCAATAACTGAAATTGATGGTTTTGACTTTACAATGATGAAAGAGATGTTACAAAATATGAGCGGTGGTATGGAGGTAGCACTTTATACAACTCTATCTGGGCTAGTAACTTCAATTCTACTAACTATTCAGTATTCATATTTAGAGCATTATACTTATAGAATATTTCATATGTGTAATACATGCCTATCTTATTATTCTGAATTAAACGCTGATGATTAAAAGAAATTCTCGATTTGATCCTTTCACTGATTTGTTATTTAACATTTTATTAGCGTTTACATTCTTATTTTTTATAATAATTCTATTTATAAATCCTATTACAAAATTTGGAAATATAAATATGAAAGCAGAATACATTATTACGGTTGATTGGAATGACAGCCTTCCTGATGATATAGATCTTTGGGTAAGAGATCCTAATGGCGAGATTGTTTCATACCTCAAGAAGGATGCAGGATGGCTACATCTTGATAGAGATGACCAAGGGATAATTAACGACAAAGTAATGATAGGGGATGAAGAATTTATTTATCCTATTAACAGAGAAGTTGTAACATTAAGAGGTATTATACCTGGCAATTATACAGTTAATTTGTATATGTATGATAATAAAAGCAATAAACCTGTGAATGCTAAAATAACAATTGAAAAAGTTAATCCAACTTTAAAGCTTGTATTTTTTGACGACGTGACCTTGCATAATAAAGATAGCGAGTTAACTGTAGTGAAGTTTAGATTGGATTCAAGCGGTAATTTTACTCAAACAATAACTGATAATGAAGTTTTAACACCTTATGGTTTAGAGGGGATCTGATGGTTGTAGAAATTATTTCAATATCTCTTATGATTATAATAACTTATGTTTATCTTGTATTTCTATTATTAAAAAGAGAACCGTTTAAAAAGATGATTATTCTATCAATGTC
>JAYNVZ010000010.1:32537-35296 GCA_038101125.1 Gammaproteobacteria bacterium | reverse complement strand
GACCAATATCATGGGATATCCAGCGATGCATCAATTGCCCTCAAAATTTAATTTATTATACGTGAAGGTTATTGATGAAAATATTTTCATATTAGTTGATGAAATTGGCTCGGAATCTTACCCTAGACTACATATTTTAGATCATAGTATTTCATTGGAAGATCAGTTAAAAAGCGCATCGAATGATACCCAGCTTGGCAGACAATCAATTGGAATTATTGATAAGAAAATTTCTGACAATGCTTACGGTATAGTTTTTAAGGAAATCAAACGTAATATTCCTAATAAATAATATGAAATATTTGACTTTTTTATGATAGAATATCCACAATTTTTTGAGAGAATAAGAACATGGATTTTAAAGATCAACTAGAGCTGTCAGGTACTCAATATAGTATTTTCGATATAAGTAAAACAAATATAACTCACTTACCGTATTCGCTTAGAGTACTACTAGAGAATTATGTAAGAAATAACAAAAATATTTCTGACGATGTTATCAAGAAATTTCAATCTTGGGATGGTAGCGTTGAAGATCAAACAGAGATTACCTTCTATCCAAGTAGAGTTATAATGCAGGACTTTACTGGTGTACCAGCAGTAGTCGATCTAGCTTCCATGAGAGATGCCGTAAAAGCTCTTAATGGCGATCCTTCGCTTATAAACCCACAATGTCAAACTGATTTAGTTATAGATCATTCTGTAATGGTAGATCATTATGGAACAGCTGATTCAAAAGATCTGAATACACAGCTCGAATACAAAAGAAATATTGAGCGATATAGATTACTTAAATGGGGTCAAGGTGCATTTAAGAATCTTAGAATCGTACCGCCAAATAATGGAATAATTCATCAGATAAATATTGAGTATATTTCTCAAGTAATATTCAACAAAAATGATGTTTTGTACCCGGACACTGTTGTAGGGACAGATTCACATACAACCATGGTTAATGGTTTAGGTGTGCTGGGTTGGGGAGTCGGTGGTATTGAAGCTGAAGCTGCAATGTTAGGCCAACCTATTCCTATGTTACTTCCAGAAGTAATTGGTTTTAAGTTGACAGGTGAAATGGAAAAATCAACCACTGCTACTGATTTAGTATTAACTATAGTAGAGCAACTTAGGAAAGCGAATGTAGTAGGAAAGTTTGTAGAATTTTATGGAGATGCTTTAGATAATCTCTCGATAGCTGATAGATGTACTATAGCTAACATGGCGCCAGAGTATGGAGCAACATGTGGATTCTTTCCAATTGACGATATGACGTTAAATTATATGCATACCACTGGAAAAGAATCTAACCAAATTGATATTATTAAAAATTATTCTAAAAAAGTTGGATTATTTAGAAATACCTCAGATAAAGTTATATATAGCCAAAACTTAGAGTTAGATATTTCAACTGTTCAGGCATGTCTTTCTGGACCCAAAAGGCCAGAAGATAGAGTTACTTTGAGAGATGTCAAGAAAACTGTAGTAGATGAAGTAAAAAAACAGAAAAAAAATAAATCAAGTGATGACACAGGTCTTGTAGATGGCGCGATAATGATTGCAGCTATAACAAGCTGCACTAATACATCAAACCCAAGTGTAATTATTGGAGCAGGCTTATTAGCAAAAAATGCAGTTGAAAAGGGACTTAAGGTGAAAGAGTGGGTAAAAACGTCTTTGGCTCCAGGTTCAAGAGTTGTTAAAAATTACCTAGAAAAAGCTAAATTAATCAAATATTTTGATGAGTTAGGATTTAACATCATAGGTTACGGTTGCACCACATGTATAGGGAACTCTGGTCCTATCAAACAAGAGTATGTGGATGAAATTGCCAAAAAAGATTTAATAGTTAGCTCAATATTATCTGGAAACAGAAACTTTGAGGGCAGGATTCATCCTGAGATCAAGATGAACTTTCTTGCATCGCCTATGCTTGTAATAGCATACTCACTAGTTGGTCAGATAGGACTAGATATATCAAAAGATAGTTTGGGTACTGATCATAACGGTAATGACGTATACCTCAAAGATATATGGCCTTCTTCAAAACAAATTGAATCAGTAGTTAGTGAAAACATAGACAGAAAAATGTTTACTGACTCATATAGTGATCTATTCGATGGTGATGAGAATTGGAAAAAAATCGATACAGCTGATTCTGATTATTTTGATTGGCAAGATGCATCTACTTACATTCAACCATCCCCATTTTTTGAAAATATGGATGAGGACCTCGGTAAACTTAATGAAATCACAAAAGCCTACCCATTGCTTGTGTTAGGTGATAGTGTCACTACAGATCATATTTCACCAGCTGGTTCTTTTAAAGACACAACTCCAGCTGGAAAATTCCTTGTTAATAATGGAACTCAAGTTGCAGATTTCAACTCTTATGGTTCGAGAAGAGGTAACTACCAAATTATGAAAAGAGGTACTTTTGCAAATATTAGGATTGCAAATAAAATTGTTCCAGGGACAACTGGCGGATATACCAAACATATTCCATCAGATAAAGAAATGGCAGTGTATGATGCAGCTGAGTTATATAAAAAAGATAATGATAATCTTATAATTTTTGCAGGCAAAAACTATGGCTGCGGTTCCTCGAGGGATTGGGCCGCAAAAGGGACTAAGTTGCTTGGAGTAAAAGCAGTGATAGCTGAAAGTTTTGAGAGAATTCATAGATCTAATCTAGTGGGCATGGGCGTTCTTCCTCTTGAGTTTTTAGATGGAGATAATTTTGAGAAATTAGGTTTAGATATGAC
>JAYNVZ010000010.1:23443-32527 GCA_038101125.1 Gammaproteobacteria bacterium | reverse complement strand
AGATATGACCTCTCAATTCACGATCAACAAGGTGAATGTAAACGATAAAAAAGTCACAATCATGACAACAAAAAATAATGCATCATTTGAGTTTACGGTTAAGATTCGAATTGATACTGCAATGGAATGGAATTATTTTACAAATGACGGTATCTTAAATTATGTTCTCAAGAATATCGCTAATTCTTGATTGTATTTAAGAATATATCTATTTGATTTGAAAATTTACGTTTATTAAGAAATAGCTTCAACTTGGAGCCTCCTAATTGTCGCCATAATATTGTAGATCTCACCCCAGCGAACAAGGCCGTTCTAATTCTTGCAGCATGAATTTTATCGGTTAGGTAAACATTTTCTCCATTAACGACTATTCTTGGTTCAAATGCACTTAATGTGTTTTGATATATATTAGATAGTTCTATTACCTGATCATCAACGCTCATGGAATCTATTTCATCATCCATTTTATTCAGAAAAGTTTGTACTCTTTTAATACATTTTTCATCCGATAAAAGATTATCTGATAACTGGTTAAGGGACTCGATATATCTACGTGTTTCACTGCTTCTTGTAAATATATCTCCAATAATTTGTTTTTTGAGATAAATTAGTCCTGACTTTAAACTTGATATATCAATATATATGCTTTCAGTATTAGTAGAATTAAGTTTGAGAATACAATTTATAAGTGGACGGATTTCATATTCATTATATTCACCATTCCATGCAATTTTTGATACAGTTTCACAGCATTGATAAAGGCCGGCAAGAGCAATAGTTTGTTCATTTATATTGTTACTCCACATATTAGCTAATAATACCTCCACCAATACACTCATTATCTTTGTATAATACTGCTGATTGACCTGGAGTAATAGCTCTCTCCAATTCAATCATATTTAATGTATATCCACTGTTTTTAATACCAATCTTAACAGGAATAAATTTACCTCTGTGTCTAAATCTAGCTTTATATTGAATATTCTCTTTTGGCTTTTCACTTATCCAAGTTGTGTTCCTTAAATTTATCAATCTAGATGATAATAGCTTTTTCTCATTTTGGCTAACTACCAAAATATTTTTTAAATTATCTTTTCTAATCACAAACCAGGGTTTTTCATCATAGTCTTTATGACCTCCAATTTTTATTCCTTTCCGCTGACCAAGAGTATAGTTAAATAGACCATTATGTTTACCAAGAAGTAGGCCATTCTCGTCACATATGTCTCCAGGATTATCATTAATATATTTTTTTATGAAATTCGAAAAGTTTTTTTTGCCAATAAAACATATTCCCATACTTTCTTTTTTTTCATATATGGAGATATCAAACCGCTTCACTATATTTTTTACATCTTCTTTTTGTATGTCCTCCAATGGGAAGATGAGGTTCTTCATAATACTTTGATTCAACATGTAAAGAAAATAAGTCTGATCTTTTGTTTCATCTTTAGGAATATTTAATGAATATATGTCCTTATTGAATTTTATTTTTGCATAATGTCCTGTTGCAACCTTATCGCATTTTTGCGAGAGTGCATAATTCAGGAAATAGTTAAATTTGATTTCTGTGTTGCAATATATGTCTGGATTAGGCGTTAATCCGCTGTTTAATTCATCTATAAATCTTTTAAATACAAGATCCCAGTATTTATCAGCGAAATTAACAGTCATGAGCTTTATTCCAAGTTTTTTAGATATCCTGGATGCATCTTCATAATCTTTTTTTGAATTACAGTTATTATCAGTATCGTCCTCTTCCCAATTTTTCATAAATAACCCGGTAACGTCGTACCCCTGTTCCTTCAAAAGGATAGCGCTTACTGAGGAGTCTACCCCTCCAGACATGCCAACTATGATTTTTTTATGAGAATTCATTATAAATATTTGTTAATTTCACTACTTAATAGTATCATCTACGCTAAATTATAATATATCGATGTTCAAGAGGTAACAATGAATAAAATTAGATCTGCAAATGATATCCAAAAAGACTGGGACACTAACCCAAGATGGAAAAATGTAAAACGAGACTACACAGCTGAAGAAGTAGCAAAATGTAGTGGAAGCGTAAGAATAGAACATACCTTGGCGAAAAACGGCGCTGAAAAACTATGGAATTTAATTAATACCGAAGATTTTGTTAATGCTCTTGGAGCTTTAACAGGTAATCAGGCTATGCAACAGGCAAAGGCAGGTCTTAAAGCAGTATACTTATCAGGATGGCAAGTAGCTGGTGATGCAAATACTGGTATGCAAATGTATCCAGATCAATCACTTTATCCTGTAGATAGTGTGCCAAGTGTAGTTAAAAGAATTAATAATTCTTTGCGAAGGGCAGATCAGTTAAATATTGCTGAAGGCAATGATATGGTTGATTACATGCTTCCAATAGTCGCAGATGCAGAAGCTGGATTTGGTGGCGTCCTAAATGCTTTTGAATTAATGAAAGCTATGATAGAAGCTGGTGCAGCTGGTGTACATTTTGAAGATCAGTTAGCATCTGCAAAAAAATGTGGTCATATGGGTGGAAAAGTTCTTGTGCCGACCCAAGAAGCTGTTCAAAAACTTGCTGCTGCAAGATTAGCAGCTGATGTGTCTGAGGTACCAACAGTTCTTCTCGCAAGAACTGATGCAGAGGCAGCTAATTTAATCACAAGTGATATCGATCCAAGAGACAAAGAATTTTGTACTGGAGAGAGAACCGCAGAGGGCTTTTATAGGGTTAACAACGGAATTGAGCAAGATATATCTCGTGGTTTGGCATATGCACCTTATGCTGATTTAGTATGGTGTGAGACAGGTGTTCCAGATTTAGCATTTGCTAAGCAATTTGCTGAGGCTTTAAAGAAAGAACATCCAGAACAATTACTAGCATATAATTGCTCACCTTCATTTAATTGGAAGAAAAAACTAGATGATGCTCAAATTGCTAAATTCCAAAAAGAGTTAGGCGCTATGGGATATAAATTTCAATTCATAACTCTAGCTGGCTTCCACGCTCTTAATCATAGTATGTTTGAACTAGCAAAGGGTTATAATGAGAGCCAAATGACAGCTTACGTAAAATTACAAGAAGCTGAATTTGCATCTGAAAAAGATGGCTACACTGCAACTAAACATCAGAGAGAAGTTGGAACTGGATATTTTGATACGGTTACACAAGTAATTCAAGGCGGAACATCTTCAACTACAGCTCTGACAGGTTCGACAGAAGAAGAACAGTTTGAAAAATAAAATTAATTATATTTACTCAGGCTTGAATAGTTATGATTAAATTTAATGAACCTAACGGTGGACAGGTTATATCATTCAAAAATGGATCGATAGTTACACCTGATAAACCAATAGTTCCATACATAATTGGCGATGGCATTGGTATAGATGTCACGCCTGTTATGAAAAGGGTGCTCAATTATGCCATAGGCAGGGCTTACGGCGTCTCTAAAGAAATCAAATGGATGGAGATCTATGCTGGTCAGCAAGCGATAGATATATGTGGCGAACTTTTGCCACAAGAAACAATTGATGCAATGAAAAAATATAGAGTTTCAATTAAAGGCCCACTTACTACACCTATAGGCAATGGGTTTAAGTCAATTAATGTAAGTATTAGACAAAAATTAGACTTATTTGCATGCGTTAGACCCATAAGATATTTTCCTGGGACAAACAGCCCTATGGTTGAGTCAAATCTAACAGACATGGTTGTCTTTAGAGAGAATACAGAAGACCTATATACAGGCATAGAATGGAAACCTGGCTCAGATGGCGCTAAAAAAATTATAGAATTTATTAAAAGCGAACTTGGTGAATCACCATTTCGTTTTGAAGATAATTGTGGTATTGGCATCAAGCCAGTTTCAAAAGAGGGTTCTGAGAGATTGATAAACATGGCGATAGAATTTGCCTTAAGCGAAAAAAGAGATTCTCTCACGATTGTCCACAAAGGCAACATTATGAAATATACTGAGGGTGCCTTTAGAGATTGGGCGTATGAATTAATTAAAAATAAATATAATGGTCGCCCAAACAAAAATGGTACTTATACAGTGGTTTGTCCTACTTCAAAACATGAGCTGACAATTAAAGATTGTATAGCTGACAATTTCCTTCAACAAATAATTTTAGTTCCTGAGCAACATGAAGTGATAGCAACGTTAAATCTAAATGGTGATTATATATCTGATGCTCTAGCTGCCCAAGTTGGTGGGATAGGTATTGCGCCAGGTGCTAATATTGGAGACGGATATGCGGTATTTGAAGCAACACATGGATCAGCCGAATCTTTTGCTGGTAAAAACCGAGTTAATCCGAGCTCAATTATTCTATCAGGCGAGATGATGTTGAGATACATGGGCTGGAATGAAGCAGCTGACTACGTTTTAAAAGGTGTGATCGGCGCTATTCAAAAGAAACAATTAACATTTGACTTAGCAAGAGCTAGGGCAGGTAAAAAATTTATTAGACCTAAATCCAAAGAAAAACATACGGCTGAAGAAATAAAGCAAGAGCTTATGAAATTAGTTCCAGGGGCTACATTAGTAAGTACTCAGGGATTCGGCGATGCTGTTATAGATAATATGTAATTATTTATCTCTAAAAATTATTCTTCCTTTAGATAAGTCATAAGGCGTTAACGCAACCATAACTTTATCACCTCTTAGAATTCTTATATAGTGTTTCCTGATTTTGCCTGAAATATGCGCTGTAACGACATGTCCGTTTTCTAGCTCGACACGAAACATTGTATTAGGTAATGTTTCTATAACTTTTCCAGACATTTCTATTTGTTCATCTTTTGACATATTTTATATAAAATTGTAAATTTAGAGTGTTGCCAGTATAACAAATAATAATTGAATAGTGTATGAATATAAATTTTAGTGCCAAGTATAATTCAAATTACAAAATGATGAACTTTGACCATCTGATGAAGATCTATGAGAATAATTACTATTTGTTCAAGGATGTTTTTAGATTGCTCGATAACAATAATTCTCTATCTACAATCACAATCAATAATAACGTAATGCAGTATGAGCCAGTAACAATATCAAAATATACTGATATATTCAGGTTTTATTATAAATATAAACCGCACGGTTTAACTATAAATAGCTATTCTATTAAGCCTCATTTGGTGTTTACTTTGTATAAAGACGCAAAGCTATTGGAAGTAAAATCACTAGCTCAAAATAAAAATTTTGAGGAAAATATAGATGCTAAGATTAGAATTAATCTAAATATTTATTTTTGGCTAAAATCAATTTTAAAAAATAATAATATATATCAATAGTTTACAGAATAAAACTCATTAATATATATTATCAAAAAAACCCTACTAATCTTGAAATTTTGTTTTTAATGCCATACCATTTAATAAAGGGGTAATTTTAAACTTATAAATGGAGAGATTAAGATGAAATTATCAGGAAAAGGAAGATACGCAATTAAAGCAATGATTAACATTGCCCTTAATAAATCGAAAAAACCTAAAACATTATTAGATATATCTAAACATCAAGGTATATCACTATCATATTTAGAGCAATTATTTGCTCTACTTAGGAAGCATAACCTCGTGTCTGGTGTTCGTGGGCCAGGAGGCGGTTACAAGTTATCATTGGAGCCAAAAGATATTTCAATTGCGCAAATTATCAATGCTATCAACTCAGATATGCCTATGCATACAGGTTCAGAGAGCAAAGATGAGGTGATTTGGGATAAATTCAGTGATAGACTATGTAATTATTTAGAGACAGTTACATTAGGTAGCTTGATAGAGGATGGAAACTCAGATTTTATTGAGCCTAGTGTCCAAGTAGCCGAGGAACCTATGGCCCAAGATAAGAGTTGGAATATAGCCTAATTGGGAGAAATATATGGCATATAGCGATAAAGTGTTGGATCACTATGAAAATCCAAGAAATGTAGGTACTTTTGACAAAAACGACAGTAAGATTGGCACTGGTATGGTAGGAGCTCCTGCGTGCGGCGATGTCATGAAACTTCAGATAAAAGTCAATGATGATGGAATAATTGAGGATGCTAAATTTAAGACATATGGCTGTGGGTCAGCCATTGCGTCAAGTTCTCTTTTGACTGAATGGGTCAAAGGGAAATCGCTAACAGAGGCTTCTTTAATTAAGAACTCAGACATAGCTGAAGAGTTAGCTTTGCCTCCGGTAAAAATTCATTGTTCAGTATTAGCTGAAGATGCAATAACTGCTGCAATTGATGATTACAAGACAAAATCAGCTAAATAACTTAATTATTGTAAATGTAATTGGAATTTGTCTATAATAGAAGTTAAGTTAACTTGAGGAGTAAACATAATGGGAACAACACCTAAAACAATGTGCACAAATATCGGTGGAATGGAGCGTATGCTCAGAGTTATCGCTGGTATAGCAATTTTGTATTTCACTATGGCAGGAGCAATTCCAATGCCTTGGGGATTAATTGGTATAGTGCCTATTCTAACTGGTTCATTGGGTTGGTGCCCACTGTATATCCCGTTTGGAATTAGTACAATGAAAAATCAATAATACAATTATTAGATTTAAAAGAGACGCAACATTGCGTCTCTTTTTTATTGTAAATTAGAATGAACATGAGATATAACCGTAAGCCAATTTACTGGGATCAAGCAAAAAATTTTCTAGTTAAATCTGATACTTTACTTAAGAAAATTATACAAAGTACTGATAATAAACAATATTTGACGATTAATTCAACTCCTTTCCAAACTTTAGCAAATGCAATTATCGGACAACAAGTTTCGGTAGCTGCCGCATCAAGTATGTTAAAAAAACTTAAAACTGAAATAAACGGTATTAGTCCAGCTAAAATCAGAGCTGCATCAGAGCGTAACTTAAAAAACGCTGGGTTGTCTCGCCAAAAAATAGAGTATTTAAGGTTATTGTCTGATCAATTCATACGTCAACCCAGTTATTTCAGCGGACTAAAGCGCTTAGATGATGAGCAGGTGATAGATAAGCTTATTAAGTTAAAAGGCATTGGAGAATGGACCGCACAAATGTACTTAATATTTCAGTTAAATAGACCTGATGTGATGCCAATGGCAGACATCGGCTTTATTAATAGTGCTAAAAAATTGTATAAAATAAATGAACCTGTAAATATGAACTTAATAGAAATTGCTCGAAATTGGGGTAATTACAAAACAGTGGCTGTATGGTATATTTGGAGGATAATCGACCCAGAAGTTGTTCAATATTAATTTTTAGCTAGATGAAAAGAATAAAAATAGATAAAAAAATAAATAAGAAAGTAATAAAGAAAAAAGAAAATAACAAAATAATTCTTGACGAGTATGGCGATAAATTAAAAGAAAACATAGATTATAAAAAAGATAAACCTCCACACTGGTAATATAAGCGATGGATGATAAAGATAAGCTTAAAAATTTAATCCGACAAGGAAAAGAGATTGGCTATATTCTCAAAGATGACTTAGATAGCTGTCTTTTGAATTATTCGAAGATAGATAAAAAATATATTTCAGAAACCATTGATGGTATGGAGATACAATTAATAGATTCTCCAGAAGAATATGATGAGTATAAATATTTGTCTGGTGAAGAAGCAATAAAAATTTTACAAAGTTTAAGCGATGGTACTCATGAAGCTTTCATCAAGCCCGAGGGAAAAAATGAGAAAGATTAGAAAGTTTTTCGTGCTTCTTTTAGATATTTATCAAACACTTTTAATTTCCTTAATGGGCAAGGATAAGAAATTTTCCTATATTTATAAAAGCAAGTACTGGAAAGGGTCTGGAGATGGATCTCTTTCTGGAGCTGGTTCTAATGAGGTCACTACGAATAATATAAAGAGTGAATTACAGAAATTCTTTATAGAAAAAAATATTAAATCAGTTCTTGATATACCCTGTGGAGATTGGAAATGGATGTCAACCATGAACTTTGAAGACATAGATTATACCGGCTGTGATGTAGTAAAAGAGATGATAGATAATAATAGTAAGCTGTATGCAAAAAGCAATATTAAGTTTAGAGTTCTAAGTTTAATTGACGATCGCTTACCGAATGCTGATATAATTATTATTAGAGACTTATTGGTTCATTTAGATACAAAAGATATTTTAAAATGCATAGATAATATTACAAAATATAATTTTAAATATATTGCAATAACTAATTATCCAATTCTTAAAAATCAATATAAAGATAAAATACTAGGTGATAAATGGCGACCACTGAACCTATGTTTAGAGCCCTTTAAACTTTGTTCGCCAGATTATAATTTAAATGATACCAGTGATGTACAAAATCATGATAAAGATAAATATTTATCTGTTTGGTCAAATGAAAAATTTATAAATAATAGAAATTAAAACATGGATCCATTATCGCAAGGAGTTGTTGCAGTTGTCGCAGCACAACAAAAATCAAGTAAAAAAAATCTTGTAATTGCTACTGCGCTAGGTTTTTTTTCTGGCATGGCTGCGGATATAGACATATTTTTTACATCCGATATTGACCCATTATTTTATTTAGAGCTTCATAGACAATTTACACATTCTTTACTATTTATACCCATAGGGAGTTTTGTTTGTGCTTGTTTTTTTTATTATTTATTTTTACGTAATGAAGATATTAAGTTTAAAGAAACATATATTTATTGTACTCTCGGATATGCCACACATGGATTATTAGATTCATGCACCTCATATGGAACTCAATTATTATGGCCATTTACAAATGAGAGAATTGCCTGGAATCTAATATCAATTATTGATCCATTATTTACAATCCCACTAGTTATATTAGTATTATTTGCAGCGATGAAAAATAATAAAATATTTTCATACATAGCACTATCTTGGGCTTTTTTTTATATTACTTTCGCAATGATTCAACAACATAGGGCAGAGGTTATTGGTATAGAAATTGCAAAATCAAGAGGACACTCAATTTCCTCAATTATAGCCAAGCCAAGTTTCGCAAATCTAATTGTTTGGAAAACAATTTATACCACAGAAAATAGTTATCATATAGATGCAGTTAAACTTGGTTATAATTCAAATATCATTGAAGGC
>JAYNVZ010000010.1:21050-23433 GCA_038101125.1 Gammaproteobacteria bacterium | reverse complement strand
GTCTTTCCCATGGTTAAACATTAATTCGCAACAAGCAAAAGATATTGAGAGATTCAGATGGTTTTCTAACGGATACATAGCTATATCAGATGTTAATCCTAATTATATAATGGATATTCGTTATTCAACTTTACCTTATAAAGCAGATGGCTTATGGGGCATTAAACTAAACTATGATGCGAATAAATATGACCATGTTGAGACTATATCTAATAGAAGATCCAGAGTGGAAACCTATGAAAAGCTTTGGGAATTAATTATTAATTAAGGTTATCCTGTATTTTTCATACCTTTTGCAATAGCATGAATTGTTCTGAGTAGTGGATCGAATAAGTCATCATTATTATTTTTGCGACATTCTTTGAGAAGTCTGACCTGAATATAATTTAATGGGTCAAGATATGGCATTCTTCTGTGTATAGATAAAGACACATGTGATGTAGATGATAATAATTCATCTGTATTAGTTATTTTTAAGAGTAATTCTTTTGTTAGCGCATATTCATCTTCTATTTTTGATATAATAATTTTTGCAGATTTTTGATCTTCTACCAGTTCAGAGTAGTCTTTGGCAATATTTAAATCTGCTTTAGCTAAAGCCATTCTAATATTATCAAGTAAAACATTAAAGTATGGCCATTTTTTATACATATTCTGTAGAAGAGAAAGATTTTTTTCATCATCAGACAAAACTTTTTTTATAGCAGATCCAAGACCATACCATGCTGGAAGTGTATGCCTTGACAGAGACCATCCAAAAACCCATGGTATAGCTCTGATTGAGTTCTTAGATCTATCTGACGTATTTCGATGAGATGGTCTAGAACCAATATTTAACTGCCCCAACTCTTGTACAGGTGTAGCTTCATAAAAATAATCTATCAATCCCAGGGTATTATCTGTTAACTCTCTATAATGTTCCTCGCCTTTTTGAGACATTAATTCCATATTCTTTTCAATAACATTGTCGGTTTTCAGATTATCCAATACTAGATGTTGGCTGGCTTTCATCAATCCTCCAATAGCCATTTCAAGCTCATAGACAGCCGTCTCATATGATGCATATTTATGAGATAGAACTTCACCTTGTTCTGTTATTTTTATCATTCCATTAACCGTGCCAGCTGGTTGTGCTACGATAGCATTATGAGTAGGGCCTCCGCCTCTACCAACTGTTCCTCCACGACCATGAAACATTCTACACTCTATAGAATACTTATTTGAGATCTCAGTAATTTCTTTTTGTGCCTTATATAAGCTCCATGAAGATGATAGTATGCCTCCATCTTTGCATGAATCTGAATATCCGAGCATAATTTCTTGTCGATTTTCTGAATTTTTAAGTATTTGTGAATATAGCTTATTATTTAAGAGATTTTCGAGTATATGGCTAATCCTAGATAGATCATCAATTGTCTCGAATAAAGGAGATACTTTTATACTGCTAACCCATCCTTTTTCTAAATCTTTTTTGACCATCCCTGATAGTTTGGCAATCGCAAGCACTTCAAGCACATGACTGGCCTCATGAGTCATAGAGATGATATAGTGCCCGAAAGCATCTTCACTAATTTGTTCACGTAATTTGACCATTGTTAGAAATACATCTACTACTTTTTTTGTCTCTTCTGATAGTTTTTCATAAATTGAATTAATTTGAAAATCACTGTCTATGAGGGACTCTAATGATGCAACTCTTTTTTCTTCATCTAAAGACAAATATTCCTCTTTAGTAAACATAGATATTATTTCATTAATATCATTGATATGCTTTTTAGATTCTTCTCTGATATCAAGATTTACTAAAAAGAAGCCAAATGTTTCTACTAATCTAATTAAGTCTTTTAATCCAAAATCTATTAACTTCTCATCATTGTCATATCTTAGAGAATCCCTTATCAGATATAAATCTTTTAAAAGTTGTTGTTCATTATTATATGCATGAATCCTTTTTTTTATTTCTTTTTTATTTTTATAATCTTTTACTATCTTTAATGATTCAGTGAGCCTAAATTCTATGAACTTCAATTTTCTTCTGTAAGGCTCTTTGATAAAGTCTTGGGAATTACCCTGGAAAGCATCTTCAGCATATTTGGCATCAATGCTTAATGAATCTAAGAACTCTTTTGATAAATCAGTATGTTGAATGGAATGAGTTAGATACTTTGATAATTCTTTTGTTCTTTCGATGTATTCAATTATTGCGGTTTCTGCATGCATATACACAGCTTGAGAGGTGACATCAGATGTAACAAAAGGATTTCCATCTCTATCCCCACCAATCCATGAGCCAAAACGAATAAAGCTAGGCACATCAACCATTTTTTTCTCTGAAGAGCTATTATAGGTTCGGGATACTGCTTTTTCTAGATCTCGATATATT
>JAYNVZ010000010.1:1130-21040 GCA_038101125.1 Gammaproteobacteria bacterium | reverse complement strand
AAGTAATATAAACCATTTTCTACTTCATCAATCACAGTTGGTTTCTTTAATCGGACCTCATCAGTTTTCCATAATATTAATATCTCGGACTCTAGCTTTTCCAACAACTCTTCTTTTTTTATAGACTGCCCTTTATATTGTTGTAACTCTAATATCATAGCGAATATTCTTTTCATTAAATGCATTTCACTTCGTCTTTTTGCTTCCGTTGGATGAGCAGTAAAAACAGGAATATATTTCAAATGATTTAATAATTTTTGAAGATTCTCTTTATCAATCTTTTGGCTGACGAAATCTCTTAAAGTGCTATCAAATGATCCGTCCCAAGAATCATAACCGGACTTAAGTCTTCTCTCTCGATAAATATGCTGAAAAGCTTCTTCTGTGACATTAACAAGTGCAAAATATTTGCTATATGACCTTATGACATCTGTTAGAGTTTTTCTATCTAGTTTACCAATGTATCTGATTAGTTGATCATGTTTTGAAGTGTTATCACTTTCTCGTAACCCAATGAAACCCTTTCTCAGTTTTTCAACAGCATTGTAAACCTTCTTCCCAGCTTGAGTTTTTATAACTCTACCCAGAAGTGTACCTAATAATTTTACTGTAGTTCTAAGTTGTCTATCAGTAATAGCTTCATGTTGTTTTAAAAATCTAGCCATATGGTCCTTTATTTTTGAAAAGACTATATTACCTTAAATTAATTATTATCTCACTCTAGAATCTTAATAAGATTTATGATAGCAGAGAAGCTGATAAATATATAATTAACGTAATTTAGACGAATATAAGTGTATTTAACAGATATTAGGAGAATTTATTATTTATTATAAACTTAATTATGATGGTTTTATATAATTATCACTATGTATAGAGAAACTTTACTCTAGTGGCTATAATTATGTTTCATTTGTTAATAAGTAATTAAAGACATATCTTCACGAGGTATTTATGAATCAAATAAAATTCACTCTTATTTTACTTGTACTTTTACCAATTTTCTCTCAATCAGATGAGGACATGAGGGCGAATCCAGAAAAATATATTGGCAAGGTTCATTCAACTCAAATTGCAGAAGGCAGGGATTTCATGGTTGTCACATCTGATCCATTAGCAACTGAAGCCGCATATAAAATTCTAGAAAATAACGGAACAGCAGCAGATGCTGCTATAGCTGCACAACTGGTCTTGGGATTAACGGAACCTCAATCATCAGGTCTAGGTGGAGGAGCATTTGCAATATATTATGATGCCAAGACCAAAACTATTTCATCCCTTGATGGTAGAGAAGTTGCTCCTTATTCCTCACATGAGGATTATTTTATTAAACCCTCAGGAGAGCCAATGACTTTTTATGAGGCTGTTCTTGATGGAAGGTCAATTGGAGTTCCGGGTACTCCCGCTTTATTAGGTTTATTACATACAAAATTTGGTACTAAAGAGTTAGATGTATTAATTACCCCAGCACATGATCTTGCAATTAATGGATTCAAGCCATCAAAGGGATTGGAAATAGCTATAAGATCAGATATCGGTAAACTAGATAATCACATTAACACTAGAGAATATTTTTATGGGCAAGGAAATTTATTTAAGAATAAGGACTATGGATCCGTATTAAAAAAATTTGCTAAAGATGGACATATGATATTTTATAATGATCCAGTTTCTACCAATATCATAGATGCTGCTAATCAAGAGAATGGAGTTTTGTCACAGAGAGATTTCAATGATTATAGGGTTATTGTTAGAGAACCTGTTTGTGATTTTTTTATGGAGCATAAAATATGTTCAATGGGAGAGCCCTCATCTGGTGCTTTAACAATGCTACAGATTCTCAAGATGATCGAACAAAATCCAACTTGGCATAATTACATAGAGGCCTCAAAACTTGCTTTTGCTGATAGAAATTATTTTATTGCTGACCCAGATTATATCGTAACACCAGGAACTAACTTATTAAATGATGAGTATCTTTTAGAAAGAAAGATGATTATAAAGAAAAATGCTGTATTAGGTTCAGTAACCAATGGCCAACCATCACTTTTTTGGAAAGATACTCGTCAGCATGAAAATACTGGTTATGAAGAGAATGGTACTACGCATATTTCTATTATAGATAAGTTTGGCAATATTGTATCAATGACATCAACCATTGAGAATTCATTTGGCTCTAGAATCATGACTAATGGTTATTTGCTTAATAATGAGTTAACAGATTTTTCCTTCATTTCTAAAAAAAAGGGAAATCTTGTTGCAAATAGAATTGAGGGTGGGAAAAGACCTAGATCTTCCATGTCGCCCACAATAGTATTTTCAAAAAATGGTTTACCAATATTAATAATTGGTTCAGCAGGAGGCAGTAGAATAATCGGACATGTCACCCAAAGAATTATTGATGTCATACATAATAATAAAAGTTTAGAAGAGTCTATAGAGAGTTTTCATATATTAAATAGAGGGACGGTTACAGAGGCTGAAGGAATGAATAATATTGTCAAGGAATTGATTAAAAAAGGTCATAAAGTTGATATTACAGATATAGCCAGTGGTCTAAATGGTATTTATATAAACCCAGTTTCACAAGTTATTACGGGAGTATCTGATCCAAGGAGAATTGGAATTCCAATGGGTAAATAATTTTTAGTTGAATTTAATAAACTAGAAGTTTATAGTCATTATAAGAGAGGAATATGATGGATAATAATTCAACACTCAAAGAAGCAGGACTCAAGGTAACGCATCCAAGAACAAAGATTTTGGAGGTTCTTCAGTCTAATCCAGAATTCCATTTAAGCGCTGATGCTATACATAACCATCTCACTGATAATAATGAATCTATAGGATTAGCAACTGTATACAGGGTTTTAACCCAACTTGAGATGGCGGGATTGATACAAAAAAATCAATTCAAAGAAAATCAATCTACATATGAAATTAAAAAACAACATCATGATCATTTGATATGCACGAAGTGTGGAAAAATAATAGAATTCATCAATGATGATCTGGAAAAGCTACAAGAAAAGATTTCTGAAAATTATCAGTTTAGATTAGATTCACATGTCATGACGCTTTTTGGTGAATGTACTGATGGTAAATGTACAGGAAAAAAACCCTAAGATCTTCCTCCCCATTTTAATTTCTTATTCAATATTTTAAAATAATTGTAATCAATAGGATGAGCAATTTTTAAATTTTTTTTGTTTTTCTTAATTACAATTTCTCTAGGATGAGCAATGTTTAAGTTATTTGCTCCATCAAATGTCACAAGAGTATTTTTGATAGACTTTTTATCAATCTCAATTCTAATTACATCGGTTGAATTAATAATTATAGGTCTATGGCTGTATGTATGTGGAGAAATTGGAGTAATGCTAATAACATTCGCGCTTGGGCTAACTATTGGGCAGCCATTGGACATCGAATAAGCAGTAGATCCTGTTGGCGTTGAAATTATAACGCCATCGGATCTTTGTATGTTAATTAAAAAATCATTAATAAATATTTTGGCCTGTATCATTTTCAGCAAACCATAGTTATAAATCACAATATCGTTCAGCGAAGTGGAGGCAATTGCTTTATTATCTGTATCAGTTACTTTGCCATCTATAAGTATTCTTTTGTCGATAACATAACCACCATTAATGATCTCAAAAACTTTTTGAATTATATCTTTCTTATCAACATCTACTAGAAAACCAATTTTACCGAAATTTATGCCGAGAATAGGTATATTCTGGTGGTAAGCAATTTTAGAGGCAGATAAAAACAAACCATCTCCACCAAAGACTATTATCATTCCATATTTGGCGATTGATGGAATTTGTTTCATCTTTGATACACTAATTTCCTCGCCAGTAGAGTGGATCTTTATATTTTTTGATGTTTGAGTTAAAAGTTCTGTCTCAATTTTTTTTCTTTTAAGAAATTTATTGAGCTTGATTATATCTTGGTTCTTTTGATACTTTTCATGAGTAAATAATAAAACTTTTCTGATCTTTTTCATTATATCCCCTATATCTTACTAAATAATTGTTTAATATATTATACTTTAACTTATCATAGTATATACATGATTAATATCACAGAGAAACTAAAAGACATAAAGATTATTGCTAAAAAGAAAAATTTGATTCTATCGACGGCTGAATCATGTACTGGGGGCTTAATCGCAAAATATTTAACAGACTTACCTGGTTCTTCTGAATTTTTTGACTCATCTCTAATTACATACTCAAATATTTCAAAAACTCTTCTACTTAATGTTAAACATGAGTCAATTCAAACTTATGGTGCGGTTTCAAGAGAGGTTGTAATAGAAATGTCTAGCGGTTTATTATCAAAAAATACTGCTAACTTAGGTATAGCAGTTTCTGGAATAATGGGGCCTGAATCTGATGATACACTTAAGGAAGTTGGTTCTGTTTGGTCATGTTATAAATACAAAGAACACATAAAGACTGCAAACTTCAAAGTTGCTGGGTCTAGATCTGAAAATAGAGAGGAAACTGCTAAAACCGTAATAATAAACTTATATGATTTCATTAATGAGCTTTAGTTTGATATTATATTAACTTAATATTTTAAATAACGAGGCAGCACCCCCTATGGATGATAATAAGAAAAAAGCACTTGAGATGGCTATAGGCCAAATAGAAAAAGATCATGGAAAAGGAGCTTTAATGAAGCTCGGTGAAGGATCGCTTTACCCGGATATTGAAGCCGTATCAACTGGATCATTAACATTGGATGCTGCACTTGGCATTGGTGGTCTACCCAAAGGAAGAGTTGTTGAAATATATGGTCCTGAATCATCAGGAAAAACAACAATGACGCTACAGGTTATTGCAGAAACTCAAAAACAAGGTGGAACGGCGGCATTTATTGATGCCGAGCATGCTCTTGATCCTAAATATGCTGAAAATTTAGGTGTGAATATTGATGATTTGCTTTTATCACAACCAGATTCTGGTGAACAGGCTTTGGAAATAACTGATACTCTCGTGAGATCAGGGGCAGTAAACACTATAGTGGTTGATTCTGTTGCTGCACTGACACCAAAGGCAGAAATTGATGGTGATATGGGAGATTCTCATATGGGGCTACAAGCAAGGCTAATGTCTCAAGCTCTCAGAAAATTATCTGCTAATATCAAAAAATCAAACACCCTAGTAATATTTATTAATCAAATCCGTATGAAAATTGGTGTGATGTTTGGTAGCCCAGAAACTACTACAGGCGGTAACGCCCTAAAATTTTATTCGTCTGTCAGATTAGATATCAGAAGAATAGGCGCTATTAAAAAGGGTGATGAGATTGTAGGTAACGAAACTAGGGTTAAAATTGTCAAAAATAAAGTTGCGCCACCATTTAGGATTGCTGAATTTGATATATTGTATGGCGAGGGTGTTTCAAAAGAATCTGAGCTAATTGATTTAGGTGTAAAATATGACATCTTGGATAAATCTGGAGCATGGTATAGTTATGGCAAAGATAGAATTGGTCAAGGAAAAGATAACTCAAGAATTTTTCTAAAAGATAACCCTGAAGTTGCAACAGAGATAGAAAATAAGATTAAGGGATTTATCTCAGGTACCGTTGATGAAGATGCGGGTGAGGGTAAAGATAGTTCCAGTGCCAAAAGTGATGAGCAAAAATGATCTTGAGGGGATAAAAAACTCGATCTCTCGATACCTAAGTATGAGAGAACACTCAAAATCGGAATTAACAGAAAAACTCTTGAAGAAAAATTACGAGAGTGACCTTGTCATAAGGTGTATAAATGAATTTTCTGAAAAGGGCCTGCAGTCTGACTATAGATACGCGGAATCTTATATTAGATCAAAATTCAATGACCATAAAGGTGAAAACTTTATCAGGATGTCTCTGAGAAACAAGGGTATTAGTTCAGACTTAATTAATGAAATAATGCAGGGATATGATGATCAAGCATGGTTAAAGCAAGCTATATCAGCACTAGAAAAAAAAGTATTCAAAAGCGACCTCGATAAATCGGACCAGAAAAAAAAACAGAATGCATTCTTAAGCAATCGAGGTTTTTCTTTTAAAGTTATAGAAAAGGCAATTAATAGTTATTGGAAGTTATGAATATTAGACAGAAGTTTACTAGTTACTTTGAGAAGAATGATCATAAGCTGATTCAATCAAGCTCATTAATTCCTGCATCAGATAAAACACTTCTTTTTACTAATTCTGGAATGGTGCAATTTAAGGATATATTTCTTGGAATAAAAAACTCTAAGTTCAATAGAGTTGTCACTTGCCAGAAATGTGTTAGAGCAGGGGGTAAGCATAATGATTTAGATAATATAGGTTACACAAATAGACACCATTCTTTTTTTGAAATGCTGGGTAATTTTAGCTTTGGCGATTACTTTAAAGAAGAAGCTATTTTTTTTGCTTGGGAGTTTTTAACGAAAGAGTTGGGTTTAGATGAGAATAAGTTATATATTTCTGTACATAAGGACGATCATGAAGCCGCTAAAATTTGGTTAAATGATATTAAAATAAAAAAAGACCATGTCTGGTACTTAAATGATGTTGATAACTTCTGGCAAATGGGTTCTACAGGACCTTGTGGTCCATGTTCTGAAATTTATTATGACTTAGGAGATAACCTTAGAGGGTCAATTCCATCTAAAGGTGACCCTGGTGATAGATACATAGAAATATGGAATCTTGTTTTTACACAGTATGATAGAGACTCAAAAGGCTCTTTGAATGATTTGCCAAAAAAATGTGTTGATACTGGAATGGGTCTTGAGCGGATTCATGCTGTAGTAGAAGGAGTCACGGATAACTTTAAAACAAGTCTCTTTAAAGAATTGGAAGAGCATTTAGATTCCTCTTTGAATTCAAAAAAAACAAACTATGTTATTAAAAAAATTATAATGGACCATTGTCGATCAGCATGTTTTCTAATTTCAGATGGGATCATTCCATCTAACGAAGGCAGAGGATATGTATTAAGAAGGATTATTAGAAGAGCTACGAGGTATTTATACAATGCTGGGGTAAAAGAACCTTTTTTGTATACATGTGGAGCTATTCTCAAGAATACTATGGGCAGCACATATAATGATTTGATTGAGAAAGAGTCTGCTATCAAAGATACATTAAAAAATGAGGAAAATAATTACCTGAACACTCTTAGTAACGGTTTAGATCTTATTAATAAATTAACTAAAAGTAAAAAACATTTAACTGGCGAGAATATCTTTCAATTATATGATACTTATGGTTTTCCCTCTGAGATTGTTGAAGAGATTGCTGCTGAAAATGATATAAAATTGGATCTTAAGGGTTTTAAAAAACTCATGGAGAAACAAAGAGTACAAAGTAGAAAAAATAGTAATTTTCAGATTGAAGATACATCTTTTATAAATAAAAAAACAACTTCTGATTTCTCAGGGTATGACAAATCTACATTAACATCTAAGGTTATCGAGATATATTCAGATAATCAGAGTGCTAATGGTTTTAAAACGTTAAATACTTCATTCATGTTGGTTACAAAAGAGACTCCATTTTATCCTGAAGGAGGAGGCCAGATCTCTGATACTGGTAGAATCTATAATGATAATACGAAAATAAGAGTATTAAATACACAAAGAGTTAATAATCTAATTTTACATCATGTAATTCTTGAGTCTGGTGAAATTAAATTAAACGATAATGTTAAGATGGAGATTGACACTGATAGAAGAAAGAGAATAGCGATTAATCATTCATCTACACATTTATTAAATCATGCACTTCGACATGTCTTAGGTAAGCATGTTGAACAGAAAGGGTCTTTGGTTACAGACCAATCTCTTCGTTTTGATTTTTCTCACAACAAAGCACTATCAAATGATGAAATACTCTCTATTGAAAAAATTATATCAAATGAAATTGAATCAAACATACAATCAAAGCAGAAAGTAACATCATATAAAAAAGCAATAGATAATGGCGCGCTTGCTTTTTTTGATGAGAAGTATGACGATGAGGTTAGAGTGGTAAATATTGGATCTAAATCAATTGAGCTTTGCGGAGGTACCCATATTGCTAACACTTCATCGATAAGACTATTCAAGATTATAAGTGAGTCTAGCGTTTCAACTGGTATACGACGAGTAGAAGCTGTAACAGGCGAAGAAGCTTATAAGTTATATCAAAATTTATATTCTGATATAAAAGACTTGTCTAAAACACTAAACACAAACCCAAGTGACTTAAAAACTAAAATAGATTCAATAAAAACTTCAGAAGAGTCTAACAATTCTCTTATAAATGCTTTAAATAAAAAAGTTGCGAATCTTTATTATTATAAATTAAGCTCAAAGGAAGAGATAACTTCCAAAACATTAATCTTTATAGAAAACTGCTCCGATCTATCTGCTGATCAAATCAAACTATTAGGTGACAGTATAAAGAGTAAAAATAATAATTCTTTATCGGTTTTAATAAGAGAAGAGAATAATATAATTAATTGTTACGTAAGTGTTTCAAAAGAATGCAAACATAGATATAATGCCAAACAAATTATTAGCGAACTCGTATCTGAGTTTTCAGCTAAAGGTGGGGGCAGTCCAACGTTTGGCACGTCTGTGATAACAGATCAAAAAGCCTCTGTGATAATGCAACATATTGAAGAATTTTTAAAGGCTTAATAAAATGACTGTCATTGTTAAAAAATTTGGTGGAACATCTGTTTCCAGTATTACCAAACTTAAAAAAATTGCTATCAATATTGCTAATGAGATTTCTCCTAAAAAAAATATTCTTATAGTCTTATCTGCGATGGGTAAAAGCACTGATAAATTGGTAGAAATGTCTAATAAAATATCGAAATCTCCAAATCCAAGAGACTATGACATGCTATTGTCATCTGGAGAACAAGTTAGTGTTTCGCTGCTATCTATGATTTTAAATAATTTAGACATACCAGCTATCTCGTTAACCGGCTGGCAAGCTGGCATTCATACAGATGCTTGTTCAATGTCAGCTAGAATAAATAAAATTGATATAAAAAAGGTTAAATCTGAGTTTAAAAAAAACAAGATTGTCATAGTTGCTGGTTTTCAAGGCATTGACTCAAAAGGAAATATTACAACTTTGGGTAGGGGAGGATCTGATACTACAGCTGTTGCACTGGCAGCTGCATTGAAAGCTGATGAATGTCAGATTTATACTGATGTCGAGGGCGTTTATACCACTGATCCTAGAGTTTGTGATAAAGCACGAAAACTAGATTCGCTAACATATGAAGAAATGCTGGAGATGTCAGGCTTAGGCTCAAAGGTTTTGCAACTAAGATCTGTAGAATTTGCAAGTAAATATAACGTTCCCTTGAGAGTATTGCATGCTCATATTAGAGGGTCCGGCACATTAATCAAAAAAGAGGAGAAGAAGATGGAAGGCGCATTAATATCTGGTATCGCATTCACTAAAGACGAAGCCGAGGTAATGATTAAAGGAGTTAAAGATACTCCTGGTGTTGCAGCTAAAATACTAGGACCCATCGGTGAGGCAAATATTGAAGTTGATATGATTGTACAGAATGTTGGCTCAAATGGTTTAGCTGATTTTACATTTACAGTTAGTAGAAATACATTAAAAAAAGCTATACAAGTTATTGAAAATAATAAGAAAACTATGATGTTTGATAGTGTTACTTCTCAGAAAAATATTGTTAAAGTTTCAATTGTGGGCGTTGGAATGAGGTCTCATGCTGGCATAGCTGGCAGAATGTTTAAATGTTTAGCTAAAAACAAGGTGAATATTAGAATGATCTCAACTTCTGAAATTAAGATTTCTGTAGTAATTGAGCAAAAAAGCCTAGAAATAGCCGTGCAAGCGTTACATAATGAATTTAAGTTAGATAAAAAATAATAATTTAGAGCTAACTTAACTTATGGAGGGGGATATCATGCTAATACTCACGAGGAGAGTCGGTGAGGCTTTAATGGTTGGTGATGAGACTAAGATCGTGGTTTTGGGGGTAAAAGGAAGCCAAATCAGACTTGGTATTAATGCGCCTAAGGATATAGAAGTTCACAGGGAAGAAATTTTTGATAAGATCAACACGAAAGATGATTCTATCAAGATTAAATCCAGCAAATAATGTTAGGAGAAGTGGCTGAGTGGTTGAAAGCGGCACCCTGCTAAGGTGTTATAGGGTTTAAATTCTATCGAGGGTTCGAATCCCTCCTTCTCCATTCTATTGTTTCCTATTTTTTGTTAGCAATGACATATAATCCATGGCCATACGATCAGGTTTAAACAACTCGTTGACTCTTTTTATACCATTTTCACCCATTTTCTTTGCTAAAGTCTCATCTTCGATTAAGCGAATTATATTCTTTGAGAATCCAGGAATATCTTTAATATCAGTATGAAATCCACAATACCCGTTATCCCCAATAGTTTCCGGTAGTCCACCGACACTAGTGGCTACAATTGGAACGCCATATGACATAGCTTCAATTGCAGTCAAGCCAAATGACTCATATTCTTGGCTTGGAATGACTACGATGTCTGCAATAGACATATATTCTGAAATATCTGAGACGAAACCTGTGAAATGGACTTTATAACCCCATTTGAATCGTGCTACTAGGGACTTCAGATATGCAGTCTCTGCTTCTGTACCTGAGCCTATGATGAATAAGTTCAGATATTTATGCTTTGTGAATACATCATTGATTGCGTTTATTAGATATTCATGACCTTTCCTTGGTTCGAAAGTACCGATCATCAATATGATCTTGCTATTATGTGTAATCTTATACTTTTGTTTAACATATGACTTAATGTTACTAATAGGACTATTATATAAGCCATTGTAAATGAATGATATTTTATCAGAATTCTTAAAAATATATCTTTGCTTGATACTATTTGCGCAATCATTTGAGACACTGATAATATCACTACATGAGCGATTTAGCTTACTATCAATTAATATCTCATATGGTGCAAATATCGTCCTATACTTCACTGAGTAATTATGAAAATTATGGATTGATTGCCTCTTAAAAAGAGAATACCAAGCAATATTGGCTAGCCTGCACGTTTCGCCACCAGGGTATCCACCATTGACCGACATAAGTTGGTCTCCTCCTGCATTTTTTAACATTTTTTTGATTTTCAAAAATTGATAGGGCGCTAATAATACTCTAAATACTTGTCTGACTGCTCTTTGTAAGATATTTGGAAGATAGTTTAAGAAATTCGATAAAAATGACCAGTTTAATGGTAATGAGTGATACATGGTTTCAACATCTTTTGGCAAGATACTTTCTAAATAAGTCAACCCAGGATGATTCTTATTGCATATAACGATAAATTTGTCATCATTTGGCCAATTCTTTATCAATGAGGCTATAAAGGTATCCATGCCGCCGCCCCTATAATTTTCTGTAAAGATAATGATTTTCATTTATTAGGACAATTTAAGTCATGGTATTATAAGAAACAAGGAATATATTTATGATGCTTCAGATAATTACAGTTCTACTCGCGATAGCGATTATTTTACTACTTGCATATATTTTACTACAAAAGCAGCCTGACAAAAAAAATAATCCTATTGATGAGCATACGATTTCACTAAATAAGTTGAAAGAGAGCATTGAGGTCTTGAAAAGCTCATATGGGGATAGCTCTACTGAATTAAATAAAAATATATCCCAAATGTATACTCTGTTAACCGGAAGTTCAAAAGCACAAGGCCAATTTGGAGAAATATCATTAAAAATGATCTTAGAGCATGCTGGTTTTATTGAAAATATTGGGTATCAGGAACAAAAAAAAATTGGATCTGAAAAGCCAGATATAGTAATTAATCTCCCAGAAAATCGAAAAGTTATTATAGACTCTAAAGTCTCCTTAACCGATTATAGCTCTTATCTAAACTCAGATTCTGAAAGCGATAAGTTGGTATTCAAAAAAAATCATATTATGTCAGTCAAAAGACATATTAAAACATTATCATCTACAGAATATAGAGCGCTTTATGGTAAAGATACCCTAGATCTAGTAATTATGTTTATGAATGTAGAGGGAGCTTATATTATGGCATGTGATGATGAGCTCATAAAAGAGGCTTTAAAGGCAAAAATTGCTATAGTGGGACCGACTACACTAATAGCTGTCTTGCAAATAATTAATCGTGCTTGGAGTAATAAAAAACAATCTGAGGATACTGGTAGAGTGATTGATTTGGCTACATCTATATATGACTCTGCTGTACTAGTTTCCGAATCATTTCTTGATTTTGAGGACTTATTTGAAAAATCACGCATAAAAGTTGATCAAGGAAAGAAAAGAGCTCAAAATCTTGTTAACAAAACTGAAAAAATGCGTACAATGGGTGGCTTGGAGCCAAAGAAAGAGGTTCCAACTAAATTAAGAAGTATAAATAAAGATCAATAATAAATGCGCCAATAGCTCAGCTGGATAGAGCACAAGCCTTCTAAGCTTGGGGTCGGGAGTTCGAATCTCTCTTGGCGTATTTAAGAGTCAGATCTTTTTAACGGCTTTATTAAAGAAATTAAAGAAACTGCCGCTCGCTAAATTCCAATATTTCATATCATAATCTCTATATAACTTTATGATTTCTATCGATTCTTTTTTAAGTTCATGTTTTAAAATATTAATAAAATCTCTGACATGACCGCATGGGCAGGCCAATGTAACGATATTTTTTATATTATTTTGCTTAGCCCAAGTAACAATCTGTTCAATTTGATCTAAATCCATTGATTGCATCTGAATATCACTAACATGTTGCGACAATAGCTTCATGTTTGACATAGATATATCATGCTTAAATTTAGATACATTTTTAGAGTAATTGGTTTTCTCAGTGTCTGTAAGCGCTAATATATAAGCATTTTGTATTGGAAAGTCTATTCTGTCGCTACTCAAAACATGTATATCTTCAGTTGTTATTAGCAGGCCTGATTGATCCCATGCAAATTCTCTCGTTTCATGAAATTTAATCGAATTCATTTTATAGTCAATAAAACTTATTTCAGCCGGCATAGAAGAGAAGTCGCATTCTTTTGGGTTAAAACGATTTTTTGTAAATTTTTCAATATTCCAGTCTTTGGCTAAATAAGCTTTTCCCTTTGTTTGAATGCCTGCAACCCACCGCCAACTTAACGTGTTAGATGCTGGATCACCATCTAGCAGATTATTTAGAAATAGTTCGGCTCCTAAATACCATGGCATCTTTAGAGTGTGAATCCAGATGCTTGCGTACCACATTCTTGCATGATTATGAAGGTAATTGGTTTGTAATAATTCTTCCGTCCAGGCATCAAAGCAATCTATTCCAGTATTTAATGAGATAACTTTCTCATATAATTGATTTTTATCATTTTTTTCTATCAATAATTTATAATCAGTCCATACTTGAGGCCTTAGTTCTAGCCATGCTTTCCAATATGTTCTCCAGAAAACTTCTTGAATAAACTTTTCAATTTTTGGTAACGGGAACTTGCTCATTGCCTGGATCATTACCTCTTCTTCTGTGATGATGCGATGCCTTATATATGGCGATAATTGACTAACATTATCGTGTTTAGAAGGTCCAAGATCGTAATTTCTTTTACTATCATAGTTATGAAGTTTGGTATTAATGAAATTTTCTAGAATATTTAAGGCAGATTCCCTGTCTGCTCCATTTTCCATAATAGATTTAAACATAATCAATTATAAGCATAATGCACTCTGTTGTATAATAAAGTATATGAAAGACATTGGAGGTCACTATGAGTATATATGGAATAACAGTTTTAATAAGTATATGGGTTGGTGTAATTGTATTCTTTTCAGCAATAATTGCGCCAACAGTATTTAAAACTCTTGACGAAAAGAGCGCAGGTGTGTTTTTGAGAGCATTTTTTCCAAAATACTACCTATTTGCAATTGTAATTGGTTTGGCTGCACTTGCTCTAATAATGATTTTTAACATTGAGATGAGTAATATTTTATATATAGCTATAGTTTCGATGACTATATTGAGTATAATTAGCAGATTCATGATACCTATAATTAATAATGCTAGGGACATGGGGGAAAAGGGGAAACAAAAATTTAACAGACTTCACGCTTTGAGTGTTTCGCTAAATGTCATTACTTTAGTGATTGGTCTATTTTTTATCTATAAAGTTTAATTATGTCATATAAAACAATAATATCTGCTAAAGACTTAATAAAAAACTTAAATAATGAAAATTTTATTATTTTTGATTGTAGATGTGATATCAGTGACTCATCTTACGGTATAGACGCATATAATGAGGGGCACATTGAAAACTCTATTTTTGTTGATATCGACCATGATTTGGCTAGTGAAAAGACCGTAGATAGCGGCAGGCATCCTTTGCCAGATCCTGTGTTGTTCTCTGAAAAGCTCTCACAATGGGGCATGAATAATAATAAGCAGGCAGTTATCTATGATGATGCGGGTGGAGCATTTGCTGGAAGAATGTGGTGGATACTTAAATGGCTGGGCCATACGGACGTAGCTGTTCTAGATGGAGCCTTGGGAGCATGGATGTCAGCTGGTGGTAAATTGACATCTAAGAATACTATATTTGAGAGAGCAGTTTTTGAGCCTAATCTAAATGATAGTTTGCATGTTTCCATCAAAGATGTGGAAGATGCGCAGTATAAAATGAATAAGCTTATTATAGATGCGCGTTCCAAAGAGAGATACTTAGGTATTAAAGACCCTGTTGATCCAATTGCAGGGCATATCCCTGGCGCTATATCTCACCCCCTAGGTAAAAATTTAGATAAAAATGGACATTTTAAAAGCCCCGAGGAGTTACGACATAATTTTATTAGATTAATTGGAGATACGGCTAGTTCCGACATAATATCTATGTGTGGGTCAGGAATAACAGCTTGTCATAATATTTTGGCGCTTGAAATAAGCGGCATAAAGAATGTTTCGCTTTTTGTTGGGTCATGGAGTGAATGGATTACTGATAAATCTCGCCCAATAGCAAAAATTGATGAATAGTTATTTATAGGTTTCTTCTATATATGATTGTAATATATCAATAAATTGCTTTTCAATATCATCGCCTTGCAAAGTTTTATACTTTTTACCATCTATATAAACTGGGGCAGAGGGGTCCTCATTATTCCCAGGTAGGCTTATGCCTATATTTGCATGCTTGGATTCTCCTGGGCCATTTACTATACAGCCCATGACAGCTATATTCATATTCTCTACACCAGGGTGTGATTTTTTCCATCCAGGCATTTTATCATTAATATATCCCTTTATAGATTTAGATAATTCAACGAAGTAATTATTGCTAGTTCTCCCACAACCAGGACATGATATAACTCTGGGCGTATAATTTCTTATGCCCAAGGATGACAAAACTTGTTGGCAGACTTTAACTTCCTCAGTTCTAGAGCTAGCTTTATCAGGGGTCAATGATACTCGGATTGTATCTCCAATGCCTTGATTAATGAGGATAGATAGAGCAGCTACAGATGATATTACTGCATCCCTGCCTAAACCAGCCTCTGTTAGACCCAAGTGGAGAGGATATCTACATTTATTTGATAAATCTGTGTATACATCAACCAAGTCATTAACATTGCTTGTTTTACATGAAATTATGATTTTATCTTCTGGCAGGCCAAGAGAAATAGCTTGGGCAGCTGAATCGATCACTGATTTAACTAAAGCATTTCTTATTAATAATGAATAACTTATATCTCTTTTATCATCCTTTTTCTGTTTTATAAGTTCATCCATAGTTTCTTTATTTAAGCTGCCCCAATTTGCTCCAATTCTAACTGGTTTGTTATTTTTGATGGCAATATTTATAATTTCCTCAAAATTATCATCATATTTAGATTTTCCTCCTATATTCCCAGGATTTATACGATATTTATCCAAAGCAGCAGCAGCTCCAGGATACGACGAGAGAAGCAAATGTCCATTAAAATGGAAGTCCCCAACTATGGGAACATTACAATTATTTTGAATTAATTTACTCTTAATATCTTCTACGCTTTTAGCAGAATCTTGGTCATTTACAGTTATACGGACTATCTCAGAGCCCGCATCATGTAATTCAAGAATTTGATCAACGGTTTTTTTTACATCAGATGTATTTGTATTAGTCATAGACTGAACTCTTATTGGATGATTTGACCCAATAAGAACATTGCCGACTTTGACAGTGTGTGTCTCGATACGTTTATTCATGAATATATTATATTGCATAATCAATCTTTATATATAAAATAATGTTGAGTAATAATTATAGAGAGTATCTTATGACATCAATAGAAGATGATGATAACAAAATTAATGATCCTGATGTATCAGTTAATACCGAATCTGAAAATATCGAAGATTCTGAGAAAGAGTTGAGTGAAATTGAAATTCTACAAAAAAAATATGATGAAAATTATGATGCTTTACTTCGTGCCACTGCGGAAATAGAAAATATCAAGAAACGAAGTCAAAAAGAAGTAGAAAATGCTTACAAATACTCAACCGAATCTATACTGCAGGAGATTATCCCTATTTATGACAGTCTAAGTCTCAGTTGCAACCTGAAAGATGATAAAATAACAAAGGAACAACTAGACGAGGGTAACAAGTTATTGCTTTCTATGTTCCAAAAAATTTTTGAAAAAAATAATATCGAAGAAATTAACCCTCAAGGAGAGTCTTTTAACCCTGAATTCCATCAGGCCATAAGTACCATTGAAAACAATAATGACGAAAATGATAAGATAACAGAGGTTGTTCAAAAAGGTTATCTTTTGAATAACAGAGTAATTAAGCCAGCCCTCGTTATAGTTATAAAAAATAAAGAATAAGACTTGAAAAAAAAGATATCGTCTACATCTTTCAGTCAGAAACAATTTTAGGAGTTAATAATGGGAAGAATAATTGGAATTGACTTAGGTACTACTAATTCATGTGTATCTGTAATGGATGGCGATACACCAAAAGTTATTGAAAATAGTGAAGGCGATAGAACAACGCCGTCATTTGTAGCTTATACTGACGATAGTTCATTAGTTGGACAACCAGCTAAACGTCAAGCAGTCATGAACCCCAAAGATACTTTATATGCGATTAAAAGGTTAATAGGTAGAAAATTTGAAGAAGATGCTGTTAAACAGGATCAAGATATAGTCCCTTATAAAATTGTTAAAGCTGAAAATGGTGACGCTTGGGTGGAAGCCAAAGGAAAAAAAATATCCCCACCAGAGGTTTCAGCAAAGATACTTCAAAAAATGAAAACTACTGCCGAGGATTTTCTTGGATCAGAGGTTACTGAAGCTGTAATCACTGTCCCAGCTTATTTTAATGATGCTCAAAGACAAGCAACAAAAGATGCTGGAAAAATTGCCGGCTTAGATGTAAAACGAATCATTAGTGAACCAACAGCTGCTGCTTTGGCATATGGACTTGATAAAAAACAAGCTGAACAAAAAATTGTTGTATATGATCTAGGCGGAGGAACATTTGATGTTTCAATAATAGAGATTTCGAATCTAGATGGTGAGCAATCATTCGACGTACTGTCTACTAGTGGAGACACATTTCTTGGTGGAGAAGATTTTGACTTAAGATTAATTGATCATTTAGTAGATGAATTCAAAAAAGAACAAGGTGTAGATCTAAGAAACGATCCTTCAGCAATTCAAAGATTAAAAGAAGCTGCAGAAAAAGCTAAAATTGAATTATCATCTAGTACTCAAACTGACATTAATTTACCTTATGTTACTGCTGATGCCTCTGGACCTAAGCACTTAAACATGAAGCTAACAAGAGCTAAGCTTGAGTCATTAGTATCAGATTTGGTAGAAAAAACTATAGAGCCTTGTAAAATTGCTCTTAAAGAAGCTGGGTTAAGCACAAGTGACATTAATGAAGTAATACTTGTAGGCGGACAAACTAGAATGCCCAAGGTACAAGAAGCGGTTCAACAGTTCTTTAAAAAAGAGCCAAAAAAAGAAGTTAATCCAGATGAAGCTGTAGCTATGGGTGCTGCAATTCAAGCTGGTGTTTTAGGTGGTGATGTTAAAGATGTTTTATTGCTAGACGTTACTCCGCTAACATTAGGAATAGAAACTATGGGCGGTGTTAGAACTCCTCTTATAGAAAAAAACACTACAATACCAACCAAGAAATCTCAAACGTTCTCAACTGCTGAAGATAACCAGCCTGCAGTAACCGTTCATGTCCTTCAAGGCGAAAGGGAGATGGCTTCAGGAAACAAATCTTTAGGTAGGTTTGATCTAACAGATATACCTCCAGCTCCGAGAGGAACTCCTCAAATTGAAGTAACATTTGATATTGATGCTAACGGTATTTTGAATGTTTCAGCTAAAGATAAGGCAACTGGAAAAGAACAGTCAATCGTGATTAAAGACTCTAGTGGATTATCTGATGATGAAATTAACCAAATGGTTAAGGATGCTGAAACTCATGCTGAAGAAGACAAAAAAGCAAAAGCTTTGGTTGATGCAAAAAACCAAGCAGAAGCTATGATTCTAGGATCTGAGAAATCTATCAAAGATCTGGGAGATAAAGCTGACAAGTCTGAGGTTGAAAAAGTGAATGCTGCAATCAAAGATCTCCAAGAGGAGTTGAAAAGCGATGATGCAGAAAAAATAACTGAAAAAACAATGAAGTTAACCGAAGCTGCTGGTAAGATTGCTGAACAAGCTTACAAAGAAGAAGCTGCTAAACAACAAGGCGCAGAAACTTCAACTGAAGATGCAAAAACTAAACCGAATGACAATGTCGTCGATGCAGATTTTACAGAAGTTAAAGAAGAAAGCGAAGATTCAAAGGCTGAAAATAAATAATAATGGCTAAAACTGATTATTACCAATCACTTGGCGTGAGCCGAGACGCATCTGCTGCTGAAATTAAAAAGGCATATAAAAAGCTTGCCATGAAACATCATCCTGATCGTAATCAGGGTAACAAAGAGTCTGAGGAGAAATTTAAAGAGTTATCAGAAGCATATGAAGTTTTGAGTGACTCAAATAAAAGACAAACTTATGATCAATTTGGTCATGAAGGAATGGATTCTAGATTTGGCGGCGGCGCGGGCGGTTTTTCTGGCAGTGGATCGTTTAATGATATATTTGGTGACGTATTTGGCGACATTTTTGGTGGTAGCGGAAGGGGTCAACAAAGAAGAGGTGCAGACTTAGAATATCAAATTGAACTCTCCCTTGAAGAAGCCATAAGCGGTAAAGAAGTCAAAATGAAAGTGCCAACCAGTATAAACTGTGTAGATTGTGATGCTACTGGTGCAAAAAATGGAACTGCCTTTAGCACATGTTCTCAATGTAATGGAGCCGGACAAGTTAGAATGAGTCAAGGATTCTTCTCAGTTCAACAACCTTGTCCACGATGTGGTGGAAGAGGTCAAATGATAGATCAACCATGTAATACATGTTCTGGTGTTGGTAAAATTAAAAAAACTAAAAACTTATCTGTAAATATACCAAGTGGCGTCGACACTGGTGATCAAATTCGATTATCTGGTGAAGGAGAAGCTGGGGGACAAGGTGTTCAGTCGGGAGATTTATATGTGTCTGTTAGAGTTAAGCCACACTCAATTTTCCAAAGACAACAAGATGATCTCTTATGTGAATTGCCAATAAACTTTACAACTGCAACACTTGGAGATAAGGTAATTATTCCCACTCTTAACGGGAAAGTAGAGCTCAAGATACCTAATGGCACACAGTCAGGTAAACAATTTAGAATTAAAGGCAAAGGTGTTAAATCAGTCAGATCTAATTCAACTGGAGATTTATATTGCAGGGTTCATGTCGAAACACCCGTCAATCTAACAAAAGAACAAAAAGATCTTTTG
>JAYNVZ010000010.1:0-1120 GCA_038101125.1 Gammaproteobacteria bacterium | reverse complement strand
AATAATTTAAAGGATTTAAATATTCAAATGAGTAAAGAGGCTATTAATTTAACCAAGGCCTTGAAAGGAGATAGCAAAACTCAGGGAGATTGGGGCGAAACACAATTAGAAATTCTTTTAGAAAAAGCAAATCTAAACACAGACCTAAAGAAAATAGCTGGGTAGATAAGACATAAAATTTTTTTGAGTAAAATATGATTTGTAAAATAGCTATGAATGGTTTTCTTGGTAGAATGGGTCAATCCATCTTCCATGAGTCAAATAATCACCAAGATGTAGAAATATCCCTCGGCTGCGATTCTGATAAGAAAATAAATTCTATTGAAAATAATTTTAATTTAACCTTAACTTCGAATATAACTGAATTCACCGAATTATTTGATGTCGTTATCGATTTTTCTCTACCAATTCCATCGATTGCGACTATAAATAAGTGTGTTGAACTAAGAAAAGCTATAACGATTGGAACGACAGGTTTTGATAACGATCAATTAGATATCATTTCTAAAGCTTCAAAAACTATCCCGATTTTATTAGCTCCAAATATGAGCCACGGTGTTAATGTGACTTTAAAGTCACTTGCTTCAATGTCTAAAGCGCTAAAAGGTTATAAGATTTTGATCAAAGAGATACATCATATAAATAAGGTAGACTCTCCATCAGGAACCGCTATTAAAATGGCACAGGTAATTTGTGACAGCCAAAATATATCCCTAGGTGATATAAAATCATCTAAATGCCCAATCAAATTTGAGTCATTAAGGCAGGATACTGAAATAGGAACACATGAGGTGATATTTACCGATAAAAATGACGAGATTCGTCTGATTCACATTGCAAATGATAGAAGTATTTTTGCAAAAGGCGCTATTCTGACAGCAAAATGGATCAAAGATCAATCGCCTGGTTTGTACTCATATAATGACTTCATGGAAGACATACTATGACTAGATATGCTGTATTATTCCCAGGCCAGGGGTCTCAGAACAAAAATATGTTTGAGAGTTATGAAAAAAATACAATATTCAATGAATGCATAACTAAATCGTCACAAATACTTGGTTATGATATTAGAAAAGTCATACAAGATGACTCAAAACTAAATAATACAATATATACT
>JAYNVZ010000009.1:23695-43705 GCA_038101125.1 Gammaproteobacteria bacterium | reverse complement strand
ATTCTAGATTCAGCTAACATAGATGAGATTGTACATTTATTATTAGAAAATAAAATTAGATATATGGTGCTATCATCAGATGAATTATTTTTTTATCAAGATGATTTTCCAGAAATTTCTAGTCTCATCAAAATTGGCACTGATATAAAAAGTTATTGGATGCTCCCAGAAGATTCTAGTAGCCATTTGCAAAAAAAAATTTCAGAGTTTTTCACATTTATAATAAAAGAGAATAAATTAAAATATATAAAACAAAGAAATCTTAATAATGGTGCACAATATAATTTTGTTGGTAGTAAGAATTTTGTTAATGATCTTGCAAATATTTTTCCACAGTATGAGTTTTATTTTAAAAGCTTTTCCGAAAAGTATGGTCATGACTGGAGATTATTGGCAAGTATTGGTTATCAGGAGTCTCACTGGAACAAAGATGCTGTATCATACACCGGTGTAAAAGGAATTATGATGTTAACAAAAAATACTGCAAAAGATATGAAGGTAAAGGATAGAACAAATCCTAGAGACAGTATATATGGTGGCGCTAAGTACCTTAAAAAGATGTTAGATAAAGTTCCTAGCAATATAAATGATAAGGATAAGATATGGTTTGCAATAGCTGCATATAATATTGGATATGGACATATTATAGATGCTATAGATCTTGCTAAAAAAGATAATAAAGTTGTTTCTGATTGGAAATCAATCGAACCCTATCTCTTAAAATTAAGTCAATCAAGGTACTATAAAAAAACTAAGTATGGTTATGCAAGAGGCTGGGAAACTGTAAAGTATGTTCAAAATATTAGACAATATTATGATATACTTGTATTCTTAGATTCACAAGATAATATAATTAACAACAATCAATCAGATAATAAAATCCCGAGTACCTTATGAACAAAAACCAAGAAATAATAGAGCAAGCTTATTCGTCAAACATGGAGAATATGGATAAAAATGAAGTTAGTAAAGCAGTTGAAGAAACAATAGCCTCTTTAAATAGCGGTGAATTAAGAGTCGCAGAGTATATTGATAATGATTGGAAAGTTAATCAATGGGTTAAAAAAGCTATCCTTGTTTCCTTTAAGTTAAGAGAGAATAAAATAACAGATACAGGTTATACGAAATTTTATGACAAACTTACATCAAAATTTAATAATATTGAAGAAGAATACTTAAAGAAGAATAATATAAGAGTTGTACCTCAGGCTATCGCCCGCGAAGGGACTTATGTCGGTAAAAATGTTGTACTAATGCCGTCGTTTATGAATATTGGCGCGTATGTTGATGATGGTTCTATGGTAGACACATGGGCAACAGTTGGTTCATGTGCACAGATTGGTAAAAATGTACATCTATCAGGTGGCGTTGGTATTGGTGGCGTCCTAGAACCACTTCAAGCAAACCCTACTATTATTGAAGACAATTGTTTTATTGGAGCTAGATCAGAAATTGTGGAAGGTGTCATAGTCAAAAAGAATTCAGTAATCTCTATGGGAGTTTACATAGGTCAAAGTACTAAAATATATGATAGAGAAACTGGAGAAGTATCTTATGGGGTCATTCCCGAGGGCTCTGTTGTTGTTTCAGGATCGCTTCCATCTAAAGACCAAAAATACAGCCTTTACTGTGCAGTAATTGTGAAAAAAGTTGATGAAAAAACTAGGTCTAAGGTAGGAATCAACGAGCTACTCAGAGAAGCTTAATAAGGTCATCTTCACTGATGATATTGATATTATAATCCTTTGCCTTCTTATGTTTAGAACCTGGATTAGCGCCCAATATCAATGCTGTAGTTTTCTTTGATACAGAATTAGTCACCTTAGCTCCATGCTTGTTCAGAGCACTCTCTATATCCGCCCTACTGATATTCTTAAATGTGCCAGTTATGACATAAATATTGCCGGATAGTTTATTATCAATGGTAGTTCTTGCATATTTAATTTTAACACCAAGTTTAATTAGATTATTTATCTTGTTTTGATTTTCATTATTCCTGAAATAATTATATATATTCTCTGCTACTATTTCACCAATATCATTAATCGAACATAGTTCAGCTTTACTTGCAGACATAAGTTCTTCAACGCTAGTATAGTTTTTTGCTAAAGACTCAGCAGTCGTTATACCTACCTCTTTAATACCAAGAGAGTAGATAAATTTATCAAATGCCGTATTTTTCGAACCAGATATAGATCTTATAAGTTTATCGGAAGATTTTTCAGCCATCCTTTCAAGACTTTTTATATGCGTTAGAGTTAATTTATAAAGATCAACAAAATTATTTATAAGTTCCTTATCAACTAAAGATTCAATGATACTCTCTCCTAGGCCAGAGATGTTCATTGCCTTGCGTGATGCAAAATGCATAATCGACTGAACAATTTGTGGTCTACATTTATAATTATTATTACATTTATATATGGATTGCATCGATATTCTGATGAGAGGCGAACCACATGCGGGACAACTCTTAGGAGCTTTTATTTTTAAACTTTTTACTCGATCAGATAAAGATACTCGATCAATATCAGGAATTACATCTCCAGCTCTTTTTACAAAAACCATATCATTTATTCTGATATCTTTTCTATTGATTTCATCCATATTATGCAAACTAGCTCTACTAACTTTTACTCCACCAATATTAACTGGGTCTAACTCTGCGACAGGAGTTATTGTGCCTGTTCTGCCAACTTGAAATGTTACTCCTAGGAGTTTAGTTTTTTCTTCTACAGACTTAAACTTATATGCTATCGCCCATTTAGGTGCTTTGGAAGTTAAACCAAGAATTTCTTGTTGTTCATAACTATCAACTTTAAATACAATACCATCGATCTCATATGGCAATGATAATCTAATTTTATTAAGATGATCATAATACTTTTTCGCATCTTTTATACTCAATATTTTTTTATTCAAATTACAGACAGGTAAACCATAAGATTTTAATCTGTCTAATGAGTCAGAATGACTAAGATCTGAGAAAGTATCATCATGAATAAGTCCATGAAAAAATATTTTAAGGTTTCTTTGTGATGCAACATTTGGATCTAATTGTCTTATGGTGCCTGCAGCTACATTTCTCGGATTAGCAAAAGTTCTTTCTTCATTTTGTGATAAAGCATTATTTAGTTTTTTGAAATCATTTAAACCCATATAGATTTCAGCTTTTAATGATAATTTAGATGGAATATTTTTCCCCTCAAGAATTAATGGGAGCATTTTGATAGTTTTAACATTAGACGTAACATCCTCGCCAATAAAACCATCGCCCCTAGTTACAGCAGATTCATAATATCCATTTATATAGGTAATACTAATAGCAAGTCCATCAAATTTTGGTTCAGCTGATAGAACAAAGCTACTATTCTTAAGATCTTTAGTAGTTCTTGTATAAAAACTCAAAAAATCCTCATATGTAGCAGCATTAGAAAGTGACATCATAGGTCTTGTATGTTTTATTTTACTAAATCCACTTAAAAGCTTAGAACCAACTCTGTTAGTAGGAGACTCTTTTAGAACAAGATTTGGATTAAGCTCCTCAAAAAGTTTCAGTTCAGAGTATAATTTATCATATTCTATATCAGAGATTTCAGGGCTATCATAAGTATGATACATCTTATTATGATGATTAATTTTTTGTATTAAAAGTTTATATTTTTTTGTTAATGCAGATTTATCAGAAGACATAGTATTAGTTTTGTGTATTAGCTGTCTCAGCATTAATATTCTTTTCAGATGTTAAATTAACAGCTTCATTTACATTTACAGACACAAGTTTTGATACACCGGCCTCTCGCATGGTCACCCCTGATAAAACATCAGCTAATTCCATTGTTGATTTATTATGTGTGATAAATATAAATTGTACTGTTTGAGACATTTCTTTTACTACATTGCAAAATCTATTATTATTAGCATCATCTAAAGGAGCATCAACCTCGTCTAGTAAGCAAAAAGGAGCAGGGTTAATTTTAAAAATTGAAAAAACAAAAGCTATGCCTACGCCAGCTTTTTCTCCACCTGATAATAAGTTTATATTTTTAACAAGCTTACCCGGTGGTCTAGCCATGATGGAAACACCTGTATTAAGAAGATCATTATCCGTCAACTCAAGATAAGCTTTGCCCCCTCCAAATATTTTAGTGAAAAAGTTGTTAAGGTTATTATTAATTTGGTCAAATATCTCTTTAAATTTAGATTTGGTCTCTTGGTCTATTTTTGAAATCGCATTTTCTAGCGTTTGAACAGATTTTGATAGATCGTTATATTGATTGTCCAAATATAACTTCCTTTCCTCTTGATCTCTTAATTCATCTATTGCCGCTAAGTTGATTGCACCAAGTGAATCTATTCTTTTTTGTACTCTATCTATATTTTTTTCTAATGCATCTAATGTTTCATCAGGATTTTTTTTCTGTATAGCCTCTTCTATTTCCATTATAGGTATTTCTGCATTATCCTTTAGAGAATTCCTTTGAGCAGTCTTCTCGCTCAATGAGATTTTATTTTTTTCAAGAAGTTCTCTTATGTCAGAGATAACATTATTAATATCATTCTTTTCAGACTCATAAGTCAATATCAGATTATCCAATGTAGACAAGTTATTTCTTAGAGTGCCAAGTTCAGTTTTTTTAGTAAGTTCTGCATGTCTGATGATGGTTTTTCAACATTATTTTCATTTGATAATAGGGACAATCTCCTGTCATTCATTTGAATGATTTCAACATCTAAACGAGATATATTTTTCTGAACTGCTGACTTTTCAGACACTAATGATGAAATTGCAACGTTTATATCATTCTGTCCTGACTGACATTCATCTGTATCCCATAAAACTTTATCAATTATCTGCTTGAATTCAATTCGCTCTTTATCGAATTTAATCTTAATTTTATCATTGTTAAGAATTTTATCTTTTAAAAAAACTAGAGCTTCATTCCCCCTTGCTACATCTTTCTGGTAATCTTCTATTTTGATTTTAATATCATTAATTTCATCTTGTTGAGATCTAACAAGTAACTTGATTTTCTTAACTAAGTATTTAAAGCTCTCAGATAAATTTTTAAGATTCTTTGGTAATAAGTTAAAAAGTTTGTCAGTTTTAGATTTTAAATAGTCCGATCTTTGTATGTCAACTAGTAATGTTGATATCTGCTGCTGAACTTCACTTACAGAAACCATAATATCATTCTTATCCTCAGAGCTCTTGTCTTCCGGAATTGTATATGATTCGAGTATTTTTAATCTCTTCGATAATAAATCTATGGACTTTTCTGCTGCACTTATTTTTGTTTTCTCTATTTCTTGCTTATTTTTAGTTTCTAATTGCTCAGAAATAAAGTTATTGTATTGTAGCTGCCAATTTTGTAATGCATTATTAGCATTAACTTTTTCATTATTTAATTTTTCTAACTTATCTGTTATTGCTGAAAGTTGTTTTTGTTTGTTTATAATAGATTCATCAATTATTTTGCTCCTATCCTTTTCCTCGGAATATTTATTTTTTAGATTCTCGATTGATTGGATCACCTCGTCTATTGACTTTAATCTTGACGATTCAGTTTGCTCGCTATGCTCTATATCTTTTTCACATCTCGCGATTTCACTACCTATGTGATAAAAATCAGCCTGTATTGCGTTAAATGAATCTTGTTCATTACCTCTTTTGATCCTTGTTTCTTCAATTAATTTATCTTTGCCTGTAATTAAGGATTTTTGTTTTTCATGCTCTATATTATTCTTGCTTATATCAGCATCTAGTGTCTCTATTTCACTATTATAATTATTCCATTTTAAACTTAATAAACTTAATTTTAGGTTTTTCTCATTCTCACGGAGCTCTTTATAGTCTTTCGCGGCTTTTGCTTGTCTTTCAAGTTTGCCAAGCTGGGATGTTATTTCTTTCATTACATCATTCAATCTATTTAGATTATCTTTTGTATGTTTAAGTCTAAGTTCAGTCTCTCTTCTTTTTTCTTTATATTTGCTGATACCAGCCGCTTCCTCAAGATAACCTCTAAGTTCTTCAGGCTTAGCCTCTACTAATCTTGATATCATTCCTTGTTCAATAATTGCATAACTCCTTGGGCCAAGGCCTGTTCCTAGAAAAACTTCTTTAATATCTTTTCTGCGACACCTTGTATTATTTAAATAGTAATTAGAGACTCCATCTCTTGAGACTTCTCTCTTGATAACTATCTCAGAATATTTAGCAAATTTGGCATCTAAGGTATTATTCTCATTATCAAAGTATAATTCTATGAATGCTTTGCTAACTTGGGATCTTGAGGAAGAGCCAGAAAAAATAACATCATCCATAGAGTCTCCTCTTAGATTACGAGCTGATGACTCGCCCATTACCCATCGTATTGCATCAATTATATTGGATTTCCCACAGCCATTCGGGCCAATTATACCAGTCAGATTGCTCGGAAAAGAGAGAGTAGTTGAATCAACAAATGTTTTGAAACCAGCTAATTTAATTTTAGTTAGACGCATAGAGAACCCTTCAATAGATTATAATATTATCTCAGGTATAATACTACTATCAGGAGATACATTAATGAAATTACATAGTAAAATCTTGGATACATTTGAAAATCCAGAGATAAAGGAAGATTATTTAATTACCATGGATATACCTGAATTTACTTGCTTATGTCCATTAACAGGTCAACCAGATTTTGCGGAATTTGCTATTGAATATGTTCCGGACAAATTATGCGTGGAATTAAAGTCATTAAAATTATATATGGGATCATTTAGAGATGTTGGCGCATTTCATGAAGATAACACTAATTGTATACTAAAAGATATTAGAACCTTAATAAAACCGAGATATATGTCAGTTATTGGCTATTGGAAAGTTAGAGGCGGTATTACCACTACTATAAGTACAAAATATATCAAGAAGGGATGGAAAGATAATAATAAAATACTGACATGAGATTAATTAGATTCTACATATTAATTTTCATTATAAGTTACTCTCATGCCTCATCTTTATATGCTTCAAGTGATTTTTTAAATGTTCACCCTGGTGGTATTTATATAACTGAGATAAGCAAAGCAGAATATAATCAAGACCTTCTTATAGATGGGCAAAAAATACTTAAGTGGAATAAAAATAATAAGTTTTATGTTCTTTATGGATTATCATATCACCTAAAAACTAAGCAACATAGCTTTGAAATAAAAAATAAAGATGGGGCTATTTTGAGAGAAATTGGAATAAATATAGTGCAGAAAAGTTTTAGAACTCAGAACATTAATGTCAATAAAAAATATACTAAACCAACTGATAAAATACTAAAAAAAATAAAAAAGGATAAAATAAAGTTGGTTGAAGCAAGAAGAATATGGTTTGAAAATAATCCTGACATGGAATTTATTTTACCAGTAAAAGGAATTACCACGGGTATATTTGGAACCAAAAGGTTTTATAATGGTATAGAGGGTAATTATCATAATGGATTTGACATAGCGGCTGATACTGGCACACCTATTGTTGCCCCTTCGTCTGGGAAGATCACATTAACTGGTAATTTTTTTTATAATGGAAAAACGATAATTCTTGATCATGGGAGAAGCCTAAAGAGTATTATGATTCATCTTGATGAAATCCTTGTTGAAGAAAATCAATATGTTGAAAAAGGTCAGATTATAGGGAAAGTAGGAACAACTGGTAAATCAACAGGGGCACATTTACATTGGTCAGTGTTAGTGAATAATACTTATATAGACCCAGAATTACTCATAGATAAAAGCGTAATAGGACATTTAAACCTTGAAGGTTCATGAAAATCATAGCAAAATAGATGATATACAAATAAGGAGGGGTAATATGCCACAATATGTAATAGAGAGAGAAATCCCTGGGGCAGGAGATTTAAAACAAGAAGATCTGCAAGGAATTTCACAAAAGTCATGCGGGATTTTAAAAGATATGGGAACCGGTATCGAATGGGTTCACAGTTACGTAACTGGAGATAAAGTTTACTGCGTTTACAATGCAGATAATGCGGACTTAATCAAAGAGCATGCTGATACAGGCGGTTTTCCTGCAAATAAAATCTCAGAAGTAAAAAATATTATTAGCCCTAAAACAGCTGAGTAATATTTAAAACTTATGATTTAAAAACCCATTCAATCGAATGGGTTTTTTTGTGTTGATAAAGTTATTTTTACGGGTATACCCACTAAATCCAGTTTATCAATAAAATAGTTTTTAAGATATTTTTCATATGATGATGGCAGTTTGTCTGTTTGATTGCCATGAATTATGATAGAAAGTGAATCAGATTTAGCCTGTTGAGCAAATTTAAGTTTGATTCTTCTGTTATTGATCATAGGAGGCGGGTGATCATCTAAAGCCTCGTTCAGTATATCGGTCAACTGTGATGACTTGTATCGTTTGTAAATGGAATAAGAGATATTTAATAAAGTATAAAGAAGTTTTTTAATATTTTCTTTATTAATTGCTGATATCATAATTATTGCAGCATTATCAGTTATATTTGAAAAGTATTTCAAATCTTTCTTGAGTTCTAGTAACTCTTCTTTACTTTTTTTATCTATTTTATTTATAGCGAGTATAAAAGCCTTATTACTTTTTCTAATTATATTAAGAATAGTTTTGTCTTGTTTTGTTATCCCTGCATCAGCATCAATCATAAATATACATATATCTGTAGTCTTAATGGTATTTAATGTACTGTTGATACTAAATTTCTGAACTGTAGATATTGTTTTTGACTTACGCGTAATTCCAGCTGTATCGTAAAGCAAAAAATTATTATTTTTTAATGTAAATGGTATCTCAATTGCATCCAAGGTAGTCCCTGCTTCGCTTGATATAATCATCCTATCTTCTTTTAGCAAGGTATTGATTAATGTAGATTTTCCAGCATTAGGTTTTCCTATAATTGAAACTCTCCTAAATATATCTTTCTCAACTATTTCCTCTCCAGTTACAACAAGAGAAATCTTATCTTTTAATTCAGACAAACCAGTATTATTTTTAGCTGATATAAGAAGAACGTCCTTGATACCCAACTTATAAAAGTCACTTATTGGTTGAGATTTTTTTGATAAGTCGGTTTTATTAATTAATAGAATAATTTCTCTATCAAGTTTTCTTAACATTTTGCAAATTTCATGATCTTGAAGAGTGAGTCCATCTGCTGCAGACACCACAAATAAAATTAATCTAGCTTTTGTGATCGACTGAGATGCCTTTTCAAGAATTTGACTGCTAAATTTATCATTTTCTTCAGGAATACCACCGGTGTCTTCAATATATAAAGATCGATTACCCAATAGTAAATAACCACTGTTAATATCTCTAGTGACACCATGATAATCTATAACGAGTGATTTTCTAGCACGAGTAAGTTTATTGAATAAAAGGGACTTACCTACGTTTGTTCTGCCAACTATAGCAATACTATTCTTCATGATAACAATTAATTGATTTTAATTGCGTTGAGTCTACCATTTTTACTGACTATATAAAGTACTTTATCTTGCAATAATCCATTCGTTTGAGGATCTACATCATCCAAAACACTTTTAAAAACAAGAAGTGTTCCATCTAATTTATCAATTACGATTATATGACCCTCAACACTCAAAGAAACTATATAATTATCTATTATGAATATTTGAGTAGACTGGATATTATTTGGTGTATTTTGCTTCCACTGTATAGAGCCATTATAACGATCAATTGAATAAATGTATCCAGAATCATCAGATATATAGAGGCTGTTATCATCTACACTAAAATGCGACATGACAGACATAGGCCTAGACCAAATTATATTTCCATTCAATGTATCAATAGAAATTAAGTTTCCCTGATAAGACCCTATAAATAAAACTCCATTGCTAATAACAGGCGCTATTTCAACATCTCTCAACGACTCAAGCTCATTTCTACCTGACCTCGGTGAGATTGATGCTAACCAATTTAATTTACCGCTAGACGAAACTAATGAAATTATATTACCATCATCTCGAGGAACATATATATTGTTATTCTGGGATGCAATAGAACCGGATCCTTTAATACTAAGAGGTACATTTCTACCCTTATAATTCCATTCAATATTATTCTTTTTAATATTTATAGCAGATGTATCGCCATCATCAAGTTTTATAATAATTAAATCATCAACACCTATAGCAGTCGAAGATGCTTCGCTTTTAAGCTGGACACTCATTGTAGACTCTAAAGCCTTATCATCCAAGAAATCAATAAAATTTAGACTATCAAAGAGAGAGTTTGAGTTTGCTAAAGTTTCTAAGTCATAACCATGGTACATCCCATCGTTTGTTCCAAAGTATATATTTTCATTATGAATGGTTAATCCGGACGATACGTTCATGTCAAGACTTGCTTTCCACAAAGCATTACCATCTGATAATTTTATTGCACTAATCAAGCCATGACTATCAATAGTATAGGCGACACCATCTATAAAATAAGGTTGAAGAACACCAGTTTTATAATCTCTTTTATTTCCGATATTTGTAGACCAAATATTCTGAATATTAATAGAATCGTCTTGTATTTCTGATAAGCTTGAGTTAGTGATATTCAATACTGAAGGTAGTTTCAAACTGCTGCAGCTGGATATAAAAAATGATAAACTTATAATAATTAATTTATTCATACTAATTAATTGAGTTGATTTTATTTTCAATAATTTTTCTCTTATTAGGAGTCATTTCATTTTTGAGGCTAAGTTGATAGAAATTTTTAGCTTCTTTGAGATTATTACTGTAGTACTCTATATCGCCCAATAACTCTGTTGGAATTACTTGAGTAATATAATTCTCAATCGAAAGAATTGTATCTTTTGCTTCATCATATCTCTTGAGATATATAAGAATTCTTGCTGACCTTAATTTTGCTATATTTAATATTTCATCAGATTTAGAATTCTTAGCTATATGATTTAATGAATTTAATGCCTTGTCATATTCTTTTTTATCATGGTGTATTTTGGCTGAATAAAGGTTTGTTAAAGAGGTGTAGATATTCCCTGGGTCAGTCTTAGATAATTCTTCAGATAGTGAGAGTATAGAAGTGTATTCTTTTTCCTGATAACCAGCTAAAGCTTTTTCATACTTTAATGATATCTCATATTGGTAATTGAGAGTATTATCTTGTTGATAATTATACCCCAAAACTAGCGCTATGCCGACAGCAATACCTATTACCATATTTATATAATTTTCTTTAAACCAACTTATTAGCTTATCTTCTTCTTCAGTATAGTTCTCAGCCATAAGATTTATCCATAAGTTTAATTAATTCATCGTTGGTAAGAATAGTATCATTCATTTTATTTTCTTTCATCCTAACTGTAATAGATTTATCCTTAATATTTTCATTAGTTATAAGAATAATAAAAGTATCATTAATTTTTAAGGCACTTTTAGTCTGCGAGGATAGACTTGCAGAACTATCAGTCGTATAAAAACTCAGGTATGGATACCTATGACGAAGGAAGGTAGCTAATTCTACTCCATATGATTCAGTTTCAGTTAATGTTGATATTATTGGTATTATGAACTGTTGATTATCAAAAGAGATATCTATATTTTTTATTAGCTCGACAATTCTCTCGACACCCATTGCAAAACCTATCGCTGGAACATCGTTGCCTCCAGTATTTTGCACCAAAGAATCATATCTACCGCCTGCACAAACAGCATTTTGACTACCCAAAGACATGTCTCGCCACTCAAAAACCGTATCATTATAATAATCAAGGCCTCTGACAATTGAATTATCTAGAATATAATCTATGCCGATAGCATCTAATTTATCCAATAGTATATTAAATCTTGTCTTTGATTCATTGGAGAGTGTCTCTGTCATAGTAGGTATTTGTTCTAAAATATCTTTTATATTATCTTTTTTGCTATCCAATAATCTTAGTGGGTTTTTATTTAAAGTATTTAGTTGATAATCATCAAGTTTATTTTTAATTGATGCAAAAAACTTCATAACAATTTCTGCATATTTACTTTTATCATTCTTATCTCCCAATGAATTTATATGCAGCTTTATATTTTTAAGTCCAAGTTTGTCAAAAACATGGCCACCTAATATAATTAATTCTAAATCACTATTTGTATCACTAAAACCAAAGTATTCAATGCCAAATTGATTGAACTGCCTATATCTTCCTTTTTGTGGTTTTTCATGTCTAAACATAGGACCATAGTACATATACTTTTGTTTTTTAAGTCCACGATCATAAACTAGATTATGTTCAATCACTGACCTAACAACTGAGGCAGTGCCCTCTGGTCTCAAGCAGATTGACTCTCCATTTTTATCAATAAAATTATACATTTCCTTGTTAACGATATCTGTGTTGTCTCCAATGGATTTCATGAATAGTTCTGATTTTTCTATGAATGGCAATCTAAGTTCATTGATGGCATATTGATTTGAAATATCAAATATTATTTTTTCAATATATTTATAATATTTAATCTCAGAGGGTAGTATATCTTTAAAACCCTTTATTGATTGTATAGCATCAGTTTTCATAATCTATTTGGTTAAAAAAATAAACTAATTTCAGTTAAAGCATTCTCAATACTATCAGAGCCATGTACGGAGTTAAAAGTAGTGTCTTTAGCATACAACTTACGAATTGTGCCCTCATCGGCCTCTTCTGGATTAGTTTTACCCATCAAATCTCTATATCTCTTCACCACATCATTGCCCTCAAGAACCATTAAAACGACTGGTCCAGATGTCATATAAGAAATTAGTTTTTCATAAAAAGGTTTGCCTTTATGAATATTATAAAATTCCTCAGCCATGGATGTAGTTAACTCTAACATCTTCATCTGATTAATCTTGATATTGTTATCCTCAATAATTTTAATAATTGAGCCTATTAAATTCCTTTCTACAGCATCAGGTTTTATGATGCCAAGACTTTTCTCATAATCCATGATTACTTCTCCTCTATCCAAAGCATTTGTATAGCTTCTAAAATCTTTTCATTAGACTTAGACGCATCATCATTAAAGTCATCTAATTCACAAATCCATTGATGAAGATCAGTAAATCTTATTTTCTGAGGGTCAATATCTGGGAATTTCTCATCCAGTTGTATTGCAATATCAAGACTATCTGTCCATTTTAGTGTCATGAGTGCCGCTCCGAAGCATGATTGATTGTATATTTGGGGATTTCAACAACTAAGTCTTCATCGGCCACAATGGCTTGGCAACTTAGCCTTGAATTACTCTGTAGCCCCCATGCTTTATCTAGATAATCATCCTCATCATCAGTAGCTTCTGATAGTGAATCTAGACCTTCTTTTACATACACATGGCATGTCGTGCAAGCGCATGATAATTCGCAGGCATGCTCTATAGATATACCACTATCTAATGCAGCTCTGCATATACTCGTTCCTTTGGCAACTTCAATAGTAGCTCCCTCTGGGCATATATCTTCATTTGGTAAAAAAGTTATCTTTGGCATTACGTTTTACAGTATATCATCTATCCCTTTACCTGCAATGAGTGACTTTATACTACTATTCATTCTTCGTTCAACATAAAATTCAGATTGTTTTTCTACTTCCTTAATTGCATGTTCAATTAAGTCAGAATTATCACCAGATATGCTTGATTTCAAGATATCTAATTTATCAATAATCGACTGATACTCCTCATTTGATAAAAGATCTTTGCCATCATTATTGAGTGCCTGCTCCAATGCGTACACCACTCTCTTGCCTTCTACAATAGACTCATTGAGGCGTCTTAAATTCATATCAATTTCTGCGCTTTCATTAGAATCATTAATCATTTGAGTAATATCTGATTCAGATAAACCATACGATGGCTTTACCTCGATTGTTGATGTATTTCCTGTTGTGGTTTCTGTGGCTGAAACTGACAAAATACCATCTGCATCTATTTGAAAATCTACATCAATCCTTGGACCTCCAGCGACCATTGATGGTATATCTGATAAGATAAAGCTACCTAATGAATTACAATCGTCAACCAACTCTCTTTCACCCTGAATAACATTTATTAATAACTTAGATTGCCCATCCTTGAAAGTAGTAAAAGTTTTTCTGAGTTTTATGGGTATTGGTGTATTTCTTAAGATTACTTTTTCAGCAAGCCCACCATATGTCTCAATACCAAGAGAAAGAGGTAAAACATCGAGTAAAAGGATATTATCTTTATTATTTCCAGATAGCAAGGATGCCTGTATTGCTGCTCCATGAGCAACCACTATCTCGGGATCAATATTATTTAAGATAGGACAAGAAAATTTTTTTTCCAATAAATTCTTAATACAATTAATTCTTGTTGATCCACCGACTAATATAATATTTTTGATTTCACTGGAAGATAAACCTGAAACAGTTATAGCATTTTTTACTATCTCAAAAGTCTCATTTAGGATTGGAGCAATAATATCTTGGAACTGGTCCTGAGAAAGAGTCACAGAGTTTTCATTTACTTTTATAGAAATAGACTCTTTATTAGCAATAGACTCTTTTAAAGATTTAGCATATTCTTTAATTTCAGCGTGGCTATATTTTTGCATAAATGAATAATTATCTGATAGCCATATACTTATAGCATTATCAATATCATCTCCACCAAGACGAGTATTGCCATCTGTTGATAACACTTTAAATATACCTTTATCTAAATTAAGCACAGACACATCAAATGTGCCTCCACCAAAATCATAAATTACAAATGAGCCTGTCTCATTAGACTCAAGGCCATACGCTAGAGCCGCAGCAGTAGGTTCATTTAATAATCTCAAAACATTAATACCAGACATTTTTGCAGCGTTCTTAGTTGCTTGTCGCTGTATGTCATTGAAATATGCAGGAACAGTTATAACTGCACCATCAAGTGTTTTGTTTTCCATAGACTCAGCGAGTTGTTTAAGATGAGAGAGAATTTTAGAAGAGATATCAATAGCTGAATACTCTTTATCATTAACAGTAATACAAGGGAGATCATTTTGCGACCTAACAACTCGAAAGCTTTCTTGATGTTCAAGTTTTTTAACATCTACGTAAGATAATCCCATTATTCTTTTTATTGATCTGATAATCGTAGTTTCAGAGTCTAATTGAAGACATGCATTATTTCCAACCAGAGTATTATCATTCTTCTGTATACCTACAACAGATGGTATTAAATTAGATGGGTTTTCTTGATAAATTTTAAGATTTGAGCCATAAGAAGCGATCAAAGAATTTGTCGTTCCAAGATCGATACCAACTACAAATTTTTTTAGACTCTCATTTGTTATTGTAGGATCTGATATTTGAAGCAAGCTCATTTATTTCTCATTTTTATAAGTTCATTGATATTATTAATATAAAACCTTAACTTTGATAAATTCTGCCATATATCTTCAAAGTCACGATCTTGATAAGCTAGTTTAATATTGTTAATCGTATTTCTTAATTTTAACTTAATGCCCGAGAGATTATCATCTATTACATTCTCCTTTAGATTTTCTTTTAAAGATTCAATGAGCTCATTGTACATAATTTGTTCTTGTAAAAAATCAATATCATTAATTGTTGTAGATTCATCTTTATTAAAGTTATTGATCTTCAAAATATACTCCACCCTTAAGACTATATCGCCAAGTACTTTGTACCCATCATTTATATATGAAGAAATTTGTAATGCTAGTCTTTTCTCAAAGTCTGACCCATTTATGAATTTATCAGGATGAAAGTTATTCTGCAAAATTTTTACTTTCTCATCTAGATCAGATTTATTTATATCTACCGAAATTTCTATATTAAATAATTCAAAAAAGTTCTGTTTTAAAATATCCATTAAACATTAAAACTCTCACCACAGCCGCATTTATCTTTGACATTTGGATTATTAAATTTAAAACCCTCATTGAGCCCTTCCCTGCCAAAATCTAGCTCTGTTCCTTTTAAATATGCATAACTTTTAGGATTTATAATCAGCTTAATGCCTTTGTCTTCAAAAATTTTATCATCAGTCTCAATTTTATCTGCAAATTCTATTACATATGCTAAACCTGAACATCCAGTTGTTTTTACACCTAATCGTAAACCTATTCCTTTGCCTCTTGATAAAAGATGGGCTGAAACATGTTTTGCAGCGTTTTCTGTAATCGTAATACTCATAAGTTTAATGTGATGCCCACTTAACAGTTTTTAGATCTATGCCTTCTTTATACATGTCCCATAAAGGAGATAAGGCTCTGAGTTTTGAGACTGCATTTTTTAATAAATCTATAGTATGTAAAATTTCTTCCTCAGTCGTATATTTACCTATAGTCATTCTGATAGAACTATGTGCAAGCTCATCCTCTCTTCCTAGAGCTCTTAGTACATAACTAGGTTCCAAACTAGCGGATGTACATGCTGATCCAGATGATACTGCAATATCCTTAATTGCCATAATAAGACTTTCGCCTTCAACAAAATTAAAGCTAATATTTAAATTACCAGGTATTCGCTGGTTAAGATCTCCATTAAGATATATTTCCTCCATATCCTTCAAACCATCCCAAAGCATATCTCTGAGTTTCTTAATTTTCTTATTATCTTTAGACATTTCAGTTTTAGCATATTTAAATGCTTCACCCATACCTACAATTTGATGTGTTGGTAATGTGCCTGACCTAAAACCTCTTTCATGACCTCCGCCATGCATCTGCGGCTGCAACCTAATTCTAGGTTTTCTTCTTACATACAATGCTCCAATTCCTTTAGGTCCGTATGCTTTATGAGCAGATAAAGCGCATAGATCAATATTAAATTTATTTACATCTATCTCAACTTTTCCGGGGCTTTGTGCAGCGTCTACATGAAAAACTATCTTATTTTCTTTACATAACTTACCGATAGATTCCAGATCTTGTATGACTCCAATTTCATTATTCACATGCATGATGGAAATAAGTATGGTAGTGGGTTTGATAGCTTTTTTTAATTCATCAATATCAACTAACCCATTATCTTTAGGGTCTAGGTATGTGACTTCGAAACCTTCCGATTCTAGAAATCTCATAGTATCTAAAACGGCTTTATGCTCAGTAGATAAGGTAATAAGATGATTTCCTTTTTCCTTGTAAAAATATGCAGCACCTTTGATTGCAAGGTTATCTGATTCAGTTGCACCACTTGTCCATATTATTTCTCTTTTGTCAGCACCTAATAAGTTAGCGACATTAATTCTTGCTTGATCTATTAGTTTTTCGCTATCCCACCCATATGGATGAGATCGAGATGCAGGATTTCCAAAAGTTCCTTCTTTTGTCAGACAATCAGCCATTGCCTTAGCTACTCTCTCATCAACTGGTGTAGTTGCTGAGTAATCTAAATAAATAGGTATACTTAAATTATTTTTCTGCTCTTTGATTCCTGATGACATTTTTATTCTCCCTAAAAAATATAATACTTTGGACGTCTTTTCTTAATGTTATATCACTCAATGTTATCTCTCTCATATAATCATTAATTTTATTGTTCAAATCTGTCCAAATAAAGTGAGTCAAGCAAGGTTTATCATTAATACAGTTCATTGCTCCGCCGCATTGAGTCTGATCAATTTTTTCATCTACAGCTGTTATTATATCCAATAAATTTAGATTTGATGGGTTCTTATTAAGCATGTAGCCTCCACCCGGTCCACGTATACTCTTAACTAGCCCACATATTCTAAGTTTAGAAAAAAGTTGTTCCAGATAAGAAAGAGAGATTTTTTGTCTAATAGAAATCTCTTTCAGAGGTGCAGGTTCATCTATGCCATTTATGGCTAAATCAACCATAGCGATTATTGCGTAACGTCCTTTAGTTGTAAGTTTCATGGCCTAATTATCCTATAACCTAGTAATCTTATCAACTATTACTTTAGTTTTTTATTGATAGAGCTAATGATACCCATTAGCATATTTACCTCTTCTTTTTCAAGGTTAGACTTATTAAAAAGAATATGGATCTTCTTAGTTAGAGAAATATGATTCTTTGATGTTATGAAATTTGTATGTTTCAACAATGAAATTAGTGATTGTATAAAATAATTGCGTTCCTTTGATGATGCTGGTTTAAATTCCTTTACGTTTATATCTGGTGTTTGATTAGAACTTTTATAAAGCTCATATGTAAGTATTTGAACAGCAGCAGATAAGTTTAATGAAGTATAGTCATTGTGAGTGGGCAAACTAACAATATAATCACATACTAAAAGCTCTTCATTGGACAAACCTGAAGACTCATTTCCAAAAATAAGATTAATATTAATATTATTATTGTTAATTATATAAGTTGTGCATTCTTTTATCGACATAGAAGGTATTGATGCACGACGTGATCTTGCAGATAGACCAATATTTATATTTGAACCTTCAATAGCAGACGGTAAGTCTGTAAATACTTTTGCCTTATCTAATATATCCGAACAACCTACAGCTAGGGCATCTGCCTTCATAGACGGAAACTCTTTTGGGCTAACTAATGATAAATTCTTAAAACCCATCGTTTTCATAGCCCTGGCGGTAGATCCTATATTACCTGGATGAGACGTATTTACTAAAACTATATGAACATTTGAAAACATATTGTAGTATTATGGTTATTTTATTGGATTAACACAACATGCAACCTAGATTAAATATAGCACTGAAAGCATGCCGGTCAGCAGCAGAAATAATTAATAACATTTATAAGTCTAAAAACCAAGACGACTTAAGGTCTTATGATCATTTAGACCAGCTCTTATATATTCATATGATTGAATCGATAGGTGAATCATATCCTTTTAATGAAAATGATAGTTTAGGCCCAACTAATATAGATATCACTGAGGTCAAAAAGAAAGTTTCTAATATCGAATATTCGCCTAATGTTAATGATGGGACAGGGTATGTGTGGGTTATAAATCCCTTAGACTGTTATGAAAACTTTGTTAACAAAATCCCTTTGTTTAATATAACCATGTGCATCTTTCTCAATGGAGTTATACATGCTTCACTTATTTATAATCCAGTCCAAGATCAGTTAGTAACAGCTGTAAAGGGAGAAGGAGCTGTGTGCGAAAATAAAAAAATAAGAAATACAAATATTAAAAACGAAAAAATTTTATATGTAATAAATGATAATAAGATTAAATTAAACCTCGAGCATATGCTGGATGGTAATCAAAGATTTTTTGGATCAAAATCTTTAGAGTTGATATACATGGCAGAAGGCAAACTAGATTTATTAATTTATCCGAAAATAGAGATATGGGATTATGCAGCTGGTTTATTAATTTGCAGAGAGTCAGGTGTACTGGTAACAGGTATTAATGGGGAAAATGATATAAGCAAATGTAACTCTTTATTGGCAGCTAGAGAATTAATACATAAGAAAGTTTTATCAAAGATAGGTTAGTCATTCTCTCTAATTTCAGCATTGGCTCCTAATAACAATAAGCTAGTACTTGCAATAAAAATTGATGAATATGTTCCTACTAGTATTCCAATCATCATTGCTAGAGCGAATAATTCTACGGCAGCACCGCCAAGTAAATATAAAGAGACTAATACAAACATTGTAGTTAAAGATGTTATAACAGTTCTTGATAAAGTCTGATTTACAGAATTATTAAGTAAATTATCATATCGATCTGTTTTAACTACTCTGGTATTTTCCCTAATCCTATCATAAACAACAATAGTATCGTTCAAGGAATACCCGATCACTGCCAATGCTGCAGATAAAACGCTGAGATTAAATTCTATCTGAAAAATAGAAAAGAAGCCGAGAGTTATGATCACATCATGTATAAGCGCAATAATTGCTCCAATGCCATATATAAATTCAAACCTGAAACCTATGTATACAAGTATACTAAGTAGCGCAACTAACATTGCCCACTCACCTTTATCTCTTAATTCCTCTCCAATTTGTGAACCAACAAATTCAAGTTTAATCATCTTACATG
>JAYNVZ010000009.1:0-23685 GCA_038101125.1 Gammaproteobacteria bacterium | reverse complement strand
AAACTTTTGATTAAAAATTTATTTATAGATTCTTTATTGAAGTTACTATCTTCTTTAAGTTTAATGAGAACTTCTTTGTTGCTACCAAATGACTGTATGACAGCATCACTAATATCATTGGCCTCAAAAGTATTTCTAATCTCACTAATAGATATTTTATTATCAAATTTTAGCTGCACAACATATCCACTCGAAAAATCTATACCCCAATTAAGACCTTGAATGAGAAAACTTGAAATACTCACTAGAATCAAGAAAGCTGACAAAATAATAGCAGGCTTTCTTTTACCAATAAAATTATAATTGCTATTTAGGCTTATTAATTTAAACATTATATAGAGAGACTCCTTGAATTTCTTTTTTCATATATAAGACTTACTAAAGCCCTAGTGCCTACAATAGATGTAAACATTGAAGATAGAATCCCAATTACAAGTGTTATAGCAAAGCCTTTCACCGCCCCGGTACCTATTGTAAGTAAAGCAATTGCGGCAATTAATGTTGTAATATTTGCATCAGAAATTGTAGAGAAAGCTTTTTGATAACCCGAATATATACTCGCATTCGGCGAACTTCCGTTTACAATCTCTTCTCTGATTCTTTCAAATATCAAAACATTGGCATCTACTGCCATTCCAACAGTTAATACTATCCCTGCAATTCCTGACAAAGTTAATGTTGCTTGAAAAAGAGATAATACAGCTACAATAATAACAATGTTAGCTATAAGCGCTATATTAGCTATAAAACCAAATAATCTATAATAGATAAACATAAATAAAGCTACTAAGAATAATCCAAAGTACATAGAATTCTTACCAGCTAGTATATTTGACTCACCCAAGCTTGGGCCCACTGTTCTCTCTTCAACAATCTCCATTGGGGCGCTCAAAGCTCCAGATCTTAAAAGAATAGATAAATCCTGAGCCTCGTCCATATTCAAGCCAGTAATTTGAAATCTTTTGCTAAATGCTTCTCTTATAACAGCTACATTTATAACTTCACTTTTATTTTTTTCTACAAATACAACTGCCATTCTATTGCCAATATTTTTATTTGTAGTATCTAGCATCTTCGAAGCACCATAATCACTCAAATTAACAAATACTGCAGGGCTATTTGTATCTGCATCAAAACCACTGTTTGCACCCTTTATATCTGCACCTCCAACAATTACTTTTCTTGATAATAATATGGGGGTATCATCTCTCATTTTATATAAGCTTGAAGAATTAACAGTTGGCACACCATTAATTTTAGAATTATACCAATCTTCTTGAGTGCCTTTTGTTAACCTAAACTCTAAAGTAGCTGTGGAGCCCAAAATACCTTTTGCTCTCGTAGAGTCTTGTAAACCTGGCAATTGAATAATAATTCTGTCTTGACCTTGTTTTTGAAGAATTGGTTGCGAAACTCCTAATTCATCAACTCTTGATCGAAGAATCGTCAAATTTTTTGCTAGTGCACTTTTAATATCATTATTTATCAGCTCCATAGATGGAGTAATATGTAAAATAACGAAATCTTTTTCAGTTTTTTTATTTATATCAAGATTAGGGATTTGATTATTAATAATTGATATAATACTTTCAATGGGTTTATCAATACTAAACTTGATTTCAACTTTATTATCGGTTTTTATGAAAGACGTATATCTATGTTTATTTTCAATAAGAATACCTTTAACATCGCTCTCAATTTCTCTTAATAAGTTTTTTTCAATATTATCTTTGTCTACCTGTAAAAGAAAATGAACTCCACCTTTTAGATCTAGGCCTAAGTACATTGGGTATGCATTTATAGATCTAAGCCAATCAGGCAAGTTTATATAACTAGTTAAGCTGTAACTAGATAAGAGATTAGTTTTTCTTAATTTTTCATAAGATAAAAGTTGAGATTCAGTATTATCAAACAACAGAGTTATTTTATTATCTTCATGGATAATATCATCTTTAGGATGACTTAATGTTTTAATAATTTCTGAAACATTAACATCTTCTATGCCTATTTCAATTGCGGGTTTCGAATGATATAGGTTAGGAAGTGAGTATATTATTGAGGCTAGAAGAACTAGCAATACCAAAAAATATTTCCATCTCGGATAACTAGACATTTTTACTTAATTGACTCCAATGAATTCTTTGGGAGTATCTTGTTTACAGATGATTTCTGTAGTTTTATGTCAACATTATCAGATATTTTAAGCTGAATATATGACTCACCTACTTTTATAATTTTACCCAATAAACCTCCAGCAGTAGATATTTCATCTCCGACTTTCAACTCTGTTAGCATTTGCTTATGTTCTTTTAGTTTTTTAGATTGAGGTCGTATCAAAATAAAATACATTAAAACCAAAATAAATATAGGTAATAAAAAACCTAGTGCTGATGGTTCTTGTGTTGCTGTTGATGCATTCGCAATTTCAATAAAGTTCATAATACCCTCATATGCTTATATAATTATTTTCAGTTTGTTTTATCAGGTCTTCAAGAGAATCATTATCTATTGCCGACCTTATTTGTCCCATAAATTCTTGATAAAAGTATACATTATGAATCGACATAAGTCTTGCAGCTAATATATCATTGCACTTATCTAAATGTCTAATATATGCTCTAGAATAATTATTACATGAAAAACAACCACAGGATTGATCTATTGGCCTTAGATCTTCTTCGTATTTGCTGTTACGAATGTTTAGCACGCCATGGTTAGTAAATAATTGACCATTCCTGGCATTTCTTGTAGGAATCACACAATCGAACATATCAATTCCATTGTTTACCGCATGGATAATATCTAAAGGTTTGCCTACGCCCATTAAGTATCTTGGCTTATTCGCAGGCAACTTGTCTCCAATAGCTTCTATAACCTTTCTTCTAATATGATCTGGCTCTCCAACAGACAAACCACCTAGCGCATAACCATCAAAATTATACTTAAGAAGTTCTTTTAAAGATTTTTCTCTTAAATCTAAATACATCCCACCTTGAACTATACCAAATAATGGCATATTTGAATTATTCGCATTAAAGGACATCTCCGCCCACCTTAATGATAATTCCATAGACCTCTCAGTATCTTCTTCATTAGACGGGTATGAGGTGCACTCATCAAATATCATCATGATATCACTACCAAGATACAATTGGGTTTCGATAGACTTTTCCGGTGACATGAATAATTTATTCCCATTTAATGGTGACTTAAACTCCACACCACGATTGGAGACTTTTGTTTGATTAGACAAACTAAAAACTTGATAACCACCTGAATCTGTCAAGATAGGTTTAGACCAATTCATAAACTTATGTAATCCTCCAGCTTTTTCTATTAAATTACTTTCAGGTCTAATCATAAGATGATAAGCATTACATAGAATCATTTCTGCATTACATTCTTTAAGATCCTGGTTCGTCAGCGATTTTACTGAACCATAAGTCCCTACGGTCATAAATGCAGGAGTTTTAACATCTCCATGAAGTAAAGAAAGATTTCCAACTCTTGCTTTTTTGGATTTTTTTTTAATTTCAAATTTCATAAATTATTTTTCCAAAAACATACAGTCACCAAAACTATAGAACCGATATTTTTTTTTAACTGCAAAATTATATGCATCAATAATTCTGTCTTTGCCAAAAAAAGCACACACTAATAATAACAACGATGATTTCGGCAAGTGAAAGTTTGTAATTATACAATCAACTGCTATAAAGTTATAGCCAGGATAAATAAATAAATCAGCAGGTCCATCATAAGCTTTTTGAATTTGATTTGTATAGCAAAACTCAATAGCTCTTGTAACTGTGGTCCCTACAGCTATAACTCTTTTTTTTAATTTTTTAGTTTTATTAATCATTGAAAATATATCATCTTCAATATTAATATACTCACTTCCAATTTCATGATCTAGATAGCTCTTGCTAGTTATAGGTTTAAATGTATTATAACTTATATGAAGGGTCATATATTTAACATTAATTCCTTTATTGATTAACTTTTCGATTATATCATCAGTAAAATGCAAACCCGCTGTTGGCGCTGCTACCGATCCATTCGACTCTGCATAAACAGTCTGATATTTCTTCTTATCAGTTCTAGAGACTGCTCTTTTAATATACTTAGGTAATGGTACTTCACCATATTTTTCATAAATTTCAAAAATGCTCATTTTGTTTATTGATTTCAAAGTTAATATATTTTTGGTTAAAGACAACACTTTAAATATTCTATTATCATTCATAATCAAAGTTGTGTTTATTTTTGGTGGTCGAGATGATGAGAATATAGCTTCACAAATCTTGTTGGTGATTTTCCTATGGAAAAGTATTTCAATTTTTCCACCTGTTTCCTTATGCATGTTAATTCGTGCTGGGATAACTCTAGTATTATTCAATATTAATAAGTCACCAGGATTTAAGACATCTAATAAGTCATAAAATTTTCGCTCATAGGTCTGCAAATCATTATAAGTTAGATGTAATAGCTTTGACTGCTCTCTATGCTCTAATGGTTCACTGGCAATTTGCTCTTTTGGCAAATTATAATCATATAAATCTATAGAAGTGTTATTCATGTAAACAAAAATAATATATTGTCTCAAACTCATGTCAATATTATTGTATATAAGTATATACTTATATTGATTTAATTGTGATTATTTGTTCTAATAAATTATGAGTTTAATAAATAATTTTCCTTTTGACGGCATTGTTACAATTAATCGCGTAATTTTGAAAAAAGAGTATACGCTCGATGACCTTCAGGAAAGGGTTGCGCTGATGTGCGAAAATGTAAAAACTTATCACTCAGATACAGGTTTTATAGGTGGGATGGTAGTTCTAAACAGCGGCCAAATTTCGAATGAAGGCAGTAATATAGGCAAAGCTTTAGCATCTGACCTTAAAGATCGTGAAGCTTTGATAATAACATTTTGGAAAACATATGAAGATCATGAAAATTCTCATAAAAGCGATACATTTCAACCATTATTTCAAAAAGTCATAGATGTCTGTGAAAATGGTAACGAAGAAATTGTATACAGTATGCTATGGTCAGGTGAAGCATATTCGCCTGAAATGGCTAAACGAGCTAAATCAGCAAAAAAAAACAACTAAACTAGACTATTGGAGGATTTTTTTTATTAGTTCTCTTATGTCTGCCACCTATTAATTTATGTTTTTTAAGCTTTTCTTCAATATTCTCTAGTGTGGTGTCTTTGAGAGCAATTTTTTTGGATAACTTTATTTGAGTTACAATATAAAAAGCAAAGATAACAATTACTATGGCAACAATCGTGTATGTCATTATATCCATGTTTAAATTATATCATATTTGGATGTCAAACCTTAATTTGTTACAATTATCTTCTCTGGCGAAGTGGTGGAATGGTAGACACGAGGGATTCAAAATCCCTTGCATGCAAGTGCGTGAGGGTTCGACTCCCTCCTTCGCTATTAAATTTAACAGAAAGGAAAATTATGAATAAATATAAAATGTATGGCATAGGTAATGCGCTACTTGATTATGAGTATAAAGTAAATGATGAAGTTTTAAAAAACTTAGGTCTAGACAAGGGTTGCATGCTATTAAATGAACATGATAAACATTATAAAGTTCATAATTCTTTGAGAAATATTAGGCCTCCAGAGAAAATTGTTCCGGGAGGATCAGTTGCAAACTCTATTTTCACAATGGCTCAGTTTGATAACAGCGTATGTTTTTCAGGGAAGGTTTCGGCTGATAAAACAGGAGATGACTTCATTACATGCTTAATTGATTCTGGAGTAGAATCATTTGTAAATCAAACTGAACAACAACAAAGCGGTGAATGTTTAGTTTTAATTACACCAGATAATGAAAGAACTATGAATACTTATCTTGGGTCATCATCTTTATTAGATGTAACTGATATTAATAAAGATGCGCTAGTATCATCAGAGTATTTATTGATTGAAGGATATTTGGTAACATCTGAAGACACATTGTCTGTCGGGATCTCTGCGCTAGAGCATACTGAACAAACATCAACAAAAAAAGTTATAACTCTTTCAGATCCAAATATAGTTTCCTTTTTTAGAGATAGTTTATTAAAATTATTTAAAAATAAAGTAGATATAATATTTTGTAATGAACAAGAAGCATTGAATTTTTCAGAAACAGATAACTTAAAAGATGCTCAGGAATTTCTTAGAGGAATAACAAATGAATATGTCATAACACTAGGGAGTAATGGAGCAGTTTGTTTTGATGGTCATAATTCATATTCTACGAAGGGATTAAATGTATCATCAAAAGACTTCACGGGTGCAGGTGATATGTTTCTTGGCGCATATATGCATAAATATGATGGAACCAACCCTCAAGAATCACTAAATTTTGCTAATTATTGTTCTTCAAAAATCATCCAAGTATATGGGGCTAAACTAGGACATAAAGATAACTATATTAAATTATTGAATGATTTCAAATCATAGATTTAATTTCATCTATCACCTTCATGGGATTTTTTGATTCTGTAATAGGTCTCCCGATGACTAGATAATTAGAGCCAGCTAGAATTGCTTTTTTAGGTGTATATACTTTTGCATGATCATTGGCTTGTTCTGCAAGTCTTATTCCAGGTGTTACAAAAAGTAAATCTGAAGTTACCTCTTTGATACCATTTATATCCGATGGAGAGCATACCACTCCATCAATTTCACAGTTTTGAGCAGACTGTGCAAGTTTTTGTACTATAGAATGACGATTTGGAAGATTCAAAAATTTAAGAGACTCGTCGCTATGACTAGTTAACAAAGTTACTCCAATTAGAAGGGCGGAAGTATTTTGCTCATCTCTGGCTTGTTTCGCTGCCAATACCATTTCTCTTCCACCTAATAGATGAATATTTAACATCCATATACCCAATTCATACGCCGCTAAACATGCTTTGTAGACTGTAATTGGAATATCATGAAATTTTAAATCAAGAAATATATCAAAATTTTTTGCATGAAGTGACTCAATTATATCTGGTCCCAGTTGAGTAAATAATTGTTTACCAACCTTAAGTCTACAATATGCGGGGTCTAGCTGATCACATAGATCAAGCACATCTTTCTTGTTGTTATAGTCTAGCGCAATGATTATCTTGTTAGTATTATCTTGACTCACTCGCTCCACCTTCTCTTAGTAAATCTATCGCTGATTTTGGGTAAATAGTTTCCCAACTATTACAACTTGGGCACAACCAGTTTAACTCATTAGATTTATAACCACAATTGTTACAAACAAAAAAATGCTTATGTGAAAATATTTCATTATATGATGTGATTAAGTTTTTTATTTGTGGTGTCATCATATTATCATTTGATGATAATAAAGTATGAGTGATAATAAACTTATTAATTAAATTGTTGTCTTCAAACTTATCTATATATTGTTGAGCTAAAGTTTTCTCATCTTCATAATATAGAAATAAATAAACCTCAGGCAAAAAGTTAATGTCTTTCAAATTCGAGATTGATACGATAGATCTCATGATCACAGACATATTGTTAATTTGCTTTGCCAGTGTAATGATTTTATTTGTTACTAGACTTGAAAACTTATTATCTTGATCAATAATCGTATTTAAATACTGACATGATGTCCCTATGTCATTTTTTGAATAACAATCAGCTAACTGCATGTTAGCTCTGACACATTTAGGATTCATTTTTAGAGCTTTTTTGGCTATAGCTATAGATTTTTCTATTTGATTTTGATGTATGTATAATGATGATATTTCACAATAATACTGAGCTAACAGTATTTCCTTCTTATGGCCATTTACTTTAATGTCACCAATAGTTTTAATTAAATCAATTGCTCTCTCCCAGTCCTTCGATGCTTCATATATTTTAATGAGGTACTCTAGAGAAGATTTTTTATAATTTTTTATATCAGACATATTTTTAAATATTTTTTCTGACCTATCATATAAACCAGCATTATAAAAATCTTTTGCCAATTCATATAATGCCTGATTTTTCAACTCTGTTTCAAGAGTTGGTCGAGATAGTAAGTTTTGGTGTATTAAAATAGCTTTATCAAACTCCCCTCTTTTTCTATATAGACCACCTAGAGCGAGATGAGTTTCAATTGTGGAGCTATCTACATCCATTAAAGCAGTAAATATCTTAAAGGCTTTATCTTCCTCGTTATTTAGAAGATAATTTAACCCTCTATAGTATTCTGCATTAAATATATTTTTATTTTTCTTGTTCGTAGGTTTATAAAAATAGTATACAGCTGATAGTATAATCACTATCACGAGAGATAAGATATAAATCATTCGTTATCATCTCTAAGAGGGTTTTTTCTCAAATTATCAATTTCATCTTCCTTGTTCTTCATGATTCTTTTAAGATTCCTATTTTCATGCTTGTTCTTTATATATGCAGAAAAGAAAAATAAAAGCGCTACAAATGATCCAATGAGAAAGCTAGTAAATAGAAATAATGGTAATGGTGCTTTGTATGCGCGAAAGTATAGATCAATCTCTATTTCCATCGGATTCAGCATTGATAGCGTAATAGATAAGGCCAATAGACCTAACATTATTAAAAATATTAAAACTCTAAACATACTTACTTTTTATTTTATGCTATTAGAGATATTAATAGAAGAGAATTAAGATCTAATTTTTATTATCTACTCTATTTTTAAGCTCTTTGCTTGGCTTAAAATGAATGCTATATCTTTTTTCTAAGGCAACTAATTCACCTGTTTTTGGATTTCTAGCTGTTCTTGAATTGTGATTGTGAAGAGAAAAAGTACCAAAACCTCTAATTTCTATCCTATCTCCTGAGTATAGAGATTTAGAAATATGTTCAAGAATTTTTTTTACAGAATAATCAATATCCGATGGAGTGAAGGATTTAAACTTATTCGATAGCTTTGTGATTAGTTCAGATCTATTTAAAATCATTGTTTAGTATTATTCAATCTTGCTCTAGTTGTTTTATCCCTAAAGATACGCGTTCTCTTTCGGAGTCAATTGATAGGATGATCGATTGTACATCATCGCCTTTCTTATAAGATCTTATAGCCTCTTCTTGGTTATCTTCTGAAGCTGTAATATCAGTTATATGTATAAGGCCATCAATACCACCATCTAGACCAACAAAAATACCAAAATCAGTTATAGACTTAATCTGGCTGGTGATTATATCACCTTTATTATTATTTTCTGCAAATTCAGACCATGGATTATCCAAACATTGTTTGTGACTTAACGAGACTCTTCTCTTTTCGTTGTCAATTTCTATAACTTTGACCTGAATTTCATCACCTAGATTAACAACTTTATTTGGATTAATATTTTTATTCGTCCAGTTTAATTCTGATGTCCTCACAAGGCCTTCAACATTATCACCTAGGTCTACAAAAACTCCATAATCAGCTATATTTGCGACAACACCATTATACGAAGTACCGACCTCAAGTTTTTCAGGAATTTTATCCCATGGGTCATCTAGTAATTGTTTCATGCCAAGACTGACACGATTTTTTTCAGTATCAAACTTAAGAACTATAACTTCAATTTCATCTCCTACTCTTAATAATTCACTAGGATGATTTATGCGTTTCCATGAGATATCCGTAATATGAAGTAAACCATCGATTCCACCTAAGTCTATGAAGGCGCCATAGTCTGTTAGATTTTTTATAAACCCTGTTACTTTTTTTCCTTCAGTGTATTTTTCTGCAACTTCTTCTGGACTCGAGTTTTGATCCATTAAAACAGCTTTTCTAGACAGAACAATATTATTCCTTACTTTGTCCATTTTTATTATTTTAAACTCAAGCACTTTTCCTTCAATATAGTCTGTTTCTTTTGTTGGCCTAACATCTACAAGAGAGCCAGGCAAGAAAGCTTTTATGTTCATAAGTTCCACAGTAAATCCACCTTTAACTTTACCACAAACCTTTCCTTCAATAATTTCTTGACTATTCTGTATTGCTTCTAATTCTGACCAGACTTTAGTCCTTTTAGCTTTCTCACGAGACATTATGGTTTCTCCATAACCATCTTCTATAACATCAAGTGTAACTTCTACTTGATCTCCTATCTCTATCTCTAATTTACCGCTGACATCTAGAAACTGATTTTTGGGAATTATTCCCTCTGACTTAAGGCCTGCATTAATGACCACATAATCATTTCTAATTTCTATGACAGTAGCTGATACGATGCTACCAGGCGTCATATCTAGCTTGTCCATGCTGTCATTAAACAAAATTTCAAATTCTGATTGGGCTTCCATTAATATAATATCCTCTTATAATTCAAGTTCCTGTTATCTTATACAATTCAAGGATTTTATCAAGGATTGACTCCACATTTAATTCGGTAGAATCAATAATAATTGCATCTTTTGCAGCTTTTAGCGGGGAAATATCTCTATTAATATCTTTTTCATCTCTATCTCGAAGAGATTTTCTAATATCCTCAAATTTTGGCTCTGACCCATTTTTAATTAATTGATCATACCTACGTTTTGCTCGCACTTCTAAATCAGCGGTAAAATATATTTTTAGTATAGAATTTGGGAAAACTTTTGTTCCCATGTCTCGTCCATTTGCTATTAGCCCAGGTTTCTTTATACAGGCATGTTGTAGTGGCAGGAGTGCATTTCTCAATAACTCATCTTTTGAGACTATTGAAGCTAGATGTCCGATGTCTTCAAAATGTAAGTATTTTGTGATGTTAGCATCATTAAATAAAACATTAAAACTCAGATTTTTCGTAGGTTCTAAATAAATATTTCTTATCGATTTACTGATATTGTCATGATTAAATAATTCTATTTCACCTATACTCTTCAGGTATGCAAAAGTTCTATATAATATGCCGCTATCTAATATATAGAAACCCAATTCTTTAGAGAGTTTTTTTGAGACAGTACTCTTTCCAGAACTTGCTAAACCATCTATTGTAATAACAGGAATTATATTACTCATATATGATAAATCTCATTATTGTTTTCTTTAAGTATATCTATAAAGTTTGGAAAAGAAGTATTGATATTTTCAGTATCAGTAACTGTAACAGGTTTCTGAGAAACAAAACCTGAAACGATGAATGACATGGCAACTCTATGGTCGCCATAGCTGTTTACTATTCCACCTCTGAAAGTGCCACCAGTAATCTCAATAGAATTTTGTGTAGTTTTGACATTAATTCCTAAATTTATTAAACCCTCTTCCATAGATTTTATTCTATCGCTCTCTTTATGTCTTAACTCACCTATATCTTCAATAACAGATACACCATCACAACAAGCGCATGCGATGAATAATATTGGTAACTCATCTATTAACCTAGATATAATATCCCCTGCTAATTTAATTGGTTTTAATTTTGATGATTTTACCTTAATATCTGCAATAGTCTCATTACAAACACTTCTAGGATTAACCAATTTAATATCAGCTCCCATCTTAATTAAGACATCAACTATTCCTGTTCTTAATGGATTTACACCTATAGATCTTAGGATAATGTTCGATTGATTTTTTATCAGAGATGCAACTATCAAAAATGCTGCAGATGAAATATCTGATGGAACGGAAATATCTTTGGCAATGACGGTAGTATTTCCTTCAATGGCTATTTTTGTATTGTTGATTGATAGTGGATAGTCAAGGTATTGCAACATTCGTTCTGTATGGTCTCTTGTCTTAACAGATTCATCAATTTCAGATCTGCCATTTATGAATAACGATGCCAGTATCAGACAAGATTTTATTTGAGCGCTTGGTATCAACGATTTAAATTCTATAGGTTTGTGTAGAGGCTTATCAAACGAAATTGGTAGCTGACCATTTTGCGATGAAATCACTGCTCCAGCTTTTTCTAGAGGCTCAATAATACGACCCATCGGTCTTTTTACAAGCGACTCATCTCCTGTTATTGCTGAACTAAAATCTTGAGCCGCTAAAATTCCAGATATTAATCTAGCAAGTGTACCTGAATTACCTGCGTCAATAATACTAGAAGGCGGTTTAAGAGAATTCAAACCTTTACCATTTACAGTGACGATTTTATCTTGAATTTCTATTTCTACACCAAGCATTCTAAATGCATTAATTGTCCTTTTACAATCTTCAGATAACAGAGAATTAGTGATTGTGGTCTTACCATTTGATATAGAACCAAGAATTATAGCTCTGTGAGTAATAGATTTATCTCCAGGTATATTAATTTCACCCACAAGATGACTTGAGTGATTAAAAATTAGGCTTGAATTATTTGTCATTGATTTCTAACTTCGATTTAATATTCTGGAAATATTTGAATAGCTTTTTGTCTTTTTTGTTAATGAGTGATTTGATTAGATCTAATTCTTTTTTAAGTCGATTGATTGATTTCACTATGTTTTTGCTATTTGACAGACATATATCTTGCCACATAGTTGAATCACTATGAGCTAGCCTGGCAAAGTCACGAAAACCTCCGCCTGTAAAGTCTCCTATTTTCTCGATTGATTTAGTATTTAAGATTATGTTTACTAGAGCAAAAGATACCATATGTGGCAAATGACTTGTTTCAGAGAGAACAAGATCGTGCTGTTTTGCATTTAATACGAAAGTTTTGCAAGCAAGTTTACGCCAAAATCTACCAATACTTTTAATTAGATTAATATCATCAGAAGCTGGGGTTAATAAGACAACTGCGTCACTAAAGAGTGATGTATCTGAATTTTTTACTGTTGAACTTTCTTTGCCTGTCAAAGGATGCGAGCCTATAAAACAGTTAGAATTCATAGTAAAAATACTTTTATAAATATCGACAATCTCTGTTTTAGTACTCCCAATATCAGTTATGATAGCATCAGGTTTTTTATATTTTTTTATATTACTAAAGATTTTTTTATAAGCGCCTATAGGAGCACAAATTATTATTAAATCTGCATTAGATAGATATTTAAAATTATCTTGATCATAGTTATCAATGATTTTATTTTTTTTCGAAAAACTAAGATTTGATTTACTAATATCATAAGCATATATTTTGTGAGCAACTTTTGATTTTTTCACTGCTCCAGCTAGGGATCCACCCATCATACCAAGCCCATAAATATATACTGATTTAAACATAAGTTATTTCACTGATTTTAGAATCTTTTTTAGTTTGCTGATTAATAGTTTATTCTCTTTTTCCTTTCCTATGGTTACTCTGAGATAATTTGGCAACTCATAGTTATCTAAAGGTCTCAGAATAATACCCTGACTTAAGAGTGCATTATATATTTTCTTAGTATATTTACCTAAGTTTATAGTTAAGAAATTCGTATAACTATCAAGGTATGATATACCCAGATCATCGAAACATGACTTTAAATAAATCATGCCCTCATGATTCTCTTTTAAACTTTTATTAACAAATGATTTATCACCCAATGATACTGCTGCCATTTCCTGAGCAATATAGTTAATATTAAATGGCTGCCTATAATTATTAAAGTCTTTAGCAATAGAATCTGATGTAATGCCATAACCGATTCTGAGGCCAGCTAGAGCATGTATCTTAGAAAATGATCTCGTTATAATTACATTAGGATATTTTTTTACTAAATTGATTGCGCTTTTAAAACCTCTAAATAATGAATACTCATAATATGCTTCATCTATTACAACAATTATTTTTTTAGAAATACTTTTTATAAAATCATCTATTTCTTTTATTTTTAAGATTGTCCCAGTAGGGTTACTAGGATTTGCAATAAATACAACTTTTGTTTTATTCGTTACGTGTTTCCTCATATTCTGCAGATCTATACATAGATAATTTAAACCAGGCTCATTAACAGGTTTTGATTCAATAATTTTAGCATTCATATTTTTAGAGATAATTTTATAAACCAAGAATGAATGTTTACAAAATAATACTTCTGATTTCTCATTTAAAAAACGCCTTGCAACAAATTCAAGAATTTCATTTGAACCATTTCCTATAATAATATTATTAGGTTTTATGAATGGTTTTGAAAGAAAACTATTAATGGCATGCTTTAACTTAAGTGAATGACTATCCGGATAACGATTAATTTTTTTTTGTATTTTAATACCTGCAGTAATGGCTTTTATACTTGGGCCAGAAGGATTCTCATTTGATGCAAGTTTTATGACCTTTTTGATATTATATTTTTTTCTAATATCATCAATATTTTTACCGGGTTGATAAGTTGATGTTTTCATAGTTTTGACTTATATACTTTTTGGGTATGAACCCAAGAATTTATAGAAAGTACTCTTTTTTTTGATATCCTTAAGTGCCGATGAAACATTTTTATTATTAGCATGTCCATCGATATCTAGCAAAAACATGTACTCCCAGTTATTAATCTTTGTTGGTATTGATTCGATTTTACTCATACTAATTCTATTGATAGATAACGACTCAAGCAAGTTCTTAAGCGCGCCTGCTTTATTTTGCACAGATACAAGAATTGATGTTTTATCAACTCCACTTATATCAATATCATGGTTACCTATTACTATGAATCTAGTTGTGTTATCTGCAATATCATGAATATTATTTTTCAGGATAGGAATCTTATAATGTGTAGAACAGTTTTTACTTGCTATAGCAGCAGTATTTTTAAGTTTCTTGATCTTCTTTGCAGCTGCAGAGTTACTAGAACAGAATATTCTTTGAGCAGCAGGCATATTTTTAGTTAACCAATCATTGCATTGAAGAAATGTTTGTTCATGTGCATATATTTTTTGAACATTATTCAAGTTTTTAGAATGAGATAAAAGACAATGTTTGATCGTTAGATTTACTTCACCACATATTTTTATCTCTTCTTTAATTAGTCGGTCTATAGTAATTTTGATACTACCCTGATTAGAGTTTTCAATAGGGACAACACCAAAATCTATGTTACCAGTATTAACATCATCAAATATAGAATTTATAGAGTCATGAAAATTTATATCTACTGATGAGCCAAAAAATTTTACAAGAGCAATCTTAATATATGATTGCTCTGGACCTAATCACCTAATGTTGAGTTTTTTTTCTATTGAAAGACATGAAGATATTATTTCGCGAAATATTGAACGTAAATTTTCGTTTGTTAATGGACCGTCATTAGATTTTTCTAAACTCCTGAGTATTTGAGCTTCTCGTTCGGGACGGAAAATACTATTGTTATTTGACAATGACTTCGCTTTTTTGATTTTTTGGGCAAGCTTACCTCTTTCATTAAGGTTTTTTATGATTTGCTTATCAAGTTTATCTATTACGGCTCTTATTTTGCTTAAATCATTCATCATTAACAATAGTTTCTGTTGAAATAGCTACAAGTTTTTCATCATCTTGAAGTACCTGCAGCCTCACACCTTGTGTATTTCTACCAATTATAGGCATATCACTTACTGCTATTTTAATTGTTTTACCTTTATTTGTAATCATAATTATTTGGTCATTTTCATTTACATTTACAGCGCCTACAACTTGTCCATTGCGTTTACTAGTTTTGATGCCAATGACTCCAACGCCTCCTCTTTTCTGTGTATTATAATTTTCAACAGATACTCTGTTACCATAACCATTTTCTGTAACTGTTATAATTTCACCGTTTATAGGCTTAAGAATAGAAATCAACTTAGTTTTACCTGAAAGATTTATCCCTTTAACTCCCAATGTCCCTCTAAATCTTTCTCTAACATCACTCTCACAAAACTTAATAGCTTTACCGTTCTGTGCTACCAACATGATGTGTTCATCTTTAACAGTATAGTGAGCACCAAGGAGTTCATCACCTGGTTTAAGGAGTATAGCTTTTAATCCTGTAGCCCTAATTTTTTTGAAGAGGTTCACAGGAATTTTATTTATCATGCCATTTTTAGTCGACATAAATAAATAAGCATCTTCTTCAAATGAGTTAACTACAACAAAAGTACTAATTGATTCATCGGCGTCTAACGGCAAAACATTGTTAATTGGTCTCCCTCTCGCTTGCCTGCTTGGGTCAGGTATATCAAAGGCTCTAATAGCATAAACTTTTCCTAATGTAGAAAAACATAAAATTATATCATGTGTATGTGCTTGGCATAAAAGCTTAGCCTCATCGCCATCCTTAAACTTCGTTGCATTAATTCCTCGGCCACCTCTGCGTTGACTTTTAAAATCAGTAGCTGGCAGTCTTTTAACATAATCAGCCTTTGTTAAAACAACAATGACTTCTTCTTTTTTAATTAAATCTTCTTTTCTTAACTCACCCTCATCCTGGGATACAAGTGATCTTCTGGGTTCGCCATATTCTTTTTTTACATCATTAAGTTCTAACTTCATAACTGCATCCAACTCATCAGTATGTGTAAGAATTTTAATATATCTTTTTATTTCCGTTATTGTCATTTCATAATCAGAGAATATTTTTTCTTGCTCCAGATTAGTTAGTTTCTGAAGCTTTAGATCTAAAATAGCCTGAGCTTGAGTAGCAGACAACTTATATGTTTTGTCATTTAATCCATACTCGGTATCGCTTGGTATAAAGTCTTCTGTTTGTTTATCGACAATACCAAGGAATTTAATTAGCTGCCCTGGTTTCCAACTTCTAGATATTAATGAACTCTTTGCTTCAACAGTGTTCTTGGATTTTTTTATAAGAGCAATGATATCGTCTACATTTAACAAAGCAATACCTAGACCTTCCAAAATATGAGCTTTGTTTTTAGCTTTTTCAAGATCATATAAAGTTCTTCTTGTGATAACCTCGCGCCTATGTTTGATAAATTCATTTAAGATTTCCATGAAGCCAAGAGTTTTTGGTTCACCGTCAACAAGGCATACCATATTCACAGAATATGATATTTGAGCATTTGTATGCTTATACAAAGAACCTAATACAACTTCATGTTGCTCACCTCTTTTAATTTCTACAACAAGTCTCATGCCATCTTTATCAGACTCATCTCTTAATTGACTAATCTCATTGATTTTTTTGTCCCGGACCAATTGAGCAATATTCTCAATTAATCTCGCTTTGTTAACCTGATATGGTAACTCAGTAAAGACGATTGATGTTTTATCATTGTCCTTTTTTTCAATAATATGTTTTGCTCTAATCTTAAAAGAACCTCTTCCATTTAAGAGTGCATCTCTAATGCCACCATTATCTTTAATCTCTCCATATGTAGGAAAATCTGGACCCTGAATATTGCTTTTCTCAATTAACTCATCAATCTTATCTTTTTTGGACAGTGACGGATCATCTATTATTGCGATTGTTGCATCTATAACTTCAACCAAATTATGCGGCGGTATGTTGGTGGCCATTCCTACTGCGATACCAGTTGAACCATTAACTAATAAATTTGGAACCCTTGTTGGAAGAACTGATGGCTCTTTTTCAGATCCATCATAGTTTGGTGAAAAATCAACAGTTCTTTTATCAATATCCTGCAATAGCTCTTGAGATATTTTGGACATTCTCACTTCCGTATATCTCATTGCAGCCGGTGAATCTCCATCAACTGAACCAAAATTACCCTGGCCATCCACCAATGGGTGTCTCATAGAAAATGGTTGCGCTAATCTGACAATGGTATCATATACTGCTGAATCTCCATGTGGATGATATTTACCAATAACGTCCCCAACTATTCTAGCGGATTTTTTATATGTTTTATTCCATCCATTGTTTAATTCATGCATGGAAAATAATACTCTTCTGTGAACTGGTTTTAGTCCGTCTCTAACATCCGGCAATGCTCTGCCAACGATGACACTCATGGCATAATCTAGATATGACTGCCTCATTTCTTGTTCGAATCTTATCTCTTGATTTTCTGCCATATAATGATGAAGTTCCTTTATAGGATATTAAATTAGTATTTTATCATAAACCAGTCATATACACGACATAATTTGTAATTATCCAAATAAGGCATGATATTGGATTTAATGGCTATCTATACTAAATCATAAGAAAAAACCAAATAATTTAAGTATAATATTTACTATGTATAATGTAGACAAAATTATAAGCGCCAAATGGATGTTTGATGATAAAAATAACTCATTATTAGAGGATCACTCAATTGTTGTAGATGGAAATATAATTAAGGACATCATGCCATCATCACAAGTCGCAAAAAGTTATTCAACAGATGATAAAATATTGTTACAGCATCATATAATTCTACCAGGACTAATCAATAGTTATAACGACTCATCGATATTATGGATACGTGACCAAAATAGCATTAAAAGCAAGATAAAGAATAGTATATATACTGCTTATAAAAATGATCTACTTGAGGAACATCATAGAGATGTGTCATCAAAAATTAGTGTTTTTGAAATGATTAAAAGCGGGATTACAACACTATGTGATAGTGGCACATTCCCGGAGTCAATGATTGATCAAGCAAAGAACACAAACGTTAGATGTGCCATAGGATTAAGTATTCAAAATACAAAAAGTAAATGGGCAGATAATGAAAATGAATGTTTAGAAAAATCTCTAAGAGTTTTTGATAATTATAACGGCGATCCAGACATACGGTTTTTCTTCAATCCCAAATCAATAAAAAATGTATCTAAAGAGATACTCCATAAAATATCAAAGATATCAAATGAACTAGATGTTCCAGTGAAGATGAGTGTCTGCAACTCAGAAGCAGAAATCGAATATTCTCTTGGGTATTATAATTGCAGACCTATTGAATATTTAGAAAAAATGGAAATTTTAAACAATAAATTTACTTTATTAGAGACGATAAATCTTAATGAAGAAGATATTAAGATATTGAGAAAGTATAGAGTAAACCTAAACATTGATAAATATACAAAAATTTCAGCTAAAAATATTAATATTAAAAATATTCTCAATAATAAAATAAATATTACAATGTCTTCTGGCTCAGTGATCGATAATTCATCCCCAGATATGCTCGAGGAAATCTCAATCCTCTCATTATTATCAAATACACCAAAAGAAGAGATTGTGACAAGGGACTTACTCAATTTTATAACAATAAATTCAGCCAAAGCAATGGGGCTGGAAAATCGTGTGGGGTTGTTATCCAAAGGATATTTAGCAGATATTATATCAGTTAATATAAATGAACTATTAAAAAGAGGTCGGCCTTCATTTGATGGTATAGAAAGGAAATTAAAATCTAATGATATTGATAATGTTTGGATGTCTGGTAGATACATAATGAAAAATAAAAAATTACTGACTATCATGGAAGAAAAGATATATGATAGATTTATATCAATTAAAAACAAGGTGTTGAAATGAATATTGATGAAAAAGAGATTAACAATTTTGATTCATTTGCTCATGAATGGTGGAACAAACGCGGTCCATATAAATTGATACACAACTTAACTCCTCTGAGACTTGAATATATACAGCAACACATGAATATTAAAAATTCTAATATACTTGATATTGGCTGTGGTGGCGGGATATTAGCAGAAGAACTAACAGATAAAGGGGCGAAAGTTACAGGTCTTGATGTTTCTAAAAAGACTATCCAAATAGCTAAGAGTCACGCAAAAGAAAAAAATCATAGTATTAATTACTTAAACATAAGTTTAGAAGATCATATTAAAAAGATTGATCATAAATATGATGCTATAGTTTGTTTTGAGTTAATAGAACATGTCCCCGATCAATTAAAGTTAATACAAGATATTTCATCTATTTGTAAACAAGGCGGGAAAGTATTCTTATCAACAATAAATAGGAATATAGTATCATTTGCTTTTGCTAAAATAATGGCGGAATATATCCTTAATATTGTTCCGGAAGGCACGCATCAATATAAAAAATTTATAAAACCATCTGAATTAGCAAAAATGTTAGAACTTGCCAGTCTTGATATTGATGATATAAAAGGTGTTAAGCTAAACCCAATTGACTTTAGCTTTACCTTCTCTTCAATGACAAAAATTAACTATTTCATGACATCTACGAAAAAATGAATAATATTAATTGCGTGCTTTTTGATTTAGATGGAACTCTTGCAGATACGTCAAAAGATATGTGCAATGCATTAAATGTCGTATTATCACGTAATAGATTTAAACCTGTTGATTGTCTTGAATTAAAAACTCATATTTCAAGAGGTGCTGTTGGTGTTATTGAATATGCTTCACATGTGAATGGAAGATCTATTGATTCGTCTTTGTTAAGAGCAGAATTTCTTCAAGAATATTCTGATAGATGCTTTGTTCACACAAAAATGATAGATGACATGAAGGAATTAATTGATCATATGAATAAGACTCAAATTTCTTGGGGAATTGTAACAAATAAACACTCAAAGTATGTCAACAAAATACTTAAAGGATTATCGATAGATGATAAGGTGACATGTCTTATAACAGGTGACATGGTGAGCGAACCAAAACCAAGTCCAGAGGGATTGCTTGAAGCTTCAAAAATAGCCGGAATTAATCCATCCGAATGTATTTATGTTGGTGATGATGAAAGAGATATAATAGCAGGCAGGAATGCTGGAATGTATACGGTAGCTGCTGATTTTGGTTTCATACATAAGACAGATTCAGCAGACTCATGGCATGCTGATAAAGTAATAAAAAAACCATCAGAATTAATTGATTTAATTGTCTAATATTATGACATGCATGTCTATGGTGCACATGCTAAACAACTCAATAATATCTTTATTACGCATTCTGATACAGCCATGCGAAGCTTTTTTACCTATTTCGTCTTCATGAGCTGTCCCATGTATATAAATATATCTATCATAAGAGTCAACATTTCCACCAAGATTAACATTGGGCTCTAATCCTCTTAGTCTTAAGATTCTTGAGGTAATCACATCTTCATGATTTTTAAAATGATCATCATGAATTTTTTTATCTTCATAGAGATCATTGAGCGTCATATTATTTCCTACTGGTTTTCTACCTTTAAAAATAGTGAATATTGGCATCTCATTCCCAATTTTTTCAACTATTGTATGCAAACCAACCGGTGTTTTAAATGAGTCATTTAAGTTACCAAGGCCAAACTTAGATGTTGAAACAGGATAATATGCTTTGATTTTATTATCAGAGATATAAATTAGTTTCTGATCATTGGGCGAAATCAAGAGGTAGTCTTTTATAATAGTTTTAGGATATTTTTCTTTAATAATGCTAATTGATTTATCAAGCAGAAAATCAAGGCTAGACATAATTAATACACCATTACGTCATCATGAGAGTCGATGCTATCTTTATTTTTTGCAGCATCATTCCTAAGATCATCTAGTTCTTTTAGATATTCTTCTGAAACATTTCCAGTAACATAATTTCCATCAAAACATGATGAATCAAATTTAGTAACATGAGAACTTTTATCTTTCACGGCTGTAATTAAATCATCTAAATCTTGATAAAATAATCTGTCAGCCCCTATTAATTTAGATATTTCAGTTTCTGTGCGACCATCAGCTGCAAATTCATGACTTGCAGGCATATCAATTCCATATACATTTGGATATTTTACTGGTGGAGCTGCAGATGCCATATATACTTTTTTTGCTCCTGCATCTCGAGCCATATCTATAATCTGTTTAGAAGTTGTTCCTCTGACAATAGAATCATCAACTAGCAAAACATTTTTATTATTGAATTCAGAAGCTATAGCATTTAATTTTCTTTTAACAGATTTAGCGCGTTGTTCTTGCTCAGGCATAATAAATGTTCTGCCAATATATCTATTTTTAATGAAACCCTCTCTAAATGGGACTTTCAGTGATATTGACAATTCTAATGCTGATATTCTGCTAGTATCAGGTATGGGCATCACAACATCTATATCATGATCTTTCCATTCGTTAGTAATTTTTTTTGCCAAAGACTTTCCCATTTTCATCCTTGCAGAATAAACTGAAATTCCATCAATAATAGTATCGGGTCTTGCAAAATAAACAAATTCAAAAATACATGGAGAGTGACCTGTGTCTTTTGTACACAATCTAGTATGGATTTCTCCATTAATATCAATAAATATAGCTTCACCTGGTTTAATATCTCGTTCCAACTTAAATCCTGCAGAATCCAGCGCAACAGATTCTGACGCAATCATTGTCTCAGTCTTACCATCAACAGTTCTTGTTCCAAAACATAAAGGTCTAATACCCATAGGATCTCTAAAAGCAACGATTCCTCGATCAGATATTAAAGCTACAACTGCATAAGCTCCTTGTACTCTCCTATGAACGCCTGCAACTGCATAGAAAACATCATCTGGGGTGAATGATTCTTTGCTATGAAGATGTAACTCATGAGCAAATATATTTAATAAGATTTCAGAGTCAGATTTTGTATTTATATGTCTAAGGTCCTCAGAAAAAAGATTTTTCTTCAAATCTGAAGAATTAATAAGATTACCATTATGAGCCAAACCTATTCCATAAGGCGAATTCACATAAAAAGGTTGAGCTTCTGCAGAACTACTTGCATGACCTGCTGTTGGGTACCTTACATGACCAATACCAAGCTTTCCTTTTAATCTACTGATATGCTTTGGATCAAAACCATCTCTGACAAGCCCTAGTGATTTTCTTAGTGTAATCTTACCATCATGATTAGTTAAGATACCAGATGCATCTTGGCCGCGATGTTGGAGCACTGTTAACGACTCATATATATCGCGAACTACATTGTTGGTCCCATAAACAGCTACTATACCGCACATATGCTATATCTTATATTTTTAATTGGAAACTATCAAAGAGTGAATCACTAGATTTCAAAAAATTATTCAAAAAATAGTCAAAATAAGGGATAAAGCGTGAATCTAAGAGTATTTCACTATCGGATAATTGCATATTTATAATAAAAAAGTTAATTAATAGACATAATACAAGACCTTTTATTAATCCAAAAATAAAGCCAAATGCTTTGTTAAATGAATATAAGCCTATGACATTAATAAATTTAGAAACAAAGAAGCCTGAAATCATTGCAACAAAAAAAGTGGATAAAAAAATGAACAAATAAGTAATGATTAAAGATAGTTCTGGAGAACTTATGTAAGACTGAATAAAAGATACTGGGATATAAAAGAAATTTAATGTCATGTAAATTGCTATAGACCAAATGATTAATGAAATAATTTCAGAAGCAAAACCTTTTAGAAAACCACGAATTGCCCAATATGAAAGAAATACTATAATAATTATATCTATGGTAATCATTAGTTATTTAGTCTCTTTGTTTCACCTTTTTCACCTGTAGATTTCATAATCCTGATGGAGATATTTTCTGCCATCTGTTTGTCAATGAAAGGACCAATCCCATAAATAATATTATTTTTTTGTTTAAGCTCAATCATTGAAGTTATACCAATATTAGTAATTTTATCCATAAAATCAGGTTTTGATTTTTCATTTAGATTTGGATAAATTAAAACCCATGACTCTGATATTTTTTGCTCTAACAAAAATTTATCATCTAAGTTTATAATTTGATCATCAGTTACAGAATGATTGTCTTTGGATAGATTATTTATAGGGATTTCTAATGAGTAGGTAAGCTTATTAAAGTTTTCTATATGATCTTTAACTGGAGCAAAGAAAATATAAACAGGTACTATGATAAGTGTAAATATAAAATATAAATTTTTAGAATTCATTGTTACTTGCTTGACCACTATTTGATAATTT
>JAYNVZ010000033.1:0-9608 GCA_038101125.1 Gammaproteobacteria bacterium | reverse complement strand
TTTTTGCACGCCATCCTGAAAATATCTATCCTTAGAGCCTTGTTGCATGGCTCCAATAGAGCCCATGCCCCTATATGCCTTGTATGTCCTGCCTTCAAATAATTCAACTTCACCAGGTGATTCATCAGTACCAGCTAATAATCCACCAAGCATAACTGTATCAGCTCCAGCAGCAAGGGCTTTTGCTATATCACCTGAATACCTAATACCTCCATCTGCTATTAAGGGTATATTTTTTTTCTTTGCAATTTTTGATACATTCATAATTGCTGTTAATTGTGGTACACCAACTCCTGCAACAATTCTTGTAGTACATATTGAACCAGGACCAATGCCTATTTTAATAGCATCAGCGCCTGCTGTGATCAAATCTTTAGCTGCTTCTTCAGTTGCAATATTACCTACAATCAATTCTTGCGTTGGGTAATTTTTTTTCAAATGTTTCAACATCTTTATTACAAGTTTAGAGTGACCATGTGCCGTATCTATAACGATAACATCAGTTTTTTGTTCAATCAGAGCTTCAGCCCTCTCTATTGAGTCACTACCTGTTCCAATTGCAGCCCCTACTCTTAAGCTGCCAGAATCATCTTTAGACGCATTTGGGTATGTGGTAGATTTTTGAATATCTTTGAATGTCACCATACCTTTCAATTCATGTTTTTTATTTGTTATAAGTATTTTTTCAATTCTATTTTTTCTTAGAGCGCTAATTACTTCTTCTTTTGTGAAATTCTCTTTAACAGTAATTAATCGATCTTGAGGTGTCATGATCTCTGATACTTTTAAATCAAGGTTGTCAACAAATCTTAAATCTCTATTGGTTACAATGCCAACCAATTTATTGTTATCAACTATAGGAACCCCAGAAATATTATATTTTTTTGTGATCATATTAATCTCAGCAATTGACATTGTCGGTGAAGCTGTCACCGGGTCATTTACTATTCCACTTTCATATTTTTTAACAAATCTAATTTGCTTAGCTTGTTCTTCTATAGACATATTTTTATGTATTATTCCAATACCGCCTTCTCCAGCAAGCGTGATAGCCATTTGAGATTCTGTAACTGTATCCATTGCAGCGGATAATATTGGTATTTGTAGTTGGATATTTTTAGTTAAGTTAGTACTTAAAATAACATCTGTGGGGAGGATTTCTGAGTACTGTGGCACAAGCAAAACATCATCAAATGCCAAACCTTCTTCTGTGATAATTATATTAGAATTTTTTGTATTTACCATTCTATATTATACATATTAAAGTTATTATATGAAATAATATTATTAAAAATATGAAGATTTTTACAGTTGAAGAATTAAATGCATCCCTCAAAGACCTAGTAGTTCAGCAGTTTAACTACCCTATTACTGTGAAAGGAGAAATATCAAATGTAAGAATGCCTCAATCTGGGCATCAATATTTTAAACTGACTGATAATGATGGGTTTAACAAACATAGTATTGATTGTGTGATTTGGAAAGGAAGGTTAGAAAAAAGAGTAAAGGATTATGACTTACAAGAAGTCTTGGTCACAGGTAACGTAACCATGTATAAAGCCACAGCGAATTGTCAAATTCAAATTAGTGATATCACTGAATATGGAGAGGGGGCTTTAAGAAAAGCTATGGAAAAAACTCGTCTAAAACTAGAAAAAGAGGGTTTGTTTGATAATAAAAAAGATTTTCCATTATACCCGTCCAATATAGGTATAATAACATCTGCTGATAGTCATGCTCTGCAAGATGTATTGTCTAAATTAAAAAGTAGATATCCCCTTGCGGATGTAGCGATTTACCCAAGTCTTGTTCAAGGTATTAATGCTGCTAAGAACATAATACTCCAACTACAAAGATGTAATTCAGAAAGAGGTATTGATGTAATAATGCTCATTAGAGGAGGAGGCTCTTTAGAAGATCTAATGGTTTTTAATAATGAAGATTTAGCCAGGGAGATATACAAATCAAGAATACCAATAGTCACAGGTATAGGTCATCAACCCGATGTTACAATAGCAGATTATGTAGCAGACGCAGCAATGGAAACACCGACTGCTGCCGCTGTATTCATAACACCAGATAAATATGAATTATTAGAAAAGTTTATAGCTTTTGATGAAAAAATTAAAAATAAATCGTTAATTAAGTTGAATTTTTATAAGGATAATCTTCTAACCATGATAAATAGGATGAATAAATATCATCCAATTAATATTATTGATAACTTGAAAATAAAGCAAAAAGAACTGTATAAGCAAATTTTAAGTCATATAAAACTTATATATAATGAAAAATTCAGCATAGTTAATCTTTCTCTGAAGAGATTTTATCAGTCAAAAAACATTCTCAAAAATAAATATACCGAGGGAATAAGAAATATGACAGAAATTACAAGAAATCTTGATAAAAGAAGCAAGGAGATTTACAAAGATAGATTAAATGAACATAAAGCTTCTCATAAAGAATTACTCTCCATTAACCCAGCTTCGGTATTAAAGAAGGGTTATTCGATTATCCGAGACTCGAATGGTATAATTTTAAAAAAGAAATCACAAATTCATGATAATCAGATACTTAGTGCTGAATTTAAGGATGGTTTTATAGATATACAAAAGGTAACCTCTAAAAAATAAAAAATGTCTTGCTATAGGGGTAATGTAGATGCAGAATAACTAATTGAACTATTTAACTTAGTATTAACAAAAATGAAAAAAGACCTATCAAAATTTTTGAACTTTAAGCCATATAAAGCAAAAAAAAATGAAGATTACATGTGTCCTTCGCAAATTAATCACTTCAAGACAATATTATTAGAGTGGAAAAATCTATTGATGAAAGAAGCTGATAAAACTGTAGAACATATGAAAAAAGATTCAACTAAGCTATCTGATCCCAACGATGCTGCTACACAAGAAGAAGAATTTAGGCTAGAGCTAAGAACACGTGACAGGGAAAGAAAGCTAATAATGAAAATAGATCAAGCATTACAACGTGTAGATGATGGACATTATGGATATTGCGAGGATACTGGTGAGCCGATTGGTATCAAGAGATTGGAGGCAAGGCCAATCGCAACATTATGTATAGAGGCTCAAGAAAGACATGAAAGACTTGAGAAGACTCAGATCGACTAAAAACAATATCTGATATTCTTATCATGAAAAATATAGAATCAAACTTCAAAGAATCAAGAAAATATAAACCAAACAAAAAATTTTGTCAGCAAGCTACTGTTAATGATATTTTTTTTTCTAACCTATGTAAATCTTATCAGGACGATCCTAACGAGTTTTGGTCAAAACTTGCAAATGAAGAAATTAAATGGATGGAAAGTTTTAAAAGTGGCTGTACGGGTAATGCTCCATATTTCGAGTGGTTCAAAGAAGGGAAATTAAATATTTCTGAAAACTGTATAGACAGGCATATTAAAAATAAGAATGATGCCATTATACATATTTCAGAAGATAATCATAAAAAAGTTATTTCATATCATGATTTACATACCCATGTTAATAATCTCGCCTATGCTTTAAGGTCACTAGGTTTGAAAAAAGGTTCTAGGGTAATAATATATATGCCTACTATACCAGAATCAATTATAGCAATGCTATCTTGTGCTAGACTAGGGTTAATTCATTCTGTTGTTTTCGCAGGATTCTCATCAGAATCATTAAAAAATCGAATAAATGATTGCCAAGCTGAGCTTGTGATAACCGTAGATGCTTTTAAAAGAAATGGAAAAATAATCAGAGCAAAAGATACAGTTGATAGAGCGATAGAATCGGGTTGTTCTTCTGTTCAAAAATCAATTGTATTTAAAAATTTAGATGAGAAAGTTTCATTTAATCCTAAAATTGATTTATGGTGGCATGAAATTATACCAAAAGAAAATCATTTTATATCACCAGAAATAATGTCGTCTGAGGATATATTATTTATTTTATATACTTCAGGTTCCACAGGAAAACCAAAAGGAATTGTGCATAGTAGCGCAGGTTATCTGTTAAACTGCATTCTGACAAATAAATGGGTTTTTGATTTAAAAAAGGATGATATTTTTTGGTGTACTGCTGATATAGGCTGGATTACAGGTCATAGCTATGTAGTTTATGGACCCCTTGCAACTGGCTCAACAATATTAATCTATGATGGTGCACCAACATATCCTAAAGTTGATAGATTTTGGGAAATAATCAATGAAAACTCTGTCACAATATTTTATACAGCACCTACAGCATTAAGAACCCTTATGAAACTTGGAGAAAATAAACCTGATAATTATGATTTATCCTCTTTAAGACTACTTGGTACTGTTGGGGAACCCATTAACCCAAAGGCATGGATGTGGTATCGAAAAAAAATTGGTAATAATAACTGCCCCATTGTAGATACTTGGTGGCAGACAGAGACAGGTGCGAATATGATCGCACCTTTGCCAGGAATAACAGAAACGATCCCTGGAACATGTACTACTCCATTACCTGGAATTGAGGCTGCTATAATAGACAATGAAGGAAATGAGATATCATCAATTAATCAGGGTGGCAATCTTGTAATTAAGAAACCATGGCCATCAATGCTCAGAGGCATATGGGGTGATAATAATAGATATGAAGATACATATTGGAAAAGATATAACAACAAATATTATATTACTGGTGATACAGCTAGATTTGATGAATATGGAAATATTTGGATTATGGGTAGGTCAGATGATGTTGTAAATATTTCTGGACATCGTTTGGGGACGATGGAAATTGAATCGGCTATTGTATCACATGAATATGTTGCTGAGGCAGCAGTTGTAAGTTATAAGCATGATATTAAAGGGGAAGCAATTCATGCATTTATCACACTATCAAATAAATACTCTGATATGACTGGGATAGAAGTTGCAGACGAAATAAGGGGTTGGGTCAAAACTAAAATAGGCTCTATTGCAAAACCTGAAAAAATATCTTTTTCTACATCACTACCTAAAACTAGATCTGGAAAGATTATGAGGAGGCTTCTTAGAAATATAGCAAGAGGTGAAGATATCTCTGGTGATACATCAACCCTAGAAAACGAAGATATCTTGGATCAGTTAAAGAAAACCTTATAAAAAAGCCACACCTATTGATGTGGCTTTGCTTATCTAAATAGACAAAGTTTTATTCTACGTCTTTCATTGTTAATTTAACGCGACCTTGTCCATCGATATCAAGAACTTTAACTTGAACATCATCCCCTTCAGCCATAACATCTCTTACATTATTAACTCTTTCATTACTGATTTGAGATATATGTACTAGACCGTCTTTTCCAGGAAGAATATTTACGAAAGCACCATACTCCATAATTTTTTTAACTTTACCTGTATAAACTTTACCTATTTCTACTCCGTCACTCATACTGTCCTCTTTTGTTTACGTTAGTTTTCTATGTCCTTCATTGTAAGCTTCACTCTGCCTTGTTTATCAACCTCAAGAACTTTGACTTTTACAACATCGCCCTCAGACAAAACATCACTAACATTATTGACTCTTTCTTGGCTTATTTGTGATATGTGTACCAAACCATCTTGGTTGGGTGTTATACTCACAAAAGCACCAAAATCCATTATTTTAACAACCTTACCTTCATAGATTTTATTTACCTGAGGTCCAGCTGTTATCTCCTCAATCATAGATTTAGCATGGTCGCTTATTGATTGATCTGTTGCGGCAATTTTAACTACACCATCATCAGTTATATCTATAACAGCACCAGTTTCTTCAACGATAGATCTTATGACTGCTCCACCCTTGCCAATTACTGCTGCTATTTTTGATGGATCAATTTTTATATGCGTATATCTTGGTGCAAATTCTGACATATCATCTTTAGGCTTGCTTATGACTTTTGCCATTTCACTCAATATATGCAATCTAGCATCCTTAGCTTGCACTAATGCTTGAGACATAATTTCTGAAGTAATACCATCAACTTTAATATCCATCTGGAGTGCATTTATACCAGTTTCTGTACCTGCGACTTTAAAATCCATATCACCTAAATGATCTTCATCACCAAGAATATCAGTTAAGACTACAAAGTTATCTCCTTCTTTTACAAGACCCATAGCAATACCAGCAACAGGAGCTGATAATGGCACGCCAGCATCCATCATAGATAAGCTTGAACCGCACACGGATGCCATAGAGCTTGAGCCATTAGACTCCATAATTTCTGATACAACTCTTACTGTATATGGAAATTCCTCTAGAGTAGGCATAACTGCTTGTACTCCTCTTCTAGCTAATTTACCATGTCCAATTTCTCGCCTTTTGGGAGAACCAATAAAACCAATCTCGCCTACTGAATAAGGAGGAAAGTTATAATGAAATATAAAAGGTTCATCTATCCTGCCATCCAATGAATCAATCATTTGAGCATCTTTGTTAGTGCCCAGTGTTGTAACAACAAGTGCTTGAGTTTCACCTCTTGTAAATAGCGCAGAACCATGAGTACGAGGTAAAACACCAATCTTCACATCAATTGCTCTCACGGTAGAACTATCTCTACCATCAATCCTTTTTTCACCAGCAATTATTCTATCTCTAACGATACTCTTTTGAGCTTTAGAAAAATAAGAAAGTACATCAGACTCATTATCATCTTCCTCATTGACTTCATTACTCAAAACTTCTTCTTTGATTTTAGATAATGCCTCATTACGATCTTGCTTTTTGGTTATAGCATAAGCATCTGAAATTTTATCTTTGTATTTATCTTTAAGAGCCTTGTATGCGCTATCATCCATTTCGACCGGATTCCATTCAAGTTTAGTTACCCCAATCTCTGCTGTGAATTCGTCTATAGCTTTGATTATAGTTTGCATTTGTTCATGGCCATATTTTACAGCACCCAACATAACATCTTCGCTTAATTCCTTAGCTTCTGATTCAACCATCATTACAGCACTCTCGGTACCTGCGACAGTTAGATCAAGTAATGATTTTTCTAAATCTGATTTTTTTGGATTTAATAAATAGTTCTCACCATCATATCCAACTTTTACAGCTCCTAAAGTACCGTTAAACGGAAGTCCAGATACTTTCACAGCTGCTGATGATGCAATCAAGGCCGCTACTTCAGGGTCTACTTCTGGATTATATGATATTAATGTTACTATTAGTTGGACTTCCCTGGTATAGGATGAATCGAATAAGGGTCTGAGCGGTCTATCTATTAATCTGCTGATTAGAGTTTCACTTTCTGTAGGTCTGCCCTCTCTTTTAAAGAAACCTCCAGGTATTTTTCCAGCAGCATATGTTTTTTCATTATAATTTACTGTGAGCGGGAAAAAATCTCTATCGCTATCTTCTTTGGATGCAACGAGTGTTGCTAAAATAACTGTCCCTTCTATATCTACTATTACTGATGCGTCTGTTTGTTTTGCAATTAATCCTGTTTCAATCTTTACTGATTGACTGCCTAAGTCAAATGTTTTTGTATGCATGTATTATTACTTCCTTAATCCCAATTGTTTAATAAGATTCTCATAACTAGCTATATCTTTCTTTTTAAGATATTTAATTAGAGATCTTCTTTTCATAACCATTTTGAGGAGCCCACGTTTGGAATGAACATCCTTTGAGTTTTTCGAAAAATGGTCTGATAAACTATTGATATTTGCCGTAAGCAATGCAATTTGAACTTCACTAGAACCGCAATCTTGTGCGGATTTTCCATATTTTTTTACTATCTCTTCTTTGACACTATTGTCCAACGCCATAAACTACTCCGTTAACGAGAGTATTCTATCATCTGTGAGACCTAATACAAACCTTTATTCGTCAAAGTTCATTAATCTTTTTGGATAGATATAGTTATCAATTATTTTCCCAATGCCCACAAGATTAGAATTTGGGTTTTTAATAGCAATTTCATCAATATTTTTATATTTCTTGGTATGTATAGGCTGTCCAAATCTAAGTATTTTTAACTCATCTAGTGTAACTAATATAGAATCCATGTCACCGATCATGTCATCGATAGATAATATTAAATTCTGATTATTAATTATATCATCTATGGTAATCATATTTTTTTCTTCAAAAGCACCAACCTTTAATCTCCTCAGTTCTTTAGTGTATGCTCCAACACCAAGATGATCTCCTATAGATTCAATTAGAGTCCTAATATATGTACCTTTGCTACAGGAAATTTTCATAGTTATCTCGTCATCATTTACTGAAATTACATCTAGACTATAAACATTAATCATCCTAGGTTTTCTATCAATAGAAATGCCTTGGCGGGCTAGTTTATATAATTTAATACCATTAACTTTTAGTCCGCTATACATAGGTGGGACTTGTGCCTGCTCACCAACAAAATTATCTAAAATAGAATTTAGATATACTTCGGTAATCTTTTCTCTAACATTCATGTATGTTGAAGTTATTATTCCTTCGGCATCACCAGTGGTACTTTTATACCCAAGCTTAGCAACAACCAAATAATCTTTATCTTTATTTTCTATATATTTTGCTAACTTAGTGCCTTCATTTAGAACTATAGGTAGCATGCCTGATGCTAATGGATCTAATATACCCACAATTCCGGCTTTTCTAGGAGATAATATCTTTTTGACAAAAAATAAAGCCTTGTTTGAAGAAATATTTTTAGGTTTATCTAAAAGAAGTACGCCATGGATCATATTTAATTTTCTGGAAAACTTTTAATCAGCTTTTCAATTTTCTCGCTATTCTCTGCTGTTAGATCATATGTAAATTTTAAAGATGGCAATCGTTTGAGATGAATTTTTTTAGCTAGCTGTGATCTAATAAAACTAGATGCTTTATTTAAGTCTAATTCAACTTTTTTATGGTTTTTCTGAAGAGTTGTAAAATAGATTTCTGAATACTTCAAATCTTTACTAACTCTAACACCAGAAATAGTTACAGATTTTATATCTGGATTCTGCACACTCGTATGTAATAACATTGCAATTTCTTTATGTAATAAATCTTGTACTTTGAAAAGCCTATTACTCATAATTATTGAATGGTTCGTTTTATTTCTGTCCTCTTAAATACTTCTATTTGGTCGCCAGGCTGCACATCATTATAATCTTTGACCCCTATCCCACATTCTGTACCACTTTGAACCTCTTTCACATCATCCTTAAAACGCCGCAATGACTCCAGCTCACCTTCAAATATCACAACATTATCTCTAAGAACTCTAATAGGTTGATCTTTTTGTATTATGCCTTCGCTGACAATTGAGCCCGCGATTGCGCCAATCTTAGATGACCTATACACATCTTTAACTTCAGCAATACCAATTATTTCTTCTTTAATGTCAGGATCTAATAGTCCGGATAACTGTTGTTTAACATGATCTATCAATTCATATATAATACTGAAGTAATATAAATCTTGTTGATTAGTCTCTATTAATTTTTTTGCTTTTGAGTCAGCTCTTACATTAAAACCTATAATTTTAGAGTTTGAACTTGCTGCAAGGTTTACATCAGACTCAGTTATACCCCCGACACCGCTGTAGACAATCTCTAATCCTACATCATCATTAGTGATATTTCTCAAAGTTGAATTAATTGCTTCTACACTACCTTG
>JAYNVZ010000032.1:2680-10705 GCA_038101125.1 Gammaproteobacteria bacterium | reverse complement strand
AATGGCAAAGATATAGACAGTATGACTTTGAAAGATAAGCCACCCCAATCAATCGGTCTTGGTATAGTTACTAAGCCTAATTTAAAGAATATTTATGAAATTAAGAGAATATTGCATTATATGAGTATAAAAGTTGCCAAAAGGTTGAGAGTTCATAGCTATGAAACAAATACATTTATAATTGGAATAAAGACTAGAGATTTTTGGTTTTCCGAAAAATATAAATTATCACAACATACCAATCATGATAAAGATATCTTTAAACTTTGTTTAAAATTAATTGATAACTTTATCAGACAAAGATATGGGGTTTATCAGGTTCAGGTTACTGCTATTAATCTAGAAAAAATTAATAATCAAAGAGATCTATTTTTTAACAATCAAGAGGGTAAAAATAATATAGACAACATGATTGATAGTATAAATAATAAATTTGGCGAGTTAATGTTGAGACCTGCGCGCTTATCCAGTGAATTTGAATCTCCGGATGTAATTTCTCCATCATGGAGACCAAAGGGGTGTAAAAAATCCCTATAAAAAAAAGGCCGAAAGGGGGTAGAATTCGGCCTTTAGTATAAAGGGGTGGAGATATGACAGTTGTCTATATCTTGTCTATAACAGTAATACAACAAAAATAGTTTGTCAACATTGTTTATGAACAAAAATATGTATTTATTTAGATAATTATATACTGTTCATATATATCGTAACAAAAGCTTGACAAAATCGTTTAAAAATCTAAAATAAGTGACAAGGAACAATTTTCATAAGGAAATATAAGGAAGAGACGTTGAAAGGTCATTTATCTAAAAAACCAAGACACTTAATACAGGTCGTAGGCAGAAGAACAGGTATTAGTTCAGACGTTATAAGAGCTTGGGAAAGACGCTATAGCGCAGTAGTTTCTGATAGAACCGAGACTAATAGACGATTATATACGGATGATGATATTGAGAAATTAACATTGCTCAAAAGAGCTATTAATGCTGGGAGAAGAATAGGAGATATTGCCCAGTTGTCTTATGATGATTTATTTGAGTTAGTCATGGGCGATGAGTCTAATGCAACCAGGTCATACCAAAGACCTAGCACAGGAACAGTAATGGAGCTATTTGATGAGGCTGCATTAGCTATTGATGAGATGAACTCTAATAAGTTAGATACAGCCCTTTCTAATGCTATAGCGATGTTGAGCACAACAGATTTTCTGATGGAATTTCTGAAACCACTCCATACATATATCAATGATGAATGTAGCAGAGGGTCTCTGAGATACATACAAGAAAAATTTGCAAAAATATCTATTCGAAATTGTTTGTCAAATTTATATACAACTCTTAGATCTTCAAAAGATGACGGCCCCCGCATGATAATAGGTTCACTGACATCAGAGTATGAAAATCTAGATACATTAATACATATTATTGTTGCTCAAAATATTGGCTGGGATGTTACTTATGTTGGAAACAGCATTCCTCATGATGAAATGACATATATGGCAAATAAGATAGAAGCTAGAACCATTGTTGTTGCATTAAATAACCCAAGGGATATTGCAAGGAAAACATATGAGATAAAAACCATGAAAGAGCTAGCCGATATGAAAGATAATATTGTTTTAATAGGAACACAAGCTAGCAATTACAGACAGATTGCTGATGATGTGAAAGCTATTATATCTCAAGATTTAAGTTCTTTTAGATTAACTCTTGAGAGACTTTATGGTTTAATCCGATAGACATTCTATTAGCTCTTTGAGAGAATCAATTTCTTTAGTGAAATATTTTTGTTTGTCAAAATTATTTTGTATAATCTCTGAAGGGGCTTTTTCAATAAAACTTTTATTATTCAGTTTGGATTCAATTTTATTTAGGTTATTTACAAGATTACTCAGATTCTTTTCTAATCTTTTTTTCTCGACATCTATGTCAATTATTTCCTTGATTGGAATATACAATTTAAGTTCTTCAAGCGATATAGTAATACATTGATTCATGTCATATGAATTACTATTGATATATATAGTATCAGCCTTCACAAGAGAAGTGATTATATCTCGATTATTTTTTATGAAGTTTTCATAAGTATTATCTGCAAATATACAATATATATCTATCTTAGTTTTAGGATGAACATTTAGATCACTTCTGGTTTTTCTAATAATGTTTATAAATTTCTTCAGTAAGAGTATTTCATTATCAATTTCCTCATCTTTAAACACTTTTTGTTGAGATGGGAACTTTGCATTCATTAATATTGAATCATTTGTGTATTCTAGTTTTACCATTTCTTTCCAAATTTCTTCTGTTATATAAGGTATTACAGGATGACAAAGTTTTAAGATTATTTTTAGAATATAAATCAATACATTTTTAGTATATTCATTGCCATTATCAATTTCTATTTTTGCTATTTCTAAATACCAATCACAATATTCATTCCAAATAAAGCTATATAGCGTATTTGCCATCAAATCAAATCTATACGATACACAGTATTTCTTATACTCAGTAACAAGCTCATCTAACTTGATAATTATATATTTTTCATAGGTAGTTAGTTTTTCGAAGTTTATTTTATGATCGAAATCATAATCTTTAGAAGATAGAAAAACAAAACGTGATGCATTCCATAATTTATTACAAAAGTTCCTATAACCTTCAATTCTTTTTAAATCAAAGTTTATATCTCTACCTGTTGAAGCAAGCGCACAAAAGCAAAATCTCAGTGCATCTGCACCATAAGGAGTGATTCCATCCGGAAATTCATCTTTTGTTTTCTTAATAATTTTATTTTTTAATCTTGGCTGTACGAGGCTATTAATTCGCTTGTCAACAAGTTCATCTAACTCAATACCATCGATGATATCAATTGGATCGATGACATTACCGATAGATTTAGACATTTTTTTGCCTTCAGAATCTCTAACGAGTCCATGTATATATATAGTTTTAAAAGGAACCTTATCCATGAATTTGATTCCCATCATAACCATTCTGGCAACCCAGAAAAATATGATATCAAAACCTGTTACCAATACACTTGTAGGATAATATTTTTCTAATTCTTCAGTTTTATCTGGCCAGCCCATGGTATTGAAAGGCCATAACGAAGATGAGAACCAGGTATCTAACACATCATTATCTTGAGTAAGCTTAGATTCTTTGTTTATATCATATTTTATTCTTATTTCATTTTCGGTATTACCAACAAATACATTACCATTATCATCATACCAAGCTGGTATCCTGTGACCCCACCATATTTGTCTACTGATGCACCAATCTTCAATATTATCTATCCAATTATAATAAATTTTCTCCCAATTTTTAGGGACAAATTTAATATTTGATTTTTTTACAGCATCAATTGCTGGTTTTGCTAACTCATCCATTTTCATGAACCATTGATCTGTCAACAAAGGCTCAATTATTTCACCAGATCTTTCACCTATCGGTACTGTTAGTTTATGTTTCTCTATTTTATCGAGATTGTTAATTTCTTTTAACCTATCAACTACCAACGACCTTGATTCATGAATATTTTTAGTGTCAAAAATATCTCCAGCGTTCTTGTTTAAAGTACCATCTTTATTTAATATATTTATAAACTCAAGATTATGTTTTTTACCTAACTTATAATCATTGAAGTCATGAGCAGGAGTTATTTTGACACAACCTGTTCCAAACTCCATATCTATAGACTCATCTGAAATTATTGGAATTGATCTATTTATAATTGGGACTATCGCATTCTTTCCTATTAAATTTTTATATTTAGTATCACCAGGATTGATACAAATTGCACTATCACCAAATAAAGTCTCAGGTCTAGTAGTTGCAACTATAATACTCTCATTACTATCTTCAATATTGTATTTTATATAATATAGGAAACCATCTTTTTCGATATTCGTAACCTCTAAATCAGATATAGCGGTTTGAAGTTTAATATCCCAGTTAACTAAACGATTGCCTCTGTAAATCAAACCTTCTTCATATAGTTTAATAAAAACCTTTTTGACTGCTTCATTTGAGCCATCATCCATTGTAAATCTGTTTCTATTCCAATCAGCTGATGAGCCCAGTCTTTTTGTTTGTGCAATAATTGTATTACCAGAATGTTCTTTCCATTTCCATATTTCATCAATCAATCCTTTTCTTCCAATTTCATGTCTTGTTTTACCTTCTTTCCTTAGATTGTTCTCAACAACTAGTTGAGTGGCTATGCCCGCATGATCTGTACCTGGTTGCCATAAAACACTTTTCCCTAGCATTCTGTTATATCTAATAAGTATATCTATAATGGTATGTTGGAAGGCATGTCCCATATGGAGTGTTCCTGTCACATTAGGTGGTGGAAGCACTATTGAGTAGTTTGACTTAAGATCTTTTGCAGAGAAACAATGATTTTCTGTCCATTTTTTATAGATATTAGACTCTATATCTTTGGGGGAATATTTTATATCCATCTACAAATTTTCATGTTTTACATTAAGTTTATTATTCTTATAATAGAGATATTTTTCTCTAGCTATCTTTTTCTTATCTTCGTTAGTACTGACAAGCTCTACTATAATTTCATGATTATAATAGTCAGTTTTTACCTCATCATCAAGATTTATAAATACATTATAATCTTTTTTTACTATAGAATCATTCTTATAACCCGTTTCAACTAGGATAATATTTGTATAGGGGTCATATTTTTTATCAGTAGAGTGAGGGATAAAGCTTAACTGCTCAAATGTCCAAAGTAATTTGTTGATACTCTCTATTAATGTTTTATCCTTAGATGAGACTAGGATAGTATTTTTTAATTTATAATGCTTTTTAATAATTTTGCAGATCGAATTCTCAGAATCATCTTCTGCATTAAGTATGTAAAATATAGCTTTTTTATCCAATGTACTAGTTAATTAGAAAGTACAAAATCAATCAATAAGCTAACAGGTCTGCCTGTGGAACCCTTATTTTCACCAACTTCCCAAGCTGTACCTGCTATATCTAAATGAGCCCACTTAACGCCCTCTGTAAATTTTCCTAAAAAAGCAGCAGCAGTTATGGCTCCTCCATAGCGACCACCTATATTTTGTATATCAGCAAAATTAGTTTTTAACTCATCAAAGTAATCATCATATAAGGGTAACTGCCAAACTCTATCGCCTGTCTTATCTGCAGATTTCTTTATTAAATCAGCAAGTTTATCATCATTTGAGAATAAACCGCTTGGATACTTGCCTAATCCAACAAGGCATGCTCCCGTTAAAGTTGCCATATCCAATATATATTTTGGTTTATATTTTTTTGCATAAGTAAGAGCATCACATAGCACTAATCTACCTTCTGCATCTGTGTTAAGAATTTCAATGGTAATTCCTGACATGCTTGTGACCACATCTCCCGGCCTAGTTGCTTGACTGCCTGGCATGTTTTCAGCACATGCTATTATACCTACAACATTTTTTTTAACCTTCATTTCCGCAAGAGCTTTCATCGTACCCAAGACACTTCCAGCACCAGACATATCATATTTCATCTCATCCATGTTAGGGGATGGTTTCAGAGATATACCTCCTGTATCAAACGTTATACCTTTGCCAACTAAAACAATAGGATTTTGATTTTTAAGCGGCATGTATTCAATCGAAACAAGTTTTGCAGGTTGTTTGCTGCCTTGTGAAACCGATAATAGAGAACCCATACCCATTGATTTCATTTTTGCCTCATTCAATACAGTAATTTTTAGTAATTTATTAATTTTTTTTAGCTTTAAAGCTTCATTACTCAAGAATGTTGGATTACATATATTTGGAGGGGTGTTACCTAAATCTTTGGCAAACTTGATACCACTTGCAATAGCTTTACCACTCAATACATGTTTGCTTAGCATTTTGTTTGGAATGATAGTATCTGAAACTAGACCACACTGCTTAATTTTTGATATATCCTTTTCTTTTTTATATATGTACTTATAAAAACTATCTTCAATATAACTCACTAATAATTCTACGTTAATATCATTTTTTTTAATAATTAAGTTCTCTATATTCAATGATATTTTGGTCACATTAACTTTTTTAATTTTTGTTATTACACTTTTTATGGATCTGTTCAAATTTAGTGGTCCAAACTTACCCTTTTCTCCTAAACCGAAAAATAGGATTTGTTGTCCAGCGACATGGTCATCTAATGTCCTATGATCACCAATCTCTCCAGTAAAGTTATTTTTCTCAAAACATCTTTTGGCCATATCAATATTTTGTTTACTGACTGATTTCCCAAGATGTAGTAGTTTTTTATCAGTAAATACTCCAACGAGATATATATCTGACTTGGTATTTATAATGTCTGTTTTTAAGCTTGTATAATCCATGTTTTTACCTTTTATCCATTTTGTGAGAATATACACTAGATTAACATTTTTTTTAAAAACTTGTTATATTAGATACAATAAAATGAAAATTCTTGATAAATATTTACTAAAAGAGATACTAGAGTCATCACTATCAGTTTTAGCAATATTTATGATTATATTATCATCGAATACAATGCTTAGATTAATAGAGGAGGCATCTGTAGGGACATTTCCAACATATTTATTGTTTCCAATTATTTTCGTCAAAATAACTCAATATTCTATATATATTATCCCCATAAGCTTGTTTTTTGGAATAATAATATCTCTTGGAAGATTATATAATTCTACAGAGATGGCGGTGATAGCTTCCTCAGGTTTGTCACAAGTAGATATAGCTCGTTCTATCAATAAAGTCATAGTTATAACATGTATTATAGTCGGATTTTTCTCTTTATATCTAACACCTGCAGCTACTGAATATCGGTATAAGTTGGAACACAGGTTAAATAGTGAGGAAAAAATTGAAGAAATTAAACCGGGTAGATTCACATCATCGCAGAACGGAAAAGCTACTTTTTTTGTTGATAATGACAATGACAACAAATTAAATAAGATATTCTTTAACTCAATAAGCGCAGCTACGACAACTGTAGAAAATTCTAAAACAGCCACGTATTATACAGATTCAGAGTCAAGACGTTATATAATACTTAAAGATGGAGTTATCACTGAACTTTTAGCTCCATATAAATCGAATACAAGAATAACTAAATATTCGTAACATGGCGTTCAACTTGGCCAAGATCTTCCGAGATATACGAATAAAAAATATGATGCGATGGGTACAATTCAATTATTATCAGTTGATGAAATTGAGGCTTCAGCTGAATTGCAATCTAGATTTATGTTGCCTATTGCCACACTGATTTTAGGATTCGCGGCAATTCCTTTGAGTTATTCATCTCCTAGAAAAGGAAGGTATAATAAAATATTTTTTGGAGCACTGATCTATTTTTCTTATTTTATCATGATGTCTATTGCTGAGAAAATGTTCTTATTAAAAATTATACCCATACACTTAGGATTATGGTGGATACATTTTCTAGTGATATTAGTATTATATTATGTATATAAAACTGACTATAACAAAATACCAACGAGACAATAATGATCCTATATAAATATTTATTCTATAGATTTATAACTGGACTATTAGTAAGTTTAATAGTTCTAGTCTCTATTGAAATTTTTTTTTCATTTACAGCTGAGCTTAAATATTTAAATGTTGGAAACTATGGAATAGTGCCTATAGTTAAATATACCATCCTCAGTATCCCTAAGAGTATATTGATTATGTTTCCATATGCGGTTTTAATTGGCTCAATGTTATCTTTAGGCGCAATGGCATCAGATATGGAATTTATTTCAATGCATGCCGCAGGTATCTCAATAACTAAAGTTATCATGATTATAATGATACAAGCATTTCTAGTGTCTACAATATTTTATGCTGCCTCTGATACTGTTGTTCCAAAATTTACAAAAAAAGCAGAATCTAAAAAAAACACAGCCCTGAATAAGAAGCTTGTTTTTAATCATAATGGTGTTTGGTTTAAAGATAAAAACACATTTATTAAAATTAATGAAATATACTCTAATGATAGC
>JAYNVZ010000032.1:0-2670 GCA_038101125.1 Gammaproteobacteria bacterium | reverse complement strand
CCTCAAAGGTATCACTCTATATAAATATGATTCTAACAATAGTTTAACGTCTATTAAAATAATAAGAGATGCAAATTACGTTAATGATCAATGGAATCTGATTGGCATGGAAGAAACATTTTTCAATACAGAGCCTATTACTAAAAAATACTCTGATAAAGAGATTACATCAACTTTTATAGACCAGAGGCTTATTAACATTAAAACTAATAAATCAGAATCCCTGTCTCTCAGAGAAGTAGTTAGAAACATTAGTTATCTTAAGAATAATAATCTAGACTCAGACATTCAGAGAAAAATATTTTGGGAAAAGTTATTCAAGCCACTATCCACAATAATAATGCTTTTTCTTTCTATGCCTTTTATATTTGGTAGACAACGATCTTCTAATATTAGCAAGAGAATAGTGCTTGGCTTATTTATCGGTATTATTTTTTTTATTGTAACATCCATACTGCCCAACTTAGGAATGGTGTTAGGAATAGCACCTTTCTTGAATGTCTTATTTCCTCATATATTATTCACCATACTTGGGTTTTATATGTTGAATTATCAGTTAGACGCAGGACTTCGTTAACTTTTCAATTTAACAATATGGCTATTTGAAATTATATCCTGTAATGATTTATTGGTGAAAATTAGGATTAAATGACCTCCTACTAATGCCAACATTATCCTTAAGATTCCTTGTCTAATATTTATTTTTGTATAATCTGTATTTAACACATATGTCTTCCAGCTTTTCATACCTAGTGTCTGTCCGTGCCTTATCCAAAACCATAAATAATAAGTTAGGATTATTATCAATAAATATAATTGATAAAATATATTCCCTATAACTGCTTCTCCACTTGTTACTATCACCCAAGGCATGGACATGAAAAATAATACAGAAAAAAGCAACATGAGGTCATAGACACATATGATAATATTTTTTATGAACCCTATTTTTTCATATTTATCGATCATATTTTTATGTTAAAAGGTATGACTGTAACCTTATCTCCTTTTTTAACTTTAGAAACATTCGAGTCTAGCCTTATATAACAATTGGCATTTGATAGAGATGTAAGAATATTTGAGCCTTGCTGACCACTTACGCTCACAAGATTTTTATTATTGACTTGCGAGAAGTATCCTCTTTTATATTCAACCCTACCTTTCTTTTTATTTAAATCATTAGTCGTTGTTGCTTCTAGTTTTATATATTCATTCTCTTCTATACCAATTAACTTTTCTATCGCTAATGTTACAAATAGTTGAAATGTGACCACTGCAGAAACCGGATTACCAGGTAAGCCAAAAAAATATGATTTATTTATTTTACCATATGCCAAAGGCCTGCCAGGCTTAATAGCGATTTTCCAGAAGTTAATGTTACCAAGTTTATTTAATGCATTTTTTATATAATCTGCATCACCAACTGACACACCACCAGTTGTGATAATAATATCTGATTTTTGGCTACAGTATGTTAGCTTCTTAATTAATGTCTTTTCATGATCTCTTACTACACCCATGTCTTTTAGTATCACTGGCAAATTTTTTAACAAACCATCTAAGATATATCTGTTGCTATCATATATCATTCCCTTGGATAACTTAGTATCCATTGACACTAATTCATCTCCTGTAGAAAAGAAACTAATTACTGGCTTGGTCATAACATTTATCTCTTTTATACCTAGGGATGAAAGTATACCAAGGTGAGAGTGACTAATTATTTCGCCTTTTTTAATTACGATATCGTTTTTCTTGATATCCTCTCCTATTTTTCGTATGTTCTGATTTTTTTCTAATATTTTTGGGAAATATAGATAATCATTTTTAATATCTACCATCTCTTTCATTACTACTGCATCACAGTTATTAGGAATTACCGCGCCCGTCATCACCTTAATTGTGATGTTATCAGTTAATTTTTTGTTATATGGTTTTCCAGCCAACGAAACACCTTTCTCTTGAAGAATATAGTTATTCTTCTTGAGAAGTTGGATATTGACAGCATATCCATCCATAGCTGAATTATTAAAATTGGGAATATTCAACTTAGACTTAATGTTGTCTCCGACCACTCTTCCTAGGGTATTTCTAATTGGTAGGCGTTCTTTGTCTTTTTTTGATACTATCGAATCTAATATAAACTTTATTGCTTTTTTTTCTTCTAAAGCATCTGGATCGAACTCATTAACACAAGTATTTTTTAATTTCTTTGTCATAGCCTGTTTACTATTATTTTTAAAACATAGTACAATAATTTATACTAATAAGGATATATTATATGCATAGAGCCTTAAATGAAAATATTATTGATAAATACTGCGATTCAATATGGATTGAAAAAGGGTTATCTAAAAATACTATTATTTCATATTCTCTAGATCTAAAAGGTCTTCAATCTTGGCTTCAAAGTAATAATAAAAACTTAATGAACTGTTCAGAATCAGATCTGAATTCTTTTCTAGCCACAAAATTTGATAATGGTATAGCTGCATCTTCTATTACTAGATCATTATCATCTATCAAAGGGTTTTATAATTGGCTGCAGGTTTCTGGCTCGATTCAAATTAACCCTTCAGAGTTAATAGAGTCTCCAAAAGTAGGGCGCAAGCTCCCAATAAATTTAAGTGAAAATGATATTGATAGATTACTTGATGCGCCTGACTGTAC
>JAYNVZ010000008.1:27943-48299 GCA_038101125.1 Gammaproteobacteria bacterium | reverse complement strand
GGATATAGTTAGGTAGTTACGGTCACTTTTAAGAAATTTTGGGATCCATTTGTTTAAGAATTTCACAATATTAGTTATCATTTCTAGTGAAGCAGGGTCTTTTTTAATAAATGACTTTACATTATTATCTTTACCAGACAGAGCTCTCAAGCTTTTATCCCAAAAGGGGTTTGCAAGACATCTCACATCAAATACAAAATCGCTATCATTAGGGATATTATTCTTATATCCAAAAGATTGAATTTGAATGAGCATGTCTTCCTTTTTTTGTGCATATGAGAATCTCATATTTATTTGTCTTTTTAGATCCAGTGGCAGTAGATCATCAGTATCTATAATTAGGTTAGAATTCTCTTTTAACACTTGCATGATGTCCATCTCTTTAGAAATTGCTTCTTTAAGATTGATTTTATTTCCTGTGAGTGGATGCAGTCGTCTTGTTGCATTAAACCTTGATAATAATACCTTGATTGAAGAATGCAAAAAAATTGTATTTGTTTTAATATTTAGGTTAGCTATTTTTTTATATAAATTATCAACAGATTTTTTAAAATTCTTGTCTAACTTTATAGACCTTATATCAATACTTATAGCAACTTTATGATAAGACTTTTCTATTGGATCATTCATTCTTTCAAGAATAGTTATAATCATCTTTGGAGATAAATTATCAATACAAAAATATCCTTGATCTTCGAGAGCATGAAGAGCTATTGTTTTACCTGATCCAGATAAACCAGTAATGATTATTAGTTTAGATTGGGACCTTTTCATAAATTTATTTTAATTAGTGACTACCAACAATCATCATAACATCACTTGCAGTATTTGCTGTGCGTATTTTTTCTCGAAATACTTGATCATCTAATAGGGATGCTATCCTAGATAACAACTCTACATGCATTTCGTTATTATCGTTTGGAATAAATAACGACATTACAATATCAACTTTATTGCCATCTATTGAATTGAAGTCTATGGCTTCCGTTAATTTCAATATTATAATCTTAGCATTCTGGATACCTTCAACCCTAGCATGAGGTATTGCAATGCCATTCCCAAATGCTGTTGTGCCTAACTTTTCTCTCTCATATAACTTTTGAAATATCTCATCTTTATTTGTTGATGTCAGTTCAGCCATTTTATTACTTATAACTTCCAAGGTGTTTTTTTGACTCTTTGAATCACAATCCATTATTATAGAATCTTCGGTTAAAAAATTTGTTATTTCGCTCATGTTTATTTTATTTTCCTATATTTTGATGTTGGTATTAATAATGTTTCTCTATACTTTGCTACTGTGCGTCTTGCAACTTTAATTCCATTTTCATTAAAGTTTTTTGATATATCTGAGTCACTCAATGGCTTATTTTTATCTTCATTTGCAATAATTTTTGTTATCATTGATTTGATTGCTGTAGAGGATATCATTTTTCCATGATCTGTACTAATTTCTGAAGAAAAAAAGTATTTCATTTCATAAACACCTCTATGTGTTTGAACATATTTATTATTTGTACATCTAGAAACTGTTGATTCATGCATATTGATTTCTAGTGCTATGTCTTTTAGTGACAATGGCTTCATTGCAATTTCACCTTGATTAAGAAAATCTTTCTGTTTATGAAATATTGCTTTTGCTGTCTTGAGGATAGTGATATTTCTATTATTCAGTGCTTTTAAAAAGAAATTTGCATCTTGTAAATTATTTTTTATATATTCTTGATCAGGTTTACTCTTAATTTTTTCCATCAATTCCTTATATGCTTTATTGATTCTTATTTTGGGGTTTATTGAAGGATTTAATTCTACTATCCATTTAGAATCTCTTTTCACTATGATAATGTCCGGTGTTATATGTTCATGATGCAATATATTAGAAATAATATTTCCTGGCCTTGGATTAAGAGATTTTATAATATCTTGGGCATTATTCTCTCTCTCAAATTCTGAAATAAAAGCATCAAAACTTACCATGGTTGGTTTAATATCATCTTCTAATTTTTCAATCATATGTTTAGCAGAATCGAAGTTATCATGATCTTTATGAAAATGTTCAAGTTGTATTAATAGGCAGTCTTTTAATGAGGTCGCGCCAACACCTATTGGGTCTAGATGTTGAATTTTATGAAGAACCGCAAATATCTCTTGAAAGGTAGTTTCTAAATTTCGTTTTAACAATATAAATAGATCCTCAACAGTTTCAGTCAAGAAACCATCATCATTAATATAATCTATAATATTATATGCAATGAATTGATCTTGTTGAGACATAGATGATAAATTTATTTGCCACATTAAATATTCCTGAAGTGATTGATGTGATGCAGGAAGGTGTTCATAGGCATCTTGAACTGTATCTCCGGTAGAAGTAGGGTAACTTGAAGAAAACATAGGAGCTTCAGACGAAACCTCCACATGCTCAGATGAATTTTCATTCTCAAGAAATGGATTTTCAAGGATTTTATCTTCTATTTCTTTTTGTAAATCAATTGAATTTAGTTGTAATAATTTTATTGCAAGCTGAATTTGTTGCGTCATTGCTAATTTATTATTAATTGATAAGCTTTGTTTTGTCTTGAGGCTCATAATTTAAAGTTATCACCCAAGTATACGCTTTGAACAATTTTATCTTTGACAATTTCAGATGGTTTACCATGCGCTATGACTTTTCCATCACTAATAATATAAGATTCATCACATACTTTTAATGTCTCTCTGACATTATGATCAGTGATAAGCACGCCTATGTCTGCATTTATTAAATCTTTTATGATCTTTTGTATTTCAATGATTGAAATTGGGTCTATTCCAGCAAATGGTTCATCAAGCAATAAGAATTTTGGTTCAATAGCCAAAGCCCTGGCTATCTCTACCCGCCTTCTCTCTCCTCCTGATAAGCTAGCCCCATTACTATGAAGTATATTTTCTATCTGCAATGTTGATACTAGTGAATCTAGTTTTATTTGTCTTTGTTTTAGAGAAAGATGCTTCCTAGTTTCAAGGATGGCCATAATATTATCTCTAACATTTAAGTTTCTAAATATAGAGGGTTCTTGTGGCAAATAACTTATACCGAGGTTAGATCTCAAGTGCATTGGAAGGTTTGTAATGTCAGTATCATTTATTTTAATTAGACCGCTATTACATTTTATCAGACCCACAAGCATATAAAATGTTGTTGTCTTTCCGGCTCCATTAGGACCCAACAGGCCAACGACCTTTTTTGCATGAAGATCTATGCTTACTTTATCAACAACTTTTTTATCATTATATTTTTTAACCAGATCTGTACAGTTCAGGTGCATTATTTAGCCTTTTTAGTTTTTAAGATAGTCTTGACTCTATTTTGTATTTGTATCTTATCATTTTGACCTTCTTTTTTAAGCAAAACCCATGTTTTTTTATTAAGATCATACAGCATTGTCTCGCCCTCTAATTCTTCAGTACGCTCATCAGTATTTGATATCCTCTTTGCATTAGAAAGTATTCTAATTTCCCCTATCTTCATATTCGCTATTACTCCATTACCAGAAGTTTTAGAATTCGGTGTGGTTATGGTTGCAAACTCACTTGTTTCTATAATTTCTTGATCAGGATATATGATAGCTTTTGACGTTATTATATTAACTTCATTTACTCTATTGTTATCATATTTATCAAATATTACATTATCTTTTAAGTATATTGTTTTAAAAAGAGAGTCAGGATCAATCGCATGCTCTGCTTGGATTATCCAAAATGATTTTTCAGATGATCTTATATTCATAAATGGCATTGTGACCTCTGATCGTAAACTATTTGGAAACTTTTCAAGCTTATCTCCAGAAAGCGTCCATGTTAATTGTCCATTAACATCTGTTTCAGACATTTCAAAATTATTTAAGAAATGATTAGAAACACTAGAGTCTTTATTAAGCGAATTATAATTCAATGCTTCTGATAAAATATTATTAATTAACAAAAAGAACGATAACACTATTATACTTATTAGAATAGTCTTCCTGGAAAATTTCAGAAGGAAATTATTTATTAGATTTTTTATCATTTTTTGCGAGTACAATCAAATCACAAACATCTCTAACAGCGCCAAAACCACCAGATCTTGGTGTAACCCAATCTGAGTAATCAACTAATTTATTATAGTTCGCATTAGGCACTGTAATTGATAATCCTGCCTTTTCCATTAATTCAATATCCACTATATCATCCCCAACAAAGCAGACTTGATCTAGACTATATTTTTTTGAAAATCTTTCTTTAAAATCTCCTAATTTATCCCTTGAGCCCTGTATAACTTCTGTAAACTTAAGGTCCTTAGCTCTGTATTCTACTGCTTTTGAATATCTGCCGCTAATTATTGCTAATTCAATATCTAAGTTTCTAACTAACATCAAACCATGCCCATCTTGTGCAAAAAACCTTTTTGATTCAGCACCATTTTCATCTAATATAATTCCACCATCAGTTAATACCCCGTCCACATCTAGTATAAGTAATTGAACATTTTTAGCTTTTTCAATTATTTTTTGATCGATAGAGTTCATTTGTTCATGATATTTAGTGTAGTTCATTATTCAATTCCATTTCTCAGAAGTTCATTAAGAGTTAATAAGCCAGCTACAGTTTTATCATGATTAATAACTACTAAAGAAGTTATCTCATTTTTTTCCATTATGTTTAATGCTTCAGCTGCCATGATATCTACTGAGACCACCAAGGGTTTTTTGGTCATTACGCTATATAAGTTTAATGATGAAATATTATCGTGTTTTTTTAGCACTCTCCTTAGATCGCCATCGGTAAATATTCCTTTGAGTTGTTTTGAAGCATTCAATATTATGACAATACCATAATTATATCTCATAACTACATCAATGGCTTTCATCAAAGGTAGGTCCTTGTAAACATAAGGTAATTTCTTAGTAAACATTATATCTTCAGATTTACGAAGGAGTCTTTTACCTAAACTTCCTTGAGGATGTGATTTCGCAAAGTCTTTAGATGTAAAACCTCTACACTCTAAAAGAGTAATCGCAAGTGCATCTGACATTGCTATAGCAGATATAACGCTAGAGGTAGGAGCTAAATCTAGAGGACATGCTTCAGATTTGACCCCAGAATCTATTACCACATTTGAGTTTTTAGAAAGTGTCGATCTTTTATTGCCCGTTATGGTAATTAGCGGGATTTTAAGAATCTTGAATAAGGGCAATAAAAGTAATAGTTCTTTTGTTTCACCAGAGTTTGAGTAAAATATAACAACATCAGATTTCTCAACCAAACCCATATCACCATGCAATGCTTCTGCAGCATGTAGGAATATCGAAGGACTGCCTGTGCTTGAAAAAGTTGCAGATGCTTTTTTAGCAACATGCCCAGATTTTCCAAGACCAATTGTAATTATTTTGCCTTTACAAGCCAATAAAATATCACATGCTTTTTCAAAGTTATGATCAATCTTTTTTGATAGTTGATTTAATGCCTGAGCCTCTTTTTTGATTGTTTTTTTGGCAATAGATCCTTTGTTGATATTTCTCATAAACTTACACCATACAAACTAATTTGATACATTGTGAATAATCCAAGTAATAGTGTACATAAAATCTTACTAAATAAATAATTATGATTTTTTATTATAATATAAAAGCTCACCATTGTAATTAGGATCATAATTATATCTCGTAATAAATCTGCAAAATATAGAGGTTTAGGGAGCACATATGAAAATAAACCAGCTAGACTTATTACTATAGTAAAATTAAATATATTAGACCCAAGAATATTTCCAATTATAAAATCAATATTTTTCTTTCTAGCAGACTCGATGCTTGATGCTAATTCAGGAATACTCGAGCCTATTGCAGTAATTGAAAGGCCTATTACGTAATTTGATATACCATAATGTTTCGCAACTATAACACTACTGTTTAACAATAACTCAGTTCCAACTAAAAGAGTTAGTAATCCTAATATCAGGCTTGCAAATACCCTCGTATTACTTTTTGAATCTTCTGATTCTAACTTTTTATAATTTTTTGAATCTTGGTAGAAGAATTTCTTATATAAAAATATAAGTATAAAAAAAGAAATTATTAAAAGTATAGCCTCATTAACCAAGATCATGCCGTCTTTAAGTATTAAAAATACTAGCATAGAAATTATTATAAGAATAAACATGAAACCATATGTTTCTCGATCAATAAATCGATTAACATGTAATATATCTTTTTTAAGAAACAAACAACTTATAGCAAATACAAATGCGATATTTGCAATGTTTGATCCTAATGCATTACCAATAGCTATATTAGATTTACCGTCGAGACTGGATATGATCGAGATAAATATTTCAGGAGAAGATGTAGCTAAGCCAATAAAAATAAAACTAGATAAAAAATAAGAGATATTATATTTTTTTGAGATATTCTCAGTAGATGAAACAAGCACATTTGCTCCATAGCTGATCAGTGCTAGACCCAAAACAAATAATAAAAAGACTGTGATTGTCATAAGGAGACTTATGTTAAAGCTTAATAATCTACACCTATTACATCAATTTCAAAATCTTCTTCCGATTCTCCATCATTAACCATGGATTCACGCTTTTGCAGATAAGATTCTCTGATGAAGATATATTTATCTTTAGCGGCAGTATCAAGTATTTTTGTTGCTCTTAGTAGTCTTGCGCGTATATCAATTATATTCAAAGTATCTAATGCAAGCTCTTCTTTATTATGAAGCTGTTCTACAGGCGAAATTTGTCTATCTGCATATAAACCTGGAGCATCTCTAAAGGAGCTTGATCCAAAAAAAGGTAATACTAAGTAAGGCCCTTGTGGCACACCCCAGTAACCCAAAGTTTGCCCAAAGTCTTCCTTATTTTTTTTCAATCCCATAGGCGTAGCAACATCGAAAATACCAAGAATTCCTATAGTGGTATTTATAGAGAATCTAAGAAAATCATAACCAGCTTGTTGAAATTTAAACTGGAATACATCGTTCGCTATCGTGCTCACTTCTCCAATATTACTAAAAAAATTTGATACTCCAGTTTCAATGGGATCCGGAGTTATATATTTATATGTTTTTGCAACAGGTTCTAAGACATTATCATCTACAACTTCATTAAACTCAAACATCGCTCTATTAAAAGGCTCTAGCGGATCATTTTTAGAACTACCTGTTGTGCTGCAACTAGATAATAAAAATACTAAAATAATAGAGGATAAAATTGAGTGCTTTGGTAAAAATTGATCAATTTTTGAATATTTCATAATTATTGCTTAAATATATTTAATTAATTTCCTATAATATTGGTATTATACCTGTAACTATGAAAATACTTAAATACATAATTGCTATTTTTATTCTTTTTTCTTCATATTCATTTGCTAGTGATAGTCCAGATGTATTTCTGAAAAATAGCGTAAAAGAAATATCAGAGTTTATATCAGAAAATAAAGCTAGCCTAGACAGTGATGAAAATTATCTAAGGACAAAAGTTGATGAATTAGTTATACCAAAACTTGATATCGAACTTATGTCAAAAATTGTATTAGGTAAAAATAACTGGACATCTATGAGTCCAACCCTTCGTATGAAATTTCAACAAGCTTTTAGAAGCCTCATGGTTAAAACATATATGAAGTCGCTAACAAGTTTTGATGGTGAAAAAATAAAGTTTTTGCCTTATAAGAAAGGTAAACGCCCAGATATAGCAAGAGTAAAGTCAGTTTATCTTCTCAATGAAGGAGAATTGAGTGTTAATTATAGCCTAAAACTTAATAAATCTTCAGGATGGAAAGTTTATGACATTAATATCGATGGAATAAGTCTCATTAAAAATTATAGATCAGATTTTAAAAGTCATATTGAAAGAGATGGAATTGACTCTTTAATAGAAGAATTGGAAGATAAACGATAATCTTAAATTAATAAATTTAAAATGGTTTAAAAGAAATGAGTAGTTTAGGTAATAGTGTTAATACCGCTACTAATGCAATAAACATTGCAAGTCCAGTTAGTAAGCCAAAGATAATGGTTGGAATAAAATTTGATAGCACAAGTATTGAAAAACCAAAAATTATGGTTATACCGGTGAAAAATATTGCCCTACCAATGCTGTCATGTGATCGATAGACTGATTCGCTGTAGTTTTTTGTCTTATTGTATTCTTCTCTAAACCTATAAATATAATGTATGCTGTTATCAACTGCTATACCTATAGCAATAGCAGCAATTGTTATTGTCATCATATCTAGAGGAAGTTTAATCAGACCCATTAGCCCTAAAACAAAACCAGCAGCTAGCAGGTTTGGTATAATCCCTATTACCGCTAAGGATAGAGATTTAAAAAGTATCAAAAACATGACGGTTATGCCAATCATCACAAAACCCATAGATAAAATTTGTGAATTAAATAAGCTTTGAAGCATATTATTGTATAATACCAATACCCCAGTTAAATAAAATGAATCTCTATTGAATCCTAGTTTATTTAACATGTCATCTTCGATTTTACGAATGAGATTATCTCTCCTCAAATCTGGATTAGAGTCTAATATTCTGACATTTATTCTCGCTTGATTCCTTTCAAATGATACATAGGGACTAATCGCGACATCTTTGACGCTTTTTGGAACTCTTTTGTATAATAAAGCTAGTTCTAGGCTATCTAATTCTTTACCTTCATTTAATTTTTCCGCAACTCTTACTGTTGATGCCAAAGACAAAACTTTCCCAGTCTCTGATAATGAGTCTATATAATCATGAACTTTTTTTATTTTATTAATTTTATTCTTGGTAAACCATTGTTGACTTACATCAGCCTCCTCTTCATCCAATAAATCTAGACCATAATCATCTGACACATCATTAGATGCATCATCTTCCTGAAATTGAATTATTATCTCTAATGGAGTTGTCCCACCCAATTTATCGTCTATCTTTTTCATACCTTTATAAATTTCTGTATTAGTTTTGAAATAATTAATAAAACTATTTTCAACTTTTAATTGAGATATGCCATATATTGTTAAAATTAATATAAAAATACTAATTGTTGTTATAGAAGAACCTTTCTTGACTGTGATATCTGCTAAAAACTTCGTAAATGCAAAAGCAGTAGTTTTTGAAGTATTTTCATTATTTTTTTTAAGTAAACATAAGATGCTTGGAAATAGAAAAAATGTAGTTATAAAGGTTACAATTAATCCTAGAGTCATCATGTAACCAAAATCTATTACAGGTTTAATGTCACTTAGAACCAAGGAAGCAAATGCAACTATAGTTGTCAGGGCTGTATAAAGACATGGCCAAACCATCTGTTTCGTTGTTTCATAGACAGCTTCAACTTGTTCCGACGATTCTGAACTAATCTGTCTATAACGGACAATCAAATGGATATTCATGGAAAGGGTAAGAATAAGCATCAATGAAATAAAATTAGATGATATTACTGTTACTTCCCAATTTAATAGGCCCAACAAACCTATCATAAAAATAACGGCATAGATGCAACTTAACACTGGAAGCACAACCCATTTTATTGATCTAAAGATAACTATCAAAGTTAGCACAATAAATATGAATACACCTAAACCAAAATTTATTAAATCATTTTTAACATATAATATCATGTCATCTGCAATCATTGGAATTCCACCCATGCGTAATTCAATGTCATGTATTTCCATGAATTCCTTCTGAACATCTCTAGCCTGCTTGAGAAGATTATGAATTTGTTTGTCATATAAGCGTTTTATATTCAGATTTGATTGTTTCAAGTCTCAATACTTCTGATGATGTAATATCACCACTAATTTTCTTGGATACCAAAGAAGCTCTGATTTTGTTTAGTGCTAGTAGCTCATGATTGGAGCTTAAATTAATTTGCAGCGCAGTTGTAGTCCCATCCTCAGATATTATTAAGTTCTTATAAATTGGGCTATCTAAAATTTCTTTTTTAGCTTTAATTTTATCTGTATTATTCGATAATAATGTAGGCACATTATTGATCATTTCTATGAGAGGAGTATCGGAGCTTTCTACCAATGGAACATCAATTAATGAAATTACAGATTCAACATTATCAATAGACAATATCTTTTTTTTGAGACTTTTAATGATGCTTATATTTTCTTCATCAAATATATCTCCATTATTTGGAGAGAGCGTCATTACAATGAAGTCATTAGTACCATAATCTTGGATTATATTTCTATATTTTGCTAAGTCCTTGTCATTTTCCAATATTAGAGAATCAGCAGATGCATCCAATTTAAAATTTGGAATATTTGTTATCATTATTCCAAGCATAAGTATCATTAATACAATTACATATTTAGGATAATTTAGGATGTAATGTAAATATATGTGTGAAATATTTTTAATCATGGCATTATTCTGTATAAGATTTTAGAATATCTAATCAAAGAACCTTTTAAAAGATAAATATGGATAAATTAATAATAAATGGCACGGTGCCTTTAAATGGTGAAGTAACAGTTTCCGGTGCTAAAAATGCTGTTCTGCCTATGTTATGCGCATCTGTCATGGCTAGCAGCGGAAGTGTCGTATTAAAAAATATTCCACATCTTCATGATGTAACGACAACAGTTAGGTTATTAAGATCAATGGGAGTGAGTGTAACCCTCGATGATAATATGAATATCGATCTTGACCCCTCAACAATTAAGAATTTTTATGCTCCATATGATCTCGTTAAAACTATGAGATCATCAATATTAGTTTTAGGTCCATTATTAGCAAAATTTGGACAAGCAAAAGTGTCATTACCAGGAGGTTGTGCTATCGGTACAAGACCTGTAGAAATGCATTTGGATGCACTGACTAGGATGGGCGCTTCAATAAAAATAGAAAATGGCTATATAATTGCCACAACAACAAAACTAATTGGTACAGATATAAACTTTCCAAAATCAACAGTTACTGGCACTGAGAATATTTTAATGGCTTCGACTTTAGCTGAGGGAAATACGGTTATTTATAATGCTGCAAAAGAACCTGAGGTCGTTGACTTGGGTAATTTTTTAAATGAAATGGGAGCGTCAATAACAGGTCATGGCACAGATACTATCAAAATCAAAGGTGTCTCAGAACTTAAAGGAATCTCTTATAGCGCTTTGCCAGATAGAATTGAAACAGGGACTTTTCTCGTAGCAGCTGCAATTACGGGTGGTAAAATTACTGTTAAGAATACAATACCTGAGCATGTCGAGACAATAATTCAAAAACTAAAAGAATCTGGAGCTAAAATTTCATCATCCAAAACTTCAATCACATTGGACATGAAAGGTGTAAAGCCTAAACCTGTGAATATTGAAACAGGTGCATACCCATTATTTCCAACAGATATGCAAGCACAAATCACAGCATTAAATACAATAGCGGATGGGACAAGCATAATAAAAGAAAATATATTTGAAAACCGCTTTATGCATGTACAAGAAATGACTAGAATGGGGGCAGAAATTAGGTTGGAGAAGAATTGTGCGATAATATCAGGTGTTGATAACTTGGTAGGTGCGCCGGTAATGGCAACAGATTTGAGGGCTTCTGCTAGTTTAATTTTAGTTGGCTTAGCGGCTGAAGGAACCACCGAAATTGAGAGAATATATCATATTGACCGAGGATATGATTGCATAGAAGAGAAATTAAAGCAACTTGGCGCTGATATTAGTAGAGAGCCAATGTAAAAAATATGAAGAAATTATTATTAGCAATATCAAAAGGAAGAATTCTTGAAGAAGCGCTTGAAATATTAAGCGCCTCAGGCATAGAATGTCTTGAATCTCCATTTACATCTCGTAAGTTAATATTTGAAACTAATTATAAAAATTTAGAGATAATAATAGTAAGAGCCAGCGATGTTCCTATTTATATTGAGTCAGGTAAAGTTGACTTTGGTATTGTAGGGAAAGATACCCTATCTGAATCTAACTTAAATAATCATATACGCATAGCAGATCTAAATATTGCTGCATGCAGATTAGTTGTTGCAGGAAAGAGTGGAGTTACTTTACAAAACAATATGAAAGTTGCAACAAAATACCCTGTAATCACTAAAAAATTCTTCCAGAGTAAAGGCTTGCCATGTTCTGTGCTCAAACTCTATGGATCTATTGAATTAGCAGCAGTTCTAGGATTATCCGACGTGGTAGTTGATCTTGTAGAATCTGGGCAAACTTTGAAACAAAATGGTCTAGTAGAGATAGAATTAATTGAGAAAATTACATCGATGCTCATTGTGAACAAAACATCATATAAGCTTAATAGAAAAGAAATAAATAAACTTTTAGAAAAAATAAAATTGGATTAATTATGACAATAAGTAAATTAACAGACGACCTAAAAATATCATCATTGAAGGAAATGATATCACCAAGTGATTTGATCACAGAACTCCCTCTGTCAGAATCAGCGATTAAAACCGTTATAGATTGTAGATCGGAAATTATAAAGATACTCAATGGAGATGATAAAAGATTAATGCTTATAGTTGGCCCATGTTCAATTCATGATGTTGATGCGGCAATAGAGTATGCTGAGAAACTCCTAAAGGTTAAAGAAAGAGTAAAAAACAATATCTTGATTGTTATGAGGGTATATTTTGAAAAACCAAGAACTGTCATAGGTTGGAAGGGGTTAATAAATGATCCAGACCTAGATAATAGCTTTAACATTAATAAAGGTATCAAGATTGCAAGAAAGCTATTAATAGATCTTGCTGAAATGGGTATTCCTGCGGGTCATGAATATTTGGATCTTATAAGTCCGCAATATATATCTGATGTAATATGTTGGGGGGCAATAGGCGCTAGAACAACAGAAAGTCAAAGTCACAGAGAACTTGCTTCAGGGTTATCATGCCCAGTAGGTTTCAAAAATGGAACAGATGGAGGTATTCAGATTGCAGTTGATGCAATCAAAGCTGCTAGTAAAGCCCATAACTTCCTTTCTGTTACTAAAGAAGGTAAGTCAGCTATTTTCTCAACAACAGGTAATAAAGATTGTCATATAATACTCAGAGGTGGCAAAAATACAAACTATCAATCCAAAGATGTTTCTAAAGTTTCAGGCGTATTAATTGATAATTCATTGCCAAATAATATTATGATTGATGCAAGTCATGCTAACAGTCAAAAAGATCATACAAAACAGAGGTTAGTAGTTGACGACATAGTCTCTCAGATTAACAATGGCAATCAATCTATCTGTGGGGTAATGTTGGAGAGTAACCTTGTGTCGGGACGGCAAGATATATCTAGCCCCGAGAGCCTAGTATATGGACAAAGTATAACAGATGCATGCATAGGATGGGATGAAACAGAAGAATTGATAGATTCTCTTGATAAGGCAATTGAAAGTAATAAATGAAAATAAAATATTTCACACTAGATACTTCGAAAAAAGATTTTGAAAAAAAATTCAAAAATCGTATTAGGATTAATTCAAGTACAAATAAAAAGGCCCAAGATTTAGTTGATACGATTATATCTAATATCAGAAGCAAAGGAGATTCCTCTCTAGTTAACTATGTCAATAAATTTGATGGATATAAAATCAAAAATACCAAAGATATTCTTATCACAAGTAAACAGATTAAAGAAGCATACTCATATATAGATAAATCTCAAATTATGAATCTAAAAAAATCTATATCTAGAATTCGTAAGTTTGCTAAACAACAGAAAACTATTAGTTGGTCGGATAAACATGAAGGCACAATTCTAGGAGAAAAAGTTACTCCAATAAACTCAGTTGGAGTGTATGTTCCTGCGGGTAAAGCATCATATCCGTCTACAGTTTTGATGAATGTAATTCCTGCAAAAGTCGCTGGTGTAAAAAATATTATCATGAGTTGCCCGATTAATTCTGTTGAAGAGCATGCTCTTGCAATTATAGCTGCAGATTTGTGTGGGGTAGATAAAATTTATAGAATGGGAGGAGCTCATGCAGTTTCAGCATTAGCCTATGGCACTAAAACTATAGAGTCTGTCGATAAAATCGTTGGACCTGGAAATATTTATGTAACTTTAGCCAAGAAAACTGTGTTCGGTGATGTTGGAATTGATAATATAGCCGGTCCTTCTGAAGTTGTTGTTGTTGCTGATAAAACTAATAATCCTGATTGGGTTGCTATGGATTTGTTTTCTCAAGCTGAGCATGATGAATTAGCTCAACCTATACTTATCAGCTCAAGTATACAAGTTCTTAAAAATGTACAAGACTCAATCAAAAAACTACTACCATCAATGTTGAGAAAAAATATTATCACTAAATCTTTCAATAACAGAGGAATGTTTATTAAAACAAAAAGCGATAAAGAAATTTCTAATTTAATAAATTCTATCGCTCCAGAGCATTTAGAAATTATGTGCAAGAATCATAATTCACTATTAAAGAATATAAACAATGCTGGAGCAATATTTTTAGGTGAGTACAGTCCAGAAGTATTCGGTGATTATTGTGCTGGACCAAACCATGTGTTACCAACATCTGGATCTGCAAAATTCTCTTCGCCTCTTGGGGTAGAGGATTTTCAGAAACGCTCGAGTATAATCAATGTATCAAAAAAGACAGCCACACATCTTAGTAAGATATCAATATCAATAGCTTTAGCTGAAGGACTCCAAGCTCACGCATTGTCTGCAAAATATAGAGGTGAATAGCTTTCTAATAATAATCCATTTTAGAAACCAAAATATTGACATTGGTTAATTTGCCATCTCGCTGTATTTGCATATCAATAACTTGACCAGGCTTTGAATTACCTATTATTTTTTGAATATTTTTAATTTCTGCAACAGGTTTTCCATTAATTTTTTTGATGATATCATTTATTCTAATCCCGCTAATATCTGCAGGACTATCTGGTATTACACCATTAACTAGTACGCCTAATCCTCTGTAATTAATTTCTGCAGAAATTCCTACATATCCACGTATTACTTCTCCATTTTGAATGATCTCTCGAAAAACATGTTTAACTATATCAATTGGTATTGCAAAGCCAATGCCATCAGCACCTCCAGAAATAGAAATTATTGAGGTGTTAATTCCAATTAACTCGCCATTGGAGTTTACAAGAGCCCCTCCTGAGTTTCCTGGATTGATTGCTGCATCAGTCTGAACATATCTTTGATATGAATAAGCATTCGGTGAAATTTCTTTATCGGTTGCTGATATTATCCCTAAAGTAATAGTTTGTCCAACCCCTAAAGGATTACCTATAGCTAGAGCTATATCACCAATATTAATATTCTTAATATTTCCAAGAGTAATGCCTGATGAGTTCTTATCGATTTTTAATACTGCAAGATCTGTTAATGGATCAATACCAACAATTACCGTACCATATTCTTTCCCATCATAATCCTTAACTAAAATTTCTTCTGATCCAGCTATGACATGGAAATTTGTTATAATATGTCCCTGTGAACTGAATATTACTCCAGAGCCTTGGCCTGTTGGAGAATATTTTTTTTTCACCAATGCTCTTTCTCTTGGGTCTATAAAATATATATTTTTTCTGGCTGTGGATTTTCTTGTATAGATAGACACAACTGACTTATTAACTTTTTTGAAAACATCAGAATAACTATTAGAGTTATTGTAGTTGTTAGGATGATGGATAGATTCCACTACTTCTATTCGATTACCAACAATATTAGGTGCAAGAAAATAGATAATGATAGCTGTAATAGCTCCAACTATGGCATATCCTTTAATTTCTTTCATAATATATTACCTCTTTGAAGTAAGGTTTTAATTATTAGAATTATATTACATATTACTATAAGACACTCAATAAAATTTATGTTAGTATAAACGCGATTAAGAAAAGCAACTTATTTGAAAATACATGAGCAACTCAAATAAACCATCTAACAGAAGGAAATTTTTAACAAATCTGACTCAGATTATGGGTGGAGTTGGTGGAGTTTTTGCTGTAATTCCGTTTCTGTCTACGATGTCACCTAGCGAAAAAGCCAAGGCTGCAGGAGCACCTGTTGAGATAGACGTATCCGCATTAAGACCAGGGTCTTATAAGGTTGTTGAATGGAGAGGGAAGCCTGTATGGGTTGTAAGAAGAACTAAGGAAATGATCAAAAATACTCTTGAAGATGATAAAGTTTTGAGTGATCCTAAATCACTTGAAGAACATCAGCCTATTTATACGAAAAACAAATATAGATCTATTAACCCAGAATTTTTGGTTTTGGTAGGCGTGTGCACTCACCTAGGTTGTTCTCCTTTATACAAACCAAATGCTAAATCTGCGGAATTAGGGCTGGATTGGAACGGAGGCTTCTTTTGTCCTTGTCATGGTTCAAAATTTGATTTGTCCGGTAGAGTTCACAAGGCCATGCCAGCACCTTCTAATCTAGAAGTCCCTCCATATTATTTTGCATCAGATAATAAAATAATTGTGGGTAAAGACGGAGAAAAAAGCTAATGGATAAGTTTATAACATGGATTGACGAAAGACTTCCAGTTAGTAATTTTGTTAAAAATCACTTATCTCAGTATTATGCGCCTAAAAACTTTAATTTCTTTTATTATTTTGGCGCTTTGGCTATTTTTATTTTTATACTTCAGATTGTTACTGGAATCTTTTTAACAATTAACTATAAACCTGATGCGGCATCAGCGTTCGCCTCTGTAGAATACATAATGAGAGATGTGGAATGGGGTTGGCTAATTCGATACTTACACTCGACTGGCGCATCTTTCTTTTTTATTGTTATCTATCTTCATATGTTTAGAGCCATGCTATATGGCTCCTATAAAAATCCTAGAGAACTTCTGTGGTTGTTTGGAATGCTCATATTCGTCTTATTAATGGCAGAAGCCTTTATGGGTTATTTATTGCCATGGGGTCAAATGTCTTATTGGGGAGCACAAGTAATCATATCTTTATTTGGTGCAATTCCATACATTGGAGAATCCCTAGCGTTATGGATTAGAGGAGACTATGTAATTTCAGATGCTACTCTAAATAGATTTTTCGCGTTTCATGTAATTGCTCTTCCATTATTATTATTTGCTTTGATTTACTTGCATCTAGCAGCTCTTCATACAAATGGATCAAATAACCCAGATGGAATAGAGATTAAAAAGAATAAAGATGCAAATGGAGTTCCATTAGATGGAATCCCTTTCCATCCATATTATACGGTTAAAGATATATTTGGCTTATCTGTGTTTTTGCTTATTTTTACATTCGTAGTATTTTTTATGCCAGAGCTAGGCGGGTACTTCTTAGAGAAAGATAATTTTGTGCCAGCAGATCCTCTGAAAACTCCTGAACATATAGTACCCGTATGGTACTTCACGCCTTTTTATGCAATTCTTAGAGCTATTCCAGATAAACTTGGCGGAGTACTCGCGATGGGCGCTGCAATATTCGTCTTATTCGTCTTGCCTTGGATTGATAGATGTTCAGTAAAATCTATAAGATATAGAGGTATGTCATACAAAATACTTTTGACACTTTTTGTGATTAGTTTCTTTGGGTTAGGCTATATTGGAATGAATCCAGCTACACCTGTATTAACCTGGGTTGGTAGATTATTTACATTAATTTATTTTGGATTTTTTGTAGCATTATATTTTACAAGCGCGAATGAAAAAACCAAAGAACCACCTGATAGAGTTACAATGCATGATTAGGATACTATTAATCATAGCTGTTATGATCTCGCCAGCTCATATATTCGCTGCTTCACAATCTATGCCTTTAAAAAGCGTACTTATTGATTTGAATAACAAGTCTTCACTTCAAAGGGGCGCTCAAATTTATGTAAATAATTGCTTGGGATGTCATACATTAAAATATCAGCGTTATGTAAAATTTGTAGATCATTTAGAATTACCCGCAGAAACTATTGAGAATAATTTAATTTTCACAACAAATAAAGATGGTGATGCTACAAAAATTGGGTCATTGATTTTGAATTCTGTGAACCCTGATCATGCTACAGAAGCTTTTGGAGTTATGCCGCCAGATCTAACGCTAATTGCTAGATCTAGAGGGGCAGACTGGCTTTATACTTTTTTGACATCGTTTTACAAAGATGAAACTAGACCTTTAGGGGTTAATAATTCTCTCTATTCTAATGTAGGCATGCCACATGTACTAGTTTGGATGGAAGGCTTAAAGAAAAAATCTTCAGAGACTAGTGGGTATGAGTATATTAATAAAGGAACAATGACGCCAGCAGAATACGACAAAGCTATGACTGACCTTGTTAATTTTTTAGTTTATGTTGCCGAGCCAGCTCAATTAGACAGATACAGAATAGGTTTTTGGGTTATACTTTTCTTAGGGGTTTTTTCATTCATAGCATTTTTATTAAAAAGCGAATACTGGAAGGATGTAAAATAGTATATGACATCGTTAGCAAATAGAAGATCAGCAATATTACTTTTTTCATTGCCTGACTGTTTACACAGCCATAGAACAAGGTTAGTAATCAAAGAGAAAGAAATTTCAGCAGAACTACATGAAATAGATATATCTAAAATTTCAGAAGAAATTAAGTCTATTAGCCCATATGATGATTTTCCTACACTAGTTGATAGAGATTTAGTATTACAGAACTCTAGAGTTATAATCGAGTACTTGGATGAGAGGTTTCCTCATCCTCCATTATTACCTGTAGATCCTGTAGCAAGGGCAAAATTTAGATTAGCTCTCGATAGGATCGAACATCAATGGTACCCGGAATTCAACAATGCATATCAAAATGGTGCTTTAGAGGATTCATTTAAAGAAAAGATTAAATCTTATTTTTTGGAAATTGTGCCACTCATATCAGATAGTTATTTTATGAGCGAAGATTTTGGTTTAGTGGATTGTTCTTTAGCTCCTTTGCTTTGGAGGACAAAGTGCCTTGGTTTAGAAATCACAGAAAATAAAAAAATCATAGATGATTACTGTGAAAGAATATTTAATAGAGAATCATTTCAGGCTAGTCTTACAGAAACCGAAAGAGATATGTAATTTACTTCGCTAGATGCATGTCAATACACTCGCAAATTGAATGTATGATAACAAGATGCATCTCTTGTATCCTGCTAGTTCTATTAGATGGCACAAGGATCTTAATATCGTTTTGATCTAATAAGGCGCATGCCTTGCCACCATTGTCGCCGCTTACTAGTATGATTGGTATATTCTTATCTTTGGCTGAAACTATAGCATCTAATATATTTATAGAATTACCACTCGTGGTAAACACCATGAGAATATCATCAGGATTGCCAATAGCCTTAATTTGTTTAGAAAAAACATATTGATATCCATAATCATTTGCAATTGAGGTAAGTGTTGCAGTGTCAGAATTTAACGAAATAGCTGGCAGAGGTTTTCTTTCAGATTCAAATCTATTTATAAACTCAGATGCTATATGTTGCGCATCTCCGGATGAACCACCATTGCCACATACAAGAAGCTTACCTGAGCTATCAATCATTGATAATATTTTAGACGTTGCCATGTCTATGGATTCTAGAATCTGACTAGATGAAATAGAGCTAATTTTCTGATTCTCTTGAAAATTACTCTTTATAATATCAATATTACTCATAATTTATTTATTGGACTTTGATAATACTACAATATAACCTAGCAAGAAGAAATAAGATAGTTTTAACAATATGCCAGGTACACTTTATATAGTCTCCACACCGATTGGAAATCTTCAAGATATTACCATAAGAGCAATTGAAATCTTAAAATTATCAGACTATATATTAGCCGAAAGCTCAGTCCGCTCATCAAGACTACTAAATGAATATAATCTAAATAAACGAATAGTCACTTTCAATAAAGATAATGAGAAAAGAAAAATAAAAAGGGTGATGGAAGATTTATCTAATGGGCTGAATATATGTTTGATATCAGATGCTGGGACTCCATCAATTTCTGATCCAGGATATGAATTAACGAGATGCATAGAACCATCAGTCAATATTGTGCCAATACCCGGGCCAAGTTCACTCACAACTGCTTTATCTGTCTCAAAAATCCCAATTAATAAATTTATGTTTCTAGGTTTTTTATCTAAAAAACAAAAAGAAAGAGAAAAGCAATTATTAATCATAAAGGACACATCATTGCCTGCGGTTGTTTTTGAGAGCAAGCATCGGATAGTATCTCTATTAAGTGATATAACAGATACTCTAGGCCCAGACATTCAAATAGCAGTTATGAGAGAGTTAACAAAACTTCATGAAGAAATATATCACGACACAGCATCAAACCTCTTGGAGAAATTTTCAGAAAATATGTTGAATGGGGAAATTACAATGATTATAGGCGCTC
>JAYNVZ010000008.1:18286-27933 GCA_038101125.1 Gammaproteobacteria bacterium | reverse complement strand
CTCCAATATCTCATGCTATCCAAATGAATATTTTTGATAAGCAAATTATAGAATTATCAAAAAAACATTCAGCAAGCGAAATTGTCAATATAATACGTTTATTTAATGATGTTAATAAAAAAGAATTGTACAAATATGTATTAAAGATTAGACAGAACGGCTAGTCTGTCGTATCATTTAGCTTTAGATGCAAGCTAAAAAAAAACAATCAAAGATGACTCAAAACGAGCCATCTTTTTTTTTACAAACTAGATATAACCTTGAATAATACAAATGCAATACTATTGTTAGAAGACGGTAGCACCTTTAGCGGCCGTTCTATTGGTGCAGATGGCATATCAGTTGGCGAAGTAGTATTTAATACATCTATGACGGGATATCAGGAGATAATCACTGATCCCTCTTACAATAGACAAATTATAACTTTCACAAATCCTCATATTGGCAACACAGGAGTCAATCCTGACGATATTGAATCAAGCAAGATATTTGCTTCTGGAATTATCATCAGAGATGAGGAGATAATATCAAATAGTTGGAGAAAAACTGGCAAACTACAAGACTTTTTAAAAGACAAGGGAGTTTTAGCAATTGCTGGCGTTGATACAAGAAAACTAACAAAAATCTTGAGAACAAAAGGTTCTCAGAATGGCTGTATTATCTCTGGAAAAAATGATCTTGATGCAGCTAAGAAAAAACTTTCAGATTTCAAGGGTCTTGAGGGATTAGACCTAGCGATAAAAGTGACAACAAAAGAAGAATATAAATGGGACAGTACTTCGATAAACATATATAACAGAACTTTTGATAAACCAAAGAGTAATTATAGTATTGTTGCTTATGATTTTGGTATAAAACATAATATTTTAAGATTACTAGTAGATAGTGGCTGTAAAATTAAAGTTGTTCCAGCAGATTATCCTGTAGATAAAGTTTTAGAATTAAAGCCAGATGGAGTTTTTCTATCCAATGGACCTGGCGACCCTAAAGCTTGTGATTATGCAATTCAGAATATAAGAGAGTTATTAAAGAATAAAATTCCTATGTTTGGAATCTGTTTGGGTTTTCAGCTTTTAGCTTTAGCATCTGGCGCGTCAACAGTTAAGATGAAATTTGGACACCATGGTGCAAATCATCCTGTAATGAAGCTTGATAATAAAAAAGTTTTTATTACAAGTCAGAACCATGGGTTTATGGTTGATGATAACAGCCTACCTAATAATATAGTTAAAACACATATTTCGCTATTTGATAATTCATTGCAAGGTTTCGAAATAAAGGACCATTTTGCTTTTGGATTCCAAGGACATCCCGAGGCCAGCCCAGGACCAAATGATATTAGAGAAATCTTTGAGCAATTTGTACAAAAAATGGAAGATAAAATTAATGCCCAAGAATAACAAAATAAAAAGTGTTCTAATTATTGGAGCAGGCCCAATTGTTATTGGGCAAGCTTGCGAATTTGATTATTCTGGTGTTCAGGCTTGCAAAGCTTTGCATGAAGAGGGTATTAGGGTAATTTTAGTTAATTCAAATCCTGCAACAATAATGACTGACCCTGAAATGGCGGATAAAGTTTATATAGAGCCTATTCACTGGAGAAATGTAGAGAAAATAATTATTAAAGAAAAACCTGATGCTATTTTGCCTACAATGGGAGGGCAAACAGCTCTCAATACGACACTGGATTTAAATCGTCATAAGATTCTAGCAAAATATAATGTTGAGATTATCGGTGCAAGCGTCGACTCAATAGATATGGCAGAGGATCGAGAACTGTTCAAAAATGCTATGGCAAGTATTGGATTAGAAACTGCGAGAGCTTATATAGCTCATGATTATGAAGAAGCACAAGAGCATCAAAAGAAAATAGGTTTCCCTGTATTAATCAGACCATCTTTTACTCTTGGAGGGTCCGGTGGAGGTATCGCATATAATATCAAAGATTTTGAAAATATTGTGAATAGAGGATTAGATTTATCACCTACAAGCGAAGTTCTTATAGAAGAGTCTGTGATTGGATGGAAAGAGTTTGAAATGGAGGTGGTTAGAGATAAGAATGATAACTGTATAATCATTTGCTCAATAGAAAATATTGACCCTATGGGAGTACATACTGGAGATTCAATTACAGTAGCACCTGCTCAAACATTAACAGATAAGGAGTATCAAGAGCTAAGAAATGCATCAATCAAAGTACTCCGCAAGATTGGTGTTGATACCGGAGGTTCAAATGTTCAATTTGCTATTTGCCCTGTCACTGGAAGAATACTAGTAATTGAAATGAACCCTCGGGTTTCTAGGTCATCAGCGTTAGCCTCAAAAGCCACTGGTTTTCCCATTGCAAAAATTGCAGCTAAATTAGCAATTGGTTATACATTGGATGAACTCAGAAATGAGATAACTGGAGGAGTAATTCCTGCATCATTTGAACCGAGCATTGATTATGTAGTAACTAAAATACCTAGGTTTGCATTTGAAAAGTTTAAAGAGGCAGACAGCAAACTAACTACTCAAATGAAATCTGTTGGGGAAGTGATGGCAATTGGAAGAAATTTTCAAGAATCTTTTCAGAAAGCTTTACGTGGTTTAGAGATAGGGATAGATGGATTAGAAAATCCTGATCTACCGAATCAAGATAATAAGGACAATCTTATAAATCAGTTAAGGACTCCTACGCCAAATAGAATCCTATATGTAGCAGCAGCTATTAGACAAGGTTTTAAACTTAATGAAATATTTGACCTTACTCATATTGATTTATGGTTTTTGTCACAAATTGAAGATCTAATAAAAGAAGAACTAAGACTAAGTAAGATCGATAATAAAAAAATCAATATCGATGACCTTGCTAGATTAAAGAAAAAAGGCTTTTCAGATTCATTGCTATCTAGACATCTCAAATGCAATGAAGATTTCATAAGAGAGTTAAGAATTAAAAACAACATCTTGCCAATATTTAAAAGAGTTGATGCATGTGCTGCTGAATTTGAAGCAACAACTGCATATATGTATTCGTCTTATGATGATGAATGTGAAGCCAACCCATCTGACAATAAAAAGATTATAATATTGGGGGGAGGACCAAATAGAATCGGACAAGGGATAGAATTTGATTATTGTTGTGTACATGCATCTTTAGCTTTAAGGAAAGAAGGTTTTGAAACAATTATGGTTAATTGTAACCCCGAGACTGTATCTACGGATTTTGATATATCTGATAGGCTTTATTTTGAACCTCTAACATTTGAGGATGTAATGTCGATAATTGATGTTGAAAAACCTCATGGAGTCATTGTTCAGTATGGTGGACAAACTCCTTTAAAACTAGCTAATAAACTTAAGCAAAATAAAGTTAACATAATAGGTACATCGCCAGAAGCAATTGATCTAGCAGAAGACAGAGAAAAATTTAAAGATTTAGTAGAAAAGCTTGGATTGAAACAACCTAATAATTCTATAGCAACAAATGTAGGCGAGGCTTTAAATGTCGCAAATGAAATTGGGTACCCCTTAGTTGTTAGACCATCATATGTCTTAGGTGGAAGAGCAATGGAAATAGTGACAACAGATGATGATTTGAAAAGATATATGGATGAAGCTGTATCAGTTTCGAATGACTCTCCAGTCCTACTCGACAGATTTCTAAATGATGCTATTGAAGTTGATATAGATGTTATTGCTGATGGCAAAGATGTTTTTATAGGAGCCATAATGGAGCATATTGAAGAAGCTGGTATTCATTCCGGTGATTCAGGCTGCTCCATACCTCCATATACTCTATCAGACGAGATCATGACTCAATTACGAATGCAAGTAACTAAATTAGCTTTGGAGTTAAATGTTGTCGGATTAATGAATACTCAATTCGCCATAAAAGATAATGAAATATTTTTATTAGAAGTCAATCCGCGTGCTTCAAGAACCGCACCATTCGTTTCTAAAGCAATTGGAATTCAGCTGGCAAAAATGGGAGCGTTAGTTATGTCAGGAAAATCATTAAAAGAGCTTAATCTTTTTAATGAGGTCAATCCAACATACTTCTCAGTTAAAGAAGCTGTTTTGCCTTTTGCAAAATTCCCTGAAGTTGATGTACTTTTGGGACCAGAAATGAAATCTACTGGAGAAGTAATGGGTATAGGACATAGTTTTGGAGAAGCTTACTTCAAAGCTCAAAGAGCAGCTGGAGTTATATTGCCTAAATCAGGAAATGTATTCTTGAGTGTGCGTGATAAAGATAAACCTGCTGTCTGTGAAATTGCAAAAGATTTACAAAAAATTGGTTTTCAATTGTTTGCAACCAAAGGCACACAAAAATACTTAGATGATAATGGCATTGAGTGTAATCGAATCAATAAAGTTAAAGAGGGTCAGCCGCATATTGTGGATATGATTAAGAATGGGGACGTACACCTAATAATCAACACTACAGAAGGAGCTCGTTCTATAAATGATTCATTCTCTATTCGAAAAGAAGCAAATAACTATAATGTTTGTCTGACAACTACCATCTCTGGAGCTAAAGCGTTTTGTAAAGCAATTTTATTTATTGATAACTTTGATGCAACTGATATTCAATCTTTACATAAGACGATAGATTACTGATTAAATTTCTTAGTATCAATCAAATTTTCACTATGGGCGACCACACATGATATGCATGTATCACCACTTACATTCACACTTGTTCTCATCATATCAAGCAATCTATCAACACCTAACAAGAGTGTTATACCTTCGAGCGGAATGCCTAGTTCTGTTAAAATCAAAGATAACATTATAATTCCAGCACTCGGTATGCCTGCTGTGCCAATAGAAGCAACAGTCGCAGTTAGTATTATTACTATAAAATCAACTAGCTCTAGTTCAATACCATAGTAAGCAGCTAAAAAATATGTTGCACATCCTTGCATGATTGCCGTGCCATCCATATTTATAGTAGCACCCAAAGGTACTGAGAACGATGCTAAAGATTTATTTACACCATATTTATTAGTTACAATGTCTAAAGTAAAAGGTATTGATGCATTACTACTAGAGGTACTAAAAGTAAAAATAATTAGAGATTTTAATTTAGCATAGAACGTTCCAATATCTAGATTTGAGAAAACTTTAAGTAGCAAAGAATACGTAAAAGTGAAATGCAATAATAAAACAAGGACAACTATGGAAAAATACTTCATTAAGGGAATAAATACATCTAATCCCTCTATGGAGAACGTTTTTGCAAGTAATGCAAAAACTGCTATTGGTGTAAATGATATTATAATTAAAACCATTTTATTAAAGATTTTGTTTAAGTTATCTATTAAATTTATAAACTCTGGAATTTCGTTTTTGATATATGAGGCTGATATACCAATAAAAATAGCAAAACTTAGGACTTGTATTACATTGCCATCCACCAGTGCAGCAAAAAAATTCTGTGGGAAAATGCTTAAGATAAAATTAGAACTTGGCTCCGCAGCTAGCGCTTGTTTTGTATTACTCACGACATCTATTACTTCGATATTATAATTAACAAAACTAGATATAAATAAAGCTAAGGTGATAGCAATCATAGTTGTGAATATGTATAGGGTTATGGTTTTAATACCCAGTCTCCCTAGTGTATTCACGTCATTAATAGATATTATGCCAGAAATTATAGATACAAATATCAGTGGCAAAACAATCATTTTAAGTAATATTAAAAAAATAGATGAAATAGTATGAAAAACTTGGTTAATTAAAATAGATTCTATTAATTGATTTGGTATAAAAAAATTATTTATCAATAAACCAACAACAATTCCAGTCACCATTGAAAATAGTACTTTTTTTGTAAAGCTCATCTAGAATCTAAAGACTGTTTAAAGCGGCATCATAGTTTGGTTCATTAGCAATCTCTTGAACCAGTTCTGAGTGGATTATTTTTTTATTTTTATCAATCACAATTACAGCCCTAGCAGTGATACCGGATAGAGGACCATCTACAAGGAGAACTCCATAGTCTTTAGCAAAATTCCTTGATCTCATCATAGATAATGGCTTTACTGAATCAATAGATTCAGTACTACAAAACCTTTTCATAGCAAATGGTAAATCAGCTGATACTGCAAGTATAGCTACATCAGGTAGCGCAGATGCTTTTTCATTAAAAATCTTTGTAGATTTCTGACAAACTGGTGTGTCTAAGCTTGGTATAATATTCAGAATGATATTTTTTCCATCATAGCTGGATAGACTAACATCATTTAAGTCCGAATCTACTAACACAAATTCAGGTGCAGACGATCCAACTTGTGGTACCTCGCCATTAGTATTGATTTTATTTCCTTGAAGTGTAATTTCTGCCATACAACATCATAACAATCTAAATTTATGAATTCAATGTTATAATCTTCGCATATGAGCAAAAGTAACAAAACAAATAATTGGGTCAAAAGACACTCCAAAGATCCTTTTGTCAAAAAATCTCAAAATGATAAGTATAGATCTCGAGCTGCTTATAAACTTAAATCTATTAACGATAAATTTGATATTTTAAAGGATGTCAGGTGTGTTGTAGATCTAGGCTGTGCACCTGGTTCTTGGTTACAGGTTTTACAGGAATACAAGAATATAAGAGAAATCATCGGAATCGACGTTTTAGATCTAGATTTGATCCCCGGAGTACATATATACAAGCAAGATATAAGAGATTATGAATCACTAGAAAAGATCTTTATAAAACCAAATATTGTCGTAGACCTTGTTTTATCGGATATTGCCCCCAATATAACAGGTATAAGCGATATAGATCAGAGTAATTTTTCTGAAATCGCTGAGACTATAAAGGATTTTTGTAAATCTAGGTTGAAGGTCGGAGGAACAATGGTAATGAAATATTTTCTTGGTAGCAGTTTTGACGAGACATTAAATAGTCTAGATAATAACTTTAATAAAATTAATGTTTTTAAGCCAACATCATCCAAGAAAAAGAGTAATGAAGTTTACCTTATTTGTATTGATTTCAAAGCCTGATATAGTATAAAAAGGTTTATTGAATTGACAAGGATAGAAGTTAAAATATAGAATGATTCTAAGAGAGTAATTAAATTATGAGCGATATAATAAAAAATTTAGTGATATGGACAGTGATAGCAGTTGTTATCATGTCTCTATTTAGTGGTATTAGTGGAAGGAACAATGCTGCAGATGAATATAATTATTCTGAATTTATGCAACAAGTTCAAACTGGCCAGGTTGAAGAAGTAACTATATCGGGCATAGAAATCGCTGGAACTCTAAAGTCAGGACAATCGTTCATAACATATAGCCCTGAAACAGATAATTCTGCCCTGGTGGGGGAATTGCTAAATAGTAAAGTAAAAATATCAGGACAAGCACCAGAAAAACAATCATTTCTAGCTCAAATATTCATACACTGGTTCCCATTCTTATTGTTGATAGGTGTATGGATATTCTTTATGAGACAAATGCAAGGTGGAGCTGGCGGAGGCCGCGGAGCAATGTCATTTGGTAAGAGTAAAGCTAAGCTTATGAATGAAGACCAAGTCAAAGTTACATTCAAAGACGTTGCTGGTGTTGAAGAAGCAAAAGAAGAAGTAAAAGAATTAGTTGATTTTCTAAAGGATCCAGGCAAATTTCAAAATTTAGGTGGTCAAATACCTCGCGGTGTTCTTATGAACGGTTCTCCAGGTACAGGTAAAACTCTTTTGGCTCGTGCTATAGCTGGTGAAGCTAAAGTGCCTTTCTTTACTATATCAGGGTCAGATTTTGTAGAAATGTTTGTAGGTGTTGGCGCATCAAGAGTGAGAGACATGTTTGAGCAAGCTAAAAAGCATGCCCCATGTATCATATTTATTGATGAGATTGATGCTGTCGGTAGACATAGAGGTGCTGGCGTTGGAGGTGGACATGATGAAAGAGAGCAAACTTTAAACCAGTTACTAGTTGAGATGGATGGTTTTGAAGGAAATGAGGGTGTCATAGTCATAGCGGCAACAAATAGACCAGATGTTCTTGATCCTGCATTATTAAGACCAGGAAGGTTTGATAGACAAGTAACAGTCCCATTGCCTGACATAAGAGGAAGAGAGCAAATATTAAAAGTTCATATGAAGAAGACGCCTATTTCTAATGATGTGAAGCCCAAACTACTTGCTAGGGGAACACCAGGTTTTTCTGGTGCTGATCTAGCAAACTTAGTCAATGAAGCAGCTTTGTTTGCTGCTCGAGCTAGTAAAAAAATTGTTGATATGAGTGATTTTGAAAAAGCTAAAGATAAAATACTAATGGGTGGTGAACGCAAATCTATGGTCATGAATGATGATGAAAGAAAGTTAACTGCTTACCATGAAGCTGGTCATGCCATAGTGGGTAGACTAGTTCCAGATCATGACCCTGTTTATAAAGTTAGCATAATACCTAGAGGAAGAGCTCTTGGGGTCACTATGTTTCTACCAGAAGAAGATAGGTACAGTAACAGCAGACAACGAATTAATAGTATGATTGCTGCATTATTCGGCGGCAGAGTTGCAGAAGAAGAAATCTTCGGAGATGAGGCTGTGACTACTGGTGCATCTAATGATATCGAGAGAGCTACTGCACTTGCAAGAAGCATGGTTACCAAGTGGGGTCTATCTAATAAAATGGGGCCACTAGCATATGCTGAAGAGGAGAATGAAGTGTTTCTTGGAAAATCGTCTGGCCAACAACAGAAAAGTGTATCAGATGAAACAGCTAGAACAATTGATACAGAGATCAGAAAGATTATTGATACTCAATACTCTCGTGCTACAAAATTAATTAAAGATAACATGGATAAAATGCATCTTATGGCTGACGCATTGATGAAATATGAAACTATTGATAGTGGCCAGATTGATGAGATAATGGATGGCAAAACCCCATCTGCTCCGGAAAGCTGGTCTGATGACGATGACAGCTCTAATACTAGTGGTGGAGTTACTTCTGGATCTAAAGAAAGCCCTGCTACAACTCCAGCATCTTAAAGTTAAAAAACATCTAAATACAAAGAAAGCATAAGAATAAACTTATGCTTTCTTTTTATTTAATAACAATTAAACTATTTAGTATTATGCATTGGAATAAAAAGTTTAATTATCCAAAAAGTAATCGCGTCATAGTAGATGGGTCTAGATATTATAATATTAATGATACAAAACTACCTTCAGTAACAGAGATACTCAAAACAACAGAGTCTGAAGAAAAAAAGAGCTCTTTATTAAAATGGAGACAAAGAGTAGGAAATGAAGAAGCTGATAGAATAATGCAAACATCATCTTCTAGAGGTACTAAAATGCACAAGTATATAGAAGAGTATTTGATTGGACAATCTAATATAAATTTATCTCCTGAGACAAATGATGCGGAACTTATGTCTAATAAAATAATCAATGAGGGACTTTGTAATTTAGATGAATTATGGGGTGCTGAAGTAACATTATCTTTCCCTGGATTATATGCTGGCACAGCAGATGCATGTGGCCTATATAATGGAAAAGAAAGTATACTAGATTTTAAACAATCAAATAAACCAAAAAAAAGAGAGTGGATAGAGGATTATTTTTTGCAAATTGCTGCATATGGTCTAGCCCATAAGAAAGTATCTTCCACGACTGTATCTCCAGGAGTGCTGG
>JAYNVZ010000008.1:17587-18276 GCA_038101125.1 Gammaproteobacteria bacterium | reverse complement strand
ACCCCTCCGCCTATGTGTCTTTTCCAAGAGTTTATCATTTCTGAAGATGACTTTGAAAAATATCAAAATCAATTTCTTAATAGAGTAGATTCATATAAATCACTAACTAATACATAGCAGCCATGAATTTTAATTTAGAACAAGATAAACGTTATGTAATGGGTATATTAAATGTAACGCCAGACTCATTTTTTGATGGAGGAAAATATACAACTCTTGATAAAGTTATGTTTCGTGTTGATGAGATGATTGCTGAAGGTGTTGATATTATAGATATTGGCGGTGAATCATCTAGACCTGGGTCTGATCGTATTTCAATTCAAGAGGAGCTAGATAGAATATTACCTGTTGTCTCTAAAATAAGAGATAATTATGACATACCAATATCTATTGACAGTATGAAATCAGATGTTGTAGAGGAGTTATTATCATTTAAAATTGACATAATAAATGATATTTCATCATTGTCTGATAATAATTTCATCAATATATTAAAAAAAACTGATGCATATATTTGTTTAATGCATATGATTGAAGACCCGTCTACAATGCAAAATGATCCATCTTATAGAAATGTAACTGAGGAAGTATTCAAATACCTAGAAGAAAAATCTACCTACTGTAGTGAAAATGGGATCAGTTCTAAAAAAATTATAATTGATCCTGGGTTTGGTTTTGGAAAAACCCTA
>JAYNVZ010000008.1:11588-17577 GCA_038101125.1 Gammaproteobacteria bacterium | reverse complement strand
GAAAAGCATGATCGGAAACTTATTAAATAAAGGTTTAGACAAAAGGCTCTTCGGTTCTCTTTCTGCTGCAGCAATATCATTGATCAAACATGCTAAAATAATTCGAACACATGATATTAGAGAAACTAAAATTGCTATTGATGTTGTTGAGTCTTTGATATAAGGGTTATTATGAAATTATTTGGAACTGATGGAATACGTGGTAAATTTGGTGAGTCTCCAATAAATCATGATGAATTAGTAAAAATTGGTCATGCTTTCGCAAAATCATTATTTGGCACTAAAGTCGGAAAAATTCTAATTAGTAATGATGGAAGAGAGTCAAGTTTAGCCATAGAGAAAGCATTATCTCTTGGAATAAAACATCAAGGCTCAATGGTATTTTTCATTGGATTATACCCGACGCCTGCCTTAAGCATTTATTTGAATTCAACTGCACAATCCTCAGAAATGCGTGCTGGTATTCAGATCACTGCATCTCATAATCCTTATTATGATAATGGAGTCAAGTTTTTTGATAATAATGGTTATAAAATTAATAGTAATTTTGAAGAAACTATTGAGAATAATTATTTTTTTCACAATGAAAATATAAAAGAACAATACGATGAATCCTCAAAAGCAGACGACTCAGATTTATTTGAAAAACACTATGTGGATTATATTGATGATTATTTTCGTTTAAAAATGGATAATATACGTCACCCAGGAGATAAATATAATATTTTAGTAGATTGCGCAAATGGTGCAACATCTAAAATAATATCTAAAATATTAAATAACAGTTTCATTAACCTTATACCAATATTTAATGAGCCTAATGGTAAAAATATTAATGAAAAATGTGGAGCTACAGACACAAATATACTCAAAAGTTTTATATCTGAATTTAATGTAAATAGTCCTGGTTATAAAAAAAATTTAGATAAAAAAACATTAAAGATTGATCTAGGTGTTGCATTCGATGGTGATGGTGATAGAGCAATTTTCATATCTCCATCTGGTGAAGAAATTAATGGTGATGAAGTACTATATATTTTAGCAACATTTCATAAAAAAAATAATAATGTAGAGTCTGTTGTGGGGACTCAAATGACTAATTTTGGCATTCAAAGTTTATACAAAAAAAATAATATAAAATTTATTGAAACACAAGTAGGGGACAAGTATGTTTTAAATGAGATGATAAAATCTGGATCCAGCTTCGGTGGAGAATCATCTGGCCATATATTAGTTCCAGTTTTTGATAATTTCTACATTGGTGATGGTATAATTACATTGATCAATTTATTAGAAGTAATTTTTAAACAAGAAAAGGATATCAATTCTTTAAAAAAAGAAATAACTTCAATCCCAAGTAAATTATTTAATATCAAGGTAATCAATAAAGAAAAATTTATAGAGGATCCGCAGAATATCAAAGTAACTAAAGATTTGAAAAAAATGTTAAACGAGGAAGGGAGAATTTTATTGAGGCCGTCAGGAACTGAAAATTTAGTTAGATTATTAATTGAACATAGAAACCCTAAGCAAATAGAAATACTTTCTGAGTATTTTTATGATAATATTAACAAAAATACCATAGTATGAATAAAAATAAATATCTTATAGCAGCGAATTGGAAACAGAATTGTGATTCAAAATCATCTACAAAGCTAATTAATGATTTTGTCAAATTATTTAATAAAACTAAACCTAAATGTGATGTTTTGATACTCCCTCCTTCCATCTATCTTAATACAATCCTGACAAGGTTGAATAAGCTTAAAGTTTCTCTAAAAAAAATATCTTTAGGTATTCAAAATATATCCCCATTTTTAAATGGTGCATATACTGGGGAAATATCTGTAGATATGGCTAAGGACTTTAAATGTTCATATTCTTTAATCGGGCATTCTGAAAGACGCTATGTTTTTATGGAGGATGATAAGATTATTTCTGCCAAAACTAAATTATCCCTTGAATCTGGTATGAATACTATTTTATGCGTTGGAGAGACCATTGTTGAATACAATCAAAAACAAACTAAGAAGGTAATTTCACGACAGTTAAAATCAGCTCTATTGAAATCTAAAGATTTATTCAAATTTAATCAAGATAAAATTATTATAGCATATGAGCCTGTTTGGGCTATAGGCTCAGGAAAGACTGCAAGTTTAGATGATATAGCTGATGTACATGCATATATTCGTAATACTCTCAACAAGATATTGGGAACTAAAAAAAACACCATAAAAATATTATATGGTGGAAGCGTAAATGATCTAAATGCAGCGTCAATTTTAGAAATTCCTGATGTAAATGGAGCATTAGTTGGAGGAGCATCATTAAATGCTAAAAAATTTATTGATATTTGCTCTTCAATTTGAGATAAATACATCATGCAAACATTAATATTAAGTATTCATATCTTTTTAGCTATCGCGCTTATTGTTTTAATACTCGTGCAACATGGCAAAGGAGCTGACGCAGGAGCAGCGTTTGGAAGCGGAGCTTCCTCGACGGTTTTCGGTGCTCAAGGCAGTGCATCTTTTTTAACTAAAATAACAACTTTCATAGCACTATCATTTTTTATAACAAGTCTAGCGCTAGCCTATTTTGCTTCGAGTGTTAAGCCAGAGAGCGGGAGCTTGATTGATCAATCTGGTGACAATATGCAAAAAACTCGTCCAGCTGAAAACAATTCTTCAAGAGATCTTCCGTAGTTGAGCCGATGTGGTGGAACTGGTAGACACGCTGTCTTGAGGGGGCAGTAACGAAAGTTGTGCCGGTTCGAGTCCGGCCATCGGCAATTATGGTGCAATCCATTCGCCTTCATAATTATTTTCTTTTGTATACTTTGCTCTGCTATGACCATATGCTGATAAATATAACCAATCTATTCTCAATATATTTATATCTATAATTGTAAAATTCTCACTCATTTTTTGATTATATTTACTTGTTACATTATCAGGGTGCTCTATGGTTTTACCAGGATTGATAGTTTGGAAATAACATTCTCTGGATTGCTTGCTCATTTTCGCCCACTTATCTTTACAATAGTCATTATTGTTATTAATGACAGCTTTACCTATGATCCTAATTTGTGTCTTTGCATCTTTATCATAAAAAAGTGCTGATACGTTGTTATTTTTTGAAATATGTGCAATTTTTTCTGAGGAATTATTCGTATTAAACGACAATATCATCTTATCTTTATTGCAGCCTCTCAACACTACAGTTCTGTTGTCAGCAAATTCATTATTAACCGTTGCCAGAGAAAATGTATGAAAACCAGATTTTCTATCAACTATTGCTGTTTCAAGAGCTATCCATAATTCTTTATAAATACCCTTCAAATTAAACTGATTCATTGTACCTCTATTTTGAATAATTTATATTTCATATCTCAATTTGACAGTAATCATGCTGGAGCTGTATATATAGTATGTCATATATTTATAGGATATAATAAAATGGTTATGCTTTTAGAGTATTTGCCAATATTTATTTTTTTAGTCTTTGCGCTTATTTTCGCTGGTATTATGCTAGGAATTGGTTTTACATTTGGGGCAAATAACCCGGATCCTGAAAAGAATTCCCCATATGAATGTGGATTTGAACCTTTTGAAGACTCAAGGATGAAATTTGATATAAGATATTATCTAGTAGCAATTTTATTCATTATATTTGATCTTGAGATAGCTTTTTTATTTCCTTGGGCTGTAGTAATTCATGAAGTTGGAACAATTGGTCTAATATCTATGGCTATATTTTTAATAATTTTAGTTGTTGGGTTTATCTATGAATGGAAAAAAGGTGCTTTAGAGTGGGATTAGAAAATATACATAAGGATGGTTTCGTACTTGCAAAATCAACAAATCTGTTCGATTGGGCAAGAACGGGTTCTATGTGGCCGATGACATTTGGCTTAGCTTGTTGTGCAGTCGAAATGATGCATGCTGGAGCATCAAGGTATGACCTTGATAGATTTGGGATGCTTTTTAGACCCAGCCCAAGACAATCAGATGTAATGATTGTTGCTGGAACTTTAGTGAATAAGATGGCTCCAGCTTTAAGAAAAGTTTATGATCAAATGGCAGATCCTAAATGGGTCATATCTATGGGTTCTTGTGCTAATGGTGGAGGTTATTATCATTACTCATATTCAGTTGTAAGAGGATGTGATCGAATAGTACCTGTTGATGTATATGTCCCAGGATGTCCTCCTACAGCTGAGGCTCTATTGTATGGAATATTACAATTACAAAATAAAATAAGAAACAAAAATGTGATTATTGCAGATTCTCCTAATAGGGGATCGCAGTGAAGGAGATAATTCAAAAATCTCTTGAAGGCGAATATGAGATTGAGAGTCAAGCAGACATTTTGACTTTGAGAGTCAAAAAAGACAACCTTTTGTCAATTATGAATTCATTGAAAACTAATGAAGAACTTTTGTTTAGTCAACTCACGGATATTTGTGGTGTTGACTACAGTTTATTCGGTAAGCCTGAGTGGAATACAAAAGAGGTAACAAGCTCTGGATATAGCAGAGGTATAAAGGCATCTTCACATGGACGTATTAAATTTGGTGAAACAGTTGATGCTTTAAATACTAAAGACAGGTTTTGTGTTTGTTATCACCTTTTATCAATAAAGTACAATAGAAGAATTAGAGTTAAAGTATATATTAATGAAGATCCACAAATATTGCCTTCAGTTACAAGTATTTGGTCTTCAGCTGACTGGTATGAAAGAGAAGCTTTTGATCTATTTGGCATTTTGTTTGAAAATCATCCTGATTTAAGAAGAATATTAACTGATTATGGTTTCATTGGGCATCCTTTTAGAAAAGATTTCCCTTTGGTTGGAAATACTCAAATAAGATATGATCCAAATCTAAAGAAGATCATACAGGAACCAGTAGACATTGAACCACGAGTTTTAGTTCCAAAAGTAATAAGAGAAAAGAAATGAAAGAGTTTAAAAACTTCACAATGAATTTTGGTCCTCAGCATCCTGCAGCACATGGAGTGCTTAGACTGGTATTGCAAATGGAGGGCGAAGTAATTAAAAATGCAGACCCCCATATTGGACTATTACATCGAGCTACAGAGAAATTAGCTGAGTCAAAACCATATAATCAATCTATTGGGTACATGGATAGATTAGATTATGTATCAATGATGTGCAATGAACATGCTTATGTTCTATCTATTGAAAAGTTATTGGATATCAATATACCCGAAAGAGCAAAATACATAAGAGTTATGTTTGATGAAGTCACAAGAATTCTCAATCATCTTCTTTGGCTAGGAGCACATGCATTAGATATTGGAGCAATGTCAGTATTTTTATATTCTTTCAGAGAAAGAGAAGATCTAATGGATTGTTATGAAGCTGTTTCAGGAACTCGTATGCATGCCACCTATTATAGACCAGGTGGAGTCGCAAGAGATCTACCAACTACTATGCCAAAGTATGAGAAGTCAGAATTTAAGAATAAAGATGAAATAAAAGCCCTGAATCATAATCGAGAGGGAAGTATGCTTGATTTCTTAAAAGATTTTACCTCAAGATTTCCTGAATGCATAGACGAGTACGAAAATTTATTAACAGATAATAGAATTTGGAAACAAAGAACCGTTGGCATTGGTGTCGTAGATGCATCACGCGCTATAGATTTAGGTTTCACTGGACCAATGCTTCGAGGTTCTGGTGTTAACTGGGATCTGCGAAAGAAACAACCATATGAGGTATATGACAAACTTAATTTTGATATACCTATTGGCAAAACTGGTGACTCATATGATAGATATTTAGTAAGGATCGAAGAGCTACGCCAATCAAATAAAATTATCAAGCAATGTATTACTTGGTTAGAAAAAAATCCGGGACCTGTGATGATTGATGATGCTAAGATTGCGCCACCTAATAGAGATAATATGAAAGTTGAGATGGAATCATTAATCCATCATTTTAAAATCTTTACAGAAGGTTATTG
>JAYNVZ010000008.1:4133-11578 GCA_038101125.1 Gammaproteobacteria bacterium | reverse complement strand
GTGAAGTGTATGCAGCAGTCGAAGCCCCAAAGGGTGAATTTGGTATTTATATGATTTCTGATGGCGCAAACAAACCATATAGATTAAAAATTAGAGCACCTGGTTTTGCTCATATTGCAGCTTTAAATGAAATGTGCAAGGATCATATGCTTTCTGATGTTGTGACAATTATTGGCACACAAGATATAGTTTTTGGAGAGATTGATAGATGAGTATTATAACTAAAGACATATCTTGTCTTATAGATAATGTTTTAAAAAAATTTCCAGATGATAGAAAGAAGTCGGCAATTATAGAAAGTCTATTAATTTTACAACATCATAATTCAGGATACCTAACTAAAGAAATTATAAATGATCTAGCTAATTATCTTTCAGTTAGTGAAATTGATATTTATGAAGTTGCTACTTTTTATACAATGTTTAATACAAAACCAGTTGGTAGAAATACTATAGCTGTATGCAATAATGTGTCTTGTATGTTAAGAGGATCAGATAAAATATTATCTCATATAGAAAAGAAACTTAATATTAAAGTTGGACAGTCATCATCTGATAATAAGTTTTATCTTAAAGATGAAGTAGAGTGTTTAGCTGCATGTAATGGTGCGCCCATGATGCAAATTAATCATAAGAATTATGAAAATATATCTATTGAGCAGGTAGATAAAATTATAGAGAGTCTTAAATGAATATAAAGCTTTGTACAGAAACATTTCATCTAAATAACCCTGCATCTCTATCAACTTATGTTAAACAAGGTGGATATGAGGCATGGAAGAATATAGTTAATAAGAAAATTTCAAAAAGTGAAGTGATTGCAAAGATTAAGAATTCAGGTCTTAGAGGCAAAGGTGGAGCAGGTTTCTTAACCGGACTTAAATGGTCATTTATTCCTTTGTCAGATTCTGATAAATATCTTGTTTGTAATTCAGATGAGAGTGAACCAGGTACATGTAAGGACAGAGATATACTTAGATATAATCCTCATTCTATAATAGAAGGAATGTTGATTGCTTGTTATGCGATAGGTGCCTCAACAGGATATAATTATTTGCGTGGTGAATTTATAGATGAACAATGGAAAGTTTTCAATGCAGCACTCGAAGAAGCCTACAAAGCTGAACTAATTGGTAATAAAATTTTTTCTTCAAATGTGACAATTGATATCTATGCTCTAATAGGTGCAGGCGCTTATATAGTAGGTGAAGAAACGGCAATGTTAGAATCTATAGAGGGTAAACGTGGAATGCCAAGAATCAAACCTCCTTTCCCAGCAATTAAAGGATTGTTCGATAAGCCTACTATCATTAATAATACTGAGACCTTAGCTAGTATACCTAAAATTATGCTCAATGAAGATGGATGGTATAAAAATATAGGTATTGATAGCTCTGAAGGAATAAAAATTTTTTGCATGAGCGGACATCTTAATAAACCTGGGAATTTTGAAATCCCATTAGGCACTCCTTTTGCTAGCTTACTTGAGCTTGCGGGAGGTATTTGGAAAGACCGAAATATCAAAGCTGTCATACCTGGCGGGTCTTCTGTGCCTGTGGTGAAAGGAGATATCATGATGGGAGTTAACATGGATTATGATTCTATAGCAAGTGTTGGGTCTATGCTGGGTTCTGGAGGTGTAATTGTCATGGATGATAGAACTTGTATGGTATCTGTGTTACACAGAATATCAAGATTTTATTATTCAGAATCTTGTGGCCAGTGTACGCCATGCCGTGAAGGAACAGGATGGCTATATAAAATTTTGTCTAATATTATTGAGGGGAGAGGTACCAACAAAGATCTAGATCAACTCGATAGAATAGCTTCTCAAATTGAGGGACATTGTATTTGTGCATTAGGAGATGCAGCCGCTATGCCAGTAAGGAGTTTTCTTAAAAACTTTTGGGAAGAATTTGAATATTTTGTCGATAATAAACGGTCGATGGTGATATAAATGAAAGTTTTTATTAATGACAAAGAATATGATGCCTTGCCCGAAGAAACTATAATTCAACTTTCAGATAGAGCTGGAATCCATATACCACGTTTCTGTTACCACAAACATCTATCGGTTGTTGCAAGTTGTAGGATGTGTTTGGTAGATATAGAAGGTGTTAAAAATGCTCAGCCAGCTTGCTCCACTCCCGTAAGAGAGGATATGAAGATATATACTAAATCTAAAAAAACAAAAGATGCTCAAAAAAGTTCAATGGAGTTCTTATTGATAAATCATCCTTTAGACTGTCCAATTTGTGATCAGGGAGGTGAATGTGAATTACAAGATGTTTCATTAGAACATGGTGATGATCATTCTACATATATGCAATTAAAAAGAGTTGTTATAGATAAAGATGTTAGTCCACTTGTGTCAACTGATATGACAAGATGTATTCATTGTTCTAGATGTGTAAGGTTTGGCGAAGAAATTAGTAATGTGAAAGAGCTTGGTTTATTGAATAGAGGCGAGGATATGAGAATAGATGTATTTATTGATAATAATATAACATCTGAATTATCTGGTAATATGATAGATCTTTGTCCAGTAGGCGCATTAAATAATAAGCCATATAGATATAAGGCAAGAACATGGGATCTAAGGGAACGTTCTGGAATATCACCTCATGATTGCTTAGGCTCTAATATCTTTTATCATACATACAAAGATAAAATTCTTAGAGCTGTCCCTAAGGAGAATCCTGATATTAATCAAACTTGGCTATCAGATAGAGATAGATTTGGTTATGAGGGTATATATTCCAAAGATAGGATTTATAAGTCATTAATCAGAGAGGATAATAAACTCATTGAGTTGGATAAACAGCTTGTGGTAGAGAAGGTATGTGAGCTACTAAAAAACTCAATCAACAAAAATGGATCAGACAATGTCGGATGTTTAATTTCTCCTAGGTCTACAAATGAAGAGCTTTATCTTTTTCAAAAACTATTTAGAGGGTTAAGTATTAATAATATTGATCATAGAACAAATGAATGTGATTTCTCTTATCAGGATAATTATCCCATTATGCCGTCTTTGGGTAGTGATCTTAATAACTTAGAATCTTATGATAATATCCTACTAATTGGTGTAAATATAAAATCTGAGTTCCCTGTGTTATCAATTAGATTAAATCAAGCAACAAAAAAAAATACCAAAATACATTCGATTAATTTTGATTCTTCTGATGAAGATTTCAACCTAGTTTATAAAAAAACTACTAACAATAATGAATTAGTTTCATTATTTCTAAATAATACTCATATGTTAGATATAAACAAAACCCAAAAAACACTGGTGATAAACGGGCCATCAATATCTAGATTACATAATCAGTCAGACATCCTGGCGGTTATACATAAGTATTGTGAAAGTCTAAAAGCTGATATGGGATTTTTAACTGACCACTGTAATACTACAGGTGCATGGGTGACGGGAAATATACCCCATCGAGACGTTGGCGGCAAACAACTTAATAAAATAGGCTTAAATTCATATGATATGTTAAAAAAGAAACTCTCATCATATGTTTTATATAATCTTGAGCCAGAATTAGATTTTCATGATATAAAGCTTTTAGAAGATTCTTTAAAAGAATCTAAATGCAATATTATTTTTACTAACTACCTTACGCCAATGATTGAAAAATATGCTGATATAATTATCCCTATTTCGACTTATGCTGAGACAAAAGGAAGTTTTATAAATATAGAAGGAAAGGATCAATATTTTGAGAATATAGTTAAGAGTAATAATAATATCTTTGAAGGGTGGGATGTATTAAGTAAAATATATGCTGGTTTCAATCTTGATTCATATAAACAGCATGATAAGGTACGCGAAGAGTTGATCGAGTCTATTAATGGTATAGACCATACTTCAGCGAGCTTATCTGCAGTTAAATTAACTAATAATTATAATAATGACAGCGAAATCTTCTTCTTTTCTAGGAGACATCTTTATAGGTCAGACTCAATAGTTAAGCGTTCAAAATCTTTACAATTAACTTTACAGTCAAAAGAGCAAAATATATTTATCTCAGAAAACTTAAAAAATAAGTTTGATAAAATTAATTCTGAATATTTAGATGAATTTAATATAAGAGATATAGACAAAAGAATTGTAGTTAATAAGAATTTATCTAATAACACAATTATTTTCCCATCATCCACCCTTGATGATCAATGTGTTATTCCTAAGTCATCAAATATAGAGTTAAAACTATGAATAATTTTTTTATTTTTTTGAATATTATATTCGAGATAATTATTGTAGTCCTGCCTTTATTTTTAATCGTAGCGTATACGACTTATTCCGAAAGGAAAATTATTGGCTTCATGCAATCCAGGTTAGGCCCAACAAGAGTTGGCCCCTTTGGTTTTCTTCAGCCAATCGCAGATGTAATCAAGTTACTTACAAAAGAAATTATTATACCATCAAATGCCAATAAAGGACTTTTTTTAACTGCACCTATAATTATGCTGGTTCCATCTCTACTAGTTTGGTCGGTTATTCCTTTGTCTGAATATTTTGTTATCGCAGATATTAATGCTGGTCTTTTATTTATCCTGGCTTTAACTTCTTTGAGTGTTTATGGTGTTATATTGGCAGGATGGGCATCAAATTCAAAATATGCGTTTTTAGGCTCAATGAGATCTGCAGCACAAATTATTGCTTATGAAATTGCTATGGGTTTTGCATTAGTTGGAGTACTCATGGCTGCAGGTAGTCTTAATTTGCAAGATATAATCATATCTCAAAGAGGAGGAGTACTTAATTGGTATTGGTTACCATTATTCCCACTATTTATTATTTATCTGATAGCAGGTATAGCAGAAACTAATAGAGCGCCATTCGATGTTTCGGAGGGGGAGTCTGAGATTGTGGCGGGTTTTCATGTAGAATATTCAGGTGTAGCTTTTGCTATGTTCTTCCTTGCTGAATACATGAACCTTATACTAATTAGTATTCTCGTCAGTATAATGTTTTTTGGTGGATGGTTATCTCCATTTGAAGGTACATTTCTGGCAACTTATCTAGATTGGATTCCAAGTTTTGCTTGGCTATCACTGAAAACCCTCTTTTTCATTTTTATATTCTTATGGCTAAGAGCAACATTACCTAGGTATAGATATGACCAAATCATGAGACTCGGCTGGAAAGTATTTTTGCCAATCACAATTATTTGGATTTTCTTAGAAGGCATTATGATATATTACAAAGTTGGACCATGGTTTATAATATGATTAAAAAATTTTTACAGTTATTGAAAAGTTTATTTTTATTGGAAATCCTCAAAGGCTTATCTATTACAGGAAAAAAACTCTTTAAGAAATCAATCACTGTACAGTATCCAGAAGAAAAAACACCTCAATCATCAAGATTTAGAGGACTTCATGCATTAAGAAGATACCCAAATGGCGAAGAAAGATGTATTGGTTGCAAACTATGTGAAGCAGTTTGTCCTGCACTAGCAATAAGTATTGATACAGAAATGAGAAAAGATGGAACCAGAAGAACCAAAAAGTATGATATAGATTTATTTAAGTGTGTATACTGCGGGTTTTGTGAAGAGGCCTGCCCAGTTGATGCTATAGTGGAAACTAAAATTTTTGAATTTCATTTTGAATCTCGTAGTGAGAGAGTTATTGGTAAAAAAACACTTCTAAAAATTGGTGATTTATATGAAAAAGAAGAAATCAAAGATAGAAGTAAAATTAACTGAGTAATTGAATGAATATTGAGCTAATAATATTTTTGATTTTTTCAGCATTGGTTCTTGCAAGCGCTATTGGTGTAGTAGTAGTAAATAATCCAGTAAAATCTGCAATAAATTTAGTTTTCACTTTCTTTTCATCAGCAGTACTTTGGATGTTGTTAAATGCTGAGTTCTTATCAATTATTCTCATCTTGGTATATGTTGGAGCCGTTATGGTGCTTTTTCTTTTTGTGGTAATGATGTTAGATATCAATATTACACAAGCTAGAGAAGGTTTTGTAAAATATATGCCTTTTGGAATACTTCTTTTCTTTATAATAAGTGGTTTATTATCAGTATTCTTCTATAGCCAGTTTGAAAATACTAATGAGAATATAGTTTTGAGTATTGATCTTATTGGCACAGACAACACAAAAAATTTAGGTTATTTATTATATACAGAATATATAATAGCATTTGAGATTGCAGCAGTGATATTGCTTCTTGGGATAATCTCCGCAATAACTCTAACTCATACTAAAAATCAAGATACAAAATATCAAGTTCCATCTGAACAAGTTAGCGCAACCAAAAAAGATAGGCTAACAATAATAAAGGATTCGGGTGAGACTAAATGATACCTATGTCATACTATCTAATTCTTAGTTCGATACTATTTAGTATTGCTTTGGCTGGTATATTTCTCAATAGAAAAAATATTATCATCATGCTAATGTCACTAGAACTAATGTTCCTATCAATAAACTTTAATTTTATTATTTTTGGTAATTATTTAAATGATTTAGTAGGACAAATATTCGTGTTTTTCATATTAACTGTAGTTGCAGCAGAATCTGCTATTGGACTAGCTATTATAGTTGTGCTATTTAGAAATAAAAAAAGTATCAACGTTGAGGATATAGGGAGGTTGAAGGGCTAATGTATTGGATGTCTTTAATTATTATTTTTTCACCTTTGGTTGGGTCATTGATTTTATTATTTTCTAGAGAATTAACAGAAAGATCTTCAAGCATCATTGCAAATTTATCAATAGGTATATCTGCATTAACATCATTGATATTACTTGTGCCGTTTTTAATTGGTGATGGCTTCATCAAACAGTATTTTTTATATACTTGGTATATTACTGGAGATTATCATCTTCAACTTGGCTTCCTCCTAGATAGTTTAACGGTAATAATGGCTTTCATAGTTTCTTTTATTTCCTTCTTTGTTCATGTTTATTCAATAACTTATATGAATAAAGATGATAGTTTTAAAAGGTTCTTCATCTATACAAATTTTTTCACTTTCTCTATGCTTGTAATTATCTTTTCAAATAATTTTTTACAATTATTTATAGGATGGGAGCTTGTTGGTCTTTCATCTTATTTGCTGATAGGTTTCTGGCACAAAAAGGAAAGTGCCATCAAAGCTAATCTAAAAGCATTTGTGGTCAATAGGGTAGGTGATATTGGTTTATTGTTGGGGGTATTACTAATCTTTATCAATATTAAAAGCCTAAACTATGATGTTTTCTTTGATAACCTCATGATGTTAACTGATCAAAATATTCTATTATTGGGTAGTGAAATTGCGATTCTTCCGTTGATAGCAATTCTTTTATTTATTGGAGCAGCTGCAAAATCAGCTCAAATACCATTACATTTTTGGTTGCCCGATTCAATGGAGGGACCAACACCAATATCAGCCTTAATCCATGCCGCAACCATGGTAACAGCAGGTATTT
>JAYNVZ010000008.1:3572-4123 GCA_038101125.1 Gammaproteobacteria bacterium | reverse complement strand
CCATTATATGATCTTTCTCTTTATGTGCTTGATGTAATTCTTATATTGGGACTATCGACAGCATTTTTTATGGGTATAGTTGCCCTTGTTCAAGATGATATAAAGCGTATTATCGCTTATTCGACAATATCTCAACTAGGATATATGACAGTAGCGTTAGGTGCATCATATTATTCATTCGCAATATTTCATTTGCTGACTCATGCTTTCTTTAAAGCGCTTTTATTTCTATGTGCTGGTTCTATAATCTTAAAATGTCATCATGAACAGAATATTAACAAAATGGGTGGCTTAAGGGTATCGATGCCAATAACATTTATTACATTTACGATCGCAGGTTTATCTTTAATTGGCTTTCCGGGAATGTCTGGTTTTTTCTCGAAGGATCTGATAATTGATATCTTCAAATATAATAATAATGCTTCAATATATTATGTGTTGGTCATGAGCATTATCGTGACTACTTTATATACTGCTAAAATATTTTTCAAAGTCTTTTTTGGAACTAATCAGCTCAAGATAAAAAAAGATATAAAGCAGGAGCATAATAA
>JAYNVZ010000008.1:0-3562 GCA_038101125.1 Gammaproteobacteria bacterium | reverse complement strand
CAATACCTAGTGCAATGATAGGTTGGGCGTTATTTGATACAGTGATTTTTAATAATTTTTTCAAAGGATCTATTACTGATTCTAGTACTATAAATTCTTTTTATCAGGTTTATATAATCCATTCTAGTTCATTCTTAGCACATTCCTTAACTAGTCTAAGTTTTTTTGCTTTACTTCTTGGTTTGATAATATCGTATATGCTTTATTTTAAGAAAAACATTATACTCACTAGTATTTTCTCTAAATTTGGAATATTTGAAAAAATTCTACTCAGTGAATATGGGTTTAGTAATTTTTCAAACTCTTTTATTCCTAAAAATATTAAAAAAGCTTCACACTTATTATGGAAAAAATTTGATATAAGCATTATCGATAATTTTTTTATTAATGGTAGCGCAAATGTTATTTCAGTAATTTCATCTAAAATTAGACTTTTCCAAACTGGTTATATATATCACTATGCATTTACCATGATAATTGGTTTGCTGTTCTTCTTAATTATATTCTATGATTTCTAGCATCCCTATACTTTCAATATTAATTTGGACACCTATATTAGGTGGTCTTATCTTATTATTTTTACCCAACAAGGAATTTTTTGTTAAAACCTCTTCTATTTTTTTAGCTTTCTTGACTTTTGTTATTTCGATGATATTGCTTTTTAATTTTGACGCCACACAATACTCTCTACAATATACTGAAAAGTATACATGGATAAAAAACTTAGGTATTAATTATCATTTAGCAGTAGATGGTTTCTCTCTTGTTTTTATTTTATTAACAACGTCAATTACATTTTTAACTGTTATATATAACTTCTCTGAAAATAGACCTCAGGATAATAAATATAATGCATTGTTTTTATTTTTAGAGGGATTATTGTTAGGAGTTTTTTGCGCATTAGATAGTATCCTTTTCTATATATTTTTTGAAGCTATGTTAATTCCTCTGTTTTTGATCATTGGTATTTGGGGTGGTCCTAACCGCGTATATGCTACTATAAAATTTTTCATATATACATTATTCGGTTCTGTATTAATGTTGGTTGCAATATTATATCTATCATTTAAGTCGGGTAGTTTTTATATTTTAGATTTTTATAATGTTCGTCTAAACCTAGATACCCAAATATTAATTTTTTTAGCCTTCATGATATCTTTTGGTATTAAGATACCAATGTGGCCAATACATACATGGCTACCAGATGCTCATGTAGAGGCACCATCTTCTGGATCAGTTATACTTGCTGCGGTTCTTTTAAAAGTTGGCGGGTATGGAATGATTAGGTTTCTATTACCTATTGCGCCGGAAGCTGGGTTATATTTAAATACAATTCTGATACCATTATCTCTAATCGCAATTATATATATTAGTTTTGTAGCTATAGCTCAACAAGATATGAAAAAGTTAATAGCATATTCATCTATCGCTCATATGGGTTTTGTAACTTTAGGCATTTTTCTAGTCTTTAATAGTCTTGATAATGATCCATCAGCGCATACTATTAGCCATATTGGTTTACAGGGTGCAATTATGCAAATGTTATCGCATGGGCTAATTTCAGCTGGATTATTTATGTGTATTGGCATTATATATTCTAGAACGAAATCAAGAGTTATTGATGAACAATCTGGAATAGCTCAAGTAATGCCAATATTTTCAGCATTGATGATGTTTTTTTTACTTTCAAATTCAGGTCTACCTGGTACATCTGGATTTGTTGGCGAATTCATGGTTCTTGTCGCTTCAGCGAATGAGAGCTTTATATATGCGACCTTAGCATCGTTAACTCTAGTGCTTGCTGCAACCTATTCTCTATGGCTTGGCAAGAGAGTTTTATTCGGCAAGATATCAGGGTCTAAAGTCAGTTCAATGAAAATGATAAGTCCATATGAATTTTGGCCATTATTTCTTTTAGTAATATCTATAACCATAATAGGTCTTAAACCAGGAGTTTTACTCGGGTTAAGTGAGCAATCGTCATTAAACATGATTAGAATAGTCACTGGTGGATACTGATATGATAAATTATTTATATATTTTGCCAGAAATAATGCTAGTGACGTCTTTGTCAATAATAATAATTATAGACTTATTTTTAGCACCTAATCGTAAATACATCTCTTACTATTTGATTCAATTATTATTATTCTCTTCGATTTATTTTATATATATAAATCTACAGTATTTATCATCGAATACATCAACAATATATGAGACAAATAATTTCTCAAATTTTTTTAAGATGTTTATTCTACTATCATTGGTAATTATTTTTTATTACACATATGAATTTCTTAGGAAGTTCAACCTCTATAAGACTGAGTATTTTATAATTAGTCTGTTTGGTACTTTAGGCATGATGATTATGATTTCTTCCAATCATCTTCTTTTATTATACCTTGGCATAGAATTACTTTCACTATCACTTTATTCTGTTATAGCTTTCAACAAAAACTCTATTTACTCGTCAGAAGCAGCTGTGAAGTATTATATTCTTGGTGCAATGTCATCTGGGTTTTTATTATTCGGTATATCATTGATTTATGGACTAACTGGCAGTCTTCTTTATGATGAAATTTATCAGCAAATTAGCTTATTAAATTTATCTAATCTTGATCGCGATGTTAGGGTATTAGGATTAGTTTTCTCGCTAACATTTATCTTTATAAGTTTAGCCTTTAAATTCGGAGCAGCACCATTCCACATGTGGATACCTGATGTTTACCATGGGTCTCTTATCACGACTACTTTATTATTAAGTACAGTACCAAAAATTGCTATTTTCATAATTTTAATAAAGTTACTGGGACATGTTTTTTCAGGATTGGTCGTCTTTTGGTCAGACATATTACAAATACTAGCAGTTTTATCTATAATAATAGGGAACATCACTGCAATTGCACAAACAAATATTAAGCGGATGCTCGCATATTCTACTATAGCAAATATTGGCTTTATACTCTTAGCGCTCTCAATAGGTTCTTATGATTCTTTTGTAGCATCTATGTTTTATACTTTAACGTATATAATGACTACTATTTTGGCCTTTGGTTTGCTATCAGAATTATTTTCTAACGATAAACCCATAGAGGAGATCAAGGATCTTAGTGGCCTAGCTAAGTCTAATCCTCTTGTTGCATTTATGATTATGACAATAATGCTCTCTTATGTTGGTATTCCCCCGTTCTTGGGCTTCCATGCAAAATTATTTGTAATTCAATCTTTAGTTCAATCTAGTAATATATTGTTGAGCGTTTTCGCTGTCATTATGACAGTCATTGGTTCATATTATTATCTAAGAGTAATCAAAATAATGTATTTTGATGATCTTAACAATGCTTTGTCTTTTAGACCAAACTATGTGTTCAGTTCATTATTAGTCTTAGGTCTAATTTATCTTGGATTATTTCCAAATTCTCTTTCTGAGATAAGCATATACAGTCTAGCTGGTCTCTTTAATACTTGAAAATTATATTTATAGATTATAGACTCCCTATACAGTGTGGGGTGGAGCAGTCTGGTAGCTCGTTGGGCTCATAACCCAAAGGTCGTAGGTTCG
>JAYNVZ010000007.1:46352-50044 GCA_038101125.1 Gammaproteobacteria bacterium | reverse complement strand
ACACCCAACAATATTCTTTATCATAGAGGTGCATTCTATATGCCATCCAGGCCTTCCATTCCCCCAAGGGCTTGACCAACCTGGTTGTTTATCCGAGGAGGGTTTCCATAAAATAAAATCTCTAGGTGATTTTTTATAAGAAGCAATATCAATTCTTGCTCCATCAATCATTTCATCAAGGGTTCGTTTAGAAAGCTCCCCATAATTTTTATACTTTTGGGTATCAAATATTACATGACCTTCAGATATATATGCTGAGCCATTTTCTATAATCTTGGTTATAGTCTCAATAATAGCAGGCATATGATCAGTTACTCGAGGCTGATGTGTGGGATCAATCAGACCTAATGAAGACATATTTTTCTGATAAATATCTATATATTTATTACTGATTTCTTGAACAGTTTTACCTTGTTTAAATGCTGCATCAGAAATTTTATCATCGACATCGGTTATATTTCTTATATAAATAACTTCGTCATAATTTTTTCTCAAAACTCGAAGTAATATATCTGGTACAATAGCGGCACGTGCATTTCCAATATGAGGATGACTATATACCGTAGGGCACAGACATACATATAAATTTTTTTATGGTTTACAGGTTCAAATATCTCTTTTTTCTTATTTAATGTATTAAATATCTTTATGGTCATGATATGATGTATCCACTATAATATTATTTGAATCAAAAACTTAAGATGATTAAAAACATATATTTTTTTGCTTTGGCCCTAATGAGTATAACTATATCATCTAGTTATGGCGACAGTATAGTAAAAAATAATACCGAGGACATTAAATTGATTAAACTAAATACGAACCAAGGAAGTATCACAATCAAACTGTTTGAGAGTGAAGCTCCAGAAACAGTTAAAAACTTTCTTAACTATACTACAAATGGTAGTTATAACGGAACAATATTCCACAGAGTCATTGAAAATTTTATGATTCAAGGTGGTGGAATGCTTCCTGATATGACTCAAATTAATTCAAATCCACCAGTTGTAAATGAAGCCAATAATAATTTAAGTAACAAAAAAGGTACAATCGCAATGGCGAGAACTAGCGACCCTCACTCTGCGACATCTCAATTTTTTATAAATTTGAAAGATAATGACTTTTTAGATAAAAAAAATGCCCCAGATGGTTGGGGTTATTGTGTGTTTGGAGAAGTTACAGAAGGAATTGATATTGTTGAGAAAATAGGCACCGTGGCAACTGCTAATAAGGCTGGTCATGGCGATGTTCCCATTGAAACAATTCTCATAGAAAGCGTAGAAATCTTGACCGAATAATTATGCAGACATTATTTATCTCAGATCTTCATCTTGATAATAAAAGACCTGAAGTGATAAGTTATTTTACTAACTATATCAAAAATCTTACCAATGAAACTGATTCCATATACATACTCGGAGACTTTGTGGAGTACTGGGTTGGAGATGATGATCCAGCTACTGGATTAAAAGAACTTTTTGAAGAGATAAAGAATAAATCCAAGATATATGATATTTATTTTATGCATGGTAATAGAGATTTTATGTTATCAGAAAAGTTTTGCCAAAATCTAGGAATTAAATTACTACCAGATCCAAGTGTAATAACTTTATATGGTAAACAAATATTGTTAATGCATGGGGATACATTATGCATAGATGATGTTGCATACCAAGAGTTTAGGAAATTAGTCAGATCTGAATCTTGGCAAGATGAAGTCTTAAAGAAACCACTCAATGAAAGGATAAAACTAGCAGAAGATCTTAGAAAAAAAAGTCTCAAGGAAACAGAGTCTAAAAGAGAAATAATTATGGATGTCAATCAACAAGAAGTTGATAAATATTTTTTAAAATACAATATTGATCTAATGATTCATGGTCATACCCATAGACCTAATATACACATAACATCACTAAATGGGTATAAAGTAAAAAGAATTGTTCTAGGCGACTGGTATAATAGTAGCTTTATTCTTAAATATCAGAAAGATAAAGTATTAATTGAAAAAAATAGTTTTTGTTAATCTAGCATCTCATAACTTTTTATATTTTTATCACCCAGATTTTCTTTAATTATCTCTTTAGAAATAAATCTAAAATTCTTTATATCAACTAGCTCATCAAATTTTTTAGATATTAATTTTTTAAGATCTTCTCCTGATACTATCGTCTTAGGATCTGTATCATCATCTAACTCTTTGAACCCTTCTCCAAATCTATAATAATATTTAATTTTATTATCAATACTATAATTATTCTGATATGCAAGATTAATCTCATAACCAATCTCCTTTAGGAATAGATATTCAAATCTAAGTAGATACATATGAAGATTATGGCTATTTGAATTTGTCATGAAAATTAATTGATCCTTATAAAGCTGATATAAAAATGGAAGAGGTTCGTTTTTAGGAATAAACTTATAAATTAATTCATTAAAATATAAACCAGCTAACATATATTTTTTACTTATTTCAGTATAGGAGTTTAATACTTCATGTTTTGTTAATAATGGTAGTTTTGCTTTTGTAAAAGACAATTGTACTTCTTTAAATGGTTGCATTGAGTATCCATCTTTTTTCTTTTTAATACCTTTAGCAATTATGGAAATTAATCCATTGGAGTCTGTTAGGACATCATATATCATGCTTGTTTCACTGAAATGCCTAGAATGGATAATAAAAGAATTTACTAAAATATTTTTCAATCTATATATCCTATCTTCTTCAATAATGAATAATTATTTTTCCAATTATCCTTAACCAAAACATTCAAAGAGATAAAAAATTTTCTATTATAGTTTTTTTCTAATATCAGCCTTGATTCTATTCCAACTTTTTTAATCATAGAGCCAGATTTTCCTATTATAATTTTCTTTTGATTTTCTTTAGATGTGAAGATAGTTGCATATAGAGAGAATAGTTTTCTTTTTTCTTCAAACTTATCAATTAAAACTGCAGTATCATAAGGTAATTCATTATGTGTCAGATTAACAATTACACCTCTAATGATTTCCTGCATAGCATATATTCTATTCTTAGCAGGAATAATTATATCTCTAGAGACCGGAGATTCGCTCTGTAATATATCTGTAACTCTATTAAATAGTTGATTTAATCCTTGTTTAGACTTAATAGATATAAAGAATAGCTCATTATCAAATAAGTCGTTTAGCTTATCTTTTAAATATTGTAAATCAGTAAGATCATCCTCAGCTAAATCAATTTTATTGACGACTATTAGAGCATTCTTTTTAACTGATTCAATGAGATTCATTATTGATTCTTCATATTTTAGATCTTTATTATTAATATCTAATACTATTAATATTAAGTCGATTGAGGAGAGAGTCTTAATATAAGCATTTTTCATACTTTCCGATAAAAGATCATTATTGATCAATGATATGCCTGGTGTATCAATTATATTTATTTCTAAACCACTCAAGGTGACACTATGATGTAAATTTATTCTAGTTGTTTGAAGTCTATGACTTTCGGTTGTTACCTTCATGCCTGAAAGATAATTAATCAGACTGGATTTACCAGTATTACTTTGGCCTACTATAGATAAATTATATTTTTTTTTCATTCTTAATTTTATTTAAAAGCACTTCTGATACTTCTTGTTGTCCAGACTGCACAGTTTTAGAAATTACAGATTCAGCATTTTTATAAATTTCTAATTTTTTTT
>JAYNVZ010000007.1:40406-46342 GCA_038101125.1 Gammaproteobacteria bacterium | reverse complement strand
CCATTATATCTGTTGCTAGAGATTCTCTTAAAGAATCATTTAATTCAAAGTTTAAATTATTTGATCTTAGAACTTTTAATAATCCAATGTTAATAGATATGTTTGATAGTACTTTTTTACTTACGATTGCTTGTTTTTCCCTAGATAGATGTCCTTCTTGATGATTAGGATATTTTTTATATAAATACTCTGTAATGATAAGCTGTATAACTGCATCTCCTAAGAATTCTAATCTTTCATAATTAACTTTAGAAATACTCTTATGTGTAATAGCCTCTAATAATAAATCAGTATTAGAGAATTCATAATTTAATTTTGACAGGACTAAATCATATGCATTTTTAATATATGTTTTTTTGTCTGACATCTTAGTCTATAGATTTTCCAATACGATCAAATAACGAGTATGAACCACTTGGATTTAAGTGCATCCAAATTAAAAAAGCTTTACCTATTAAGTGACTCTCAGGTACTGGACCCCAATATCTACTATCATTACTATTATCTCTATTATCACCCAGAACAAAGTATGTTTTCTCTGGAACCTTGTAACTAAAGCTCTGATCCCTAGAATTATTCTTCATTATCATATATTTTGAAGAACCATTATTTTCAATAAATAGTTCATTATCAGATAAATCAATCGACGAAATAATATTATTAGGTGTCCCGGAAAGCTTATATCTTTGACCATTAATAAATATCTGCTTATCTATTTACTCAATATAATCACCTGGCAAAGCCACTACTCTTTTAATATAATTAATTTTTCTATCCTGAGGATATTGGAATACAATTACATCTCCATGTTTAGGGGAATTATTGTTTATGATTTTTAGATTAGATAATGGAAGTCTGATACCAAATTCATATTTTTTGACTAATATAAAATCTCCTACCACAAGGTTAGGTATCATTGAGCCAGATGGTATTCGATATGGTTCTATAATAAATGATCGAAATATTAAGACAAAAGCAAGGATAGGAAAAAGAGAGGCAATGAAGTTAACAAAGGCATTGTCATTCAAATCCTTCATAAATAACTTTACGAGTATGTATAAACTTCCTGAGATAAGAGTAAATAAGATTAATATTAAAGTAAAGTCCATAGTTATTTCTTTGGCATCATAAATTCATAGAAAGCTTCTTTTGGTATCTCTACATTACCAATTTTTTTCATTTTTTTCTTCCCTTCTTTTTGTTTTTTTAAAAGCTTCATCTTTCTTGTTGCATCTCCCCCATAAAGTTTAGCTGTAACATCTTTACGGAAACCTCTAACAGATGTGCTTGCTAAAACTTTAGATCCTATACAACCTTGAATAGATATCTCAAACATTTGTCTTGGAATTAATTCTTTTAAGTTTTCAATTAGCTCTCTAGCTTTTTTGTCAGAGTTATCTTTATGTAAAATTTGAGATAATGCATCAACTTTCTTCTTATTTACTAGGATATCTAGCTTTATCATCTTACTTTCTACATAATCGATTATTGTATAATCATAAGAAGCATAACCCTTGGTGCATGATTTAAGCTTATCAAAGAAATCATATATTATTTCTGATAGTGGTATTTCAAAGGAAATCTCAACTGAATTCGTTCTATACTGCAAATTAGTTTGCGATCCTCTCTTTTTTACACATAACTCAATAATTGGGCCTAGATAATCAGAGGGCGTAATTATATTGATTTGGGCAATAGGCTCTAAAAAATTCTTAATCTTATTTTCATCAGGCAAATCTTTTGGACTTTTAACTTCTATAACTTCTCCAGATTTAACTTCCACCTTATATGTTACGGATGGCACAGTCATTAAAAAGTCTAAGTCATATTCTCTTGATAATCTCTCACGAATTATTTCCATATGTAACAGACCTAAAAATCCACATCTAAAACCATGTCCAAGAGAGTCTGAGTTTTCTGGTTCATATGTAAATGAATTATCATTTAGAGATAGTTTATCTAATGCTTTTTTTGATTCTTGATAATTTTTTGAGTCTATTGGATAAAATCCAGAAAAGACTCTCGGTTGAATATTTTCAAAACCTGGAAGAGGTTCAGGATTGACAGCTTTAGACTCAACAATTGTATCTCCAACTGGTGCTGCATCTAAAGTTTTAATTGATGCAATTATAAACCCTACGTCTCCTGGTCCTAATTCATCTAAATAAGTTAGTTTTGGAGTAAAATTACCAACCTTATCAATTAAAAATTCTTTTCCATTAGATAGTATTTTGATTTTTTGTTTCGGAAATATTTTACCGCTGACTACTTTTACGAGTACCACAACTCCTAAATAATTATCAAACCATGAATCAATAATAAAGGATTTTGAATAATCATCATTAGATTCTAATGGAGAAGGAGTGTCTAGTATGACTTTATTTAATATTTTATCAACGCCTATACCTGTCTTGGCACTTACTTCTATTACATCATCTTCAGTAACATCTAAAAAGTCTATTAAATCTTTTTTAACAGCTGGTATGTCAGCTGATGGTAAATCAATCTTATTAATGATAGGAATTATCTTTAAACCTAAATCTTTAGCTAGATTAGTATGAGCAATACTTTGAGCTTCTATTCCCTGAGTAGCATCCACTATCAGAAGCGCACTATCACATGCAGACAATGAACGAGATACTTCATAAGAAAAATCAACATGTCCAGGAGTATCGATAATATTTACCTTATATATATCCGAATTTAACTCATATTTTAGTGAGACTGTTTGCGCTTTAATTGTTATGCCTCTCTCCCGTTCTAAATCCATTGAGTCTAGAACTTGATCCTGCATATCCCTTGATGATAAGGCGCCATACTTTTCTATTAATCTGTCAGCTAAGGTTGATTTTCCATGATCGATGTGAGCGATAATGGATATATTTCGTATGTTCTTCATGTCTACTATATAATAGCGGACAAATATTAAACATCAATCATTTAGAAATTTTTATTGCCAGATATACAGGCGCTGAGTTTCTATAGACAAGCAGATTAGCTACAGAATTATCTTTAATGTTTTGGATCTTTTCAGAGAAGTCTTTAACGTTAAATATTGGCTTGTTATTTATATGAGTAATTATATCATTAACTTGAATTTTAGACTGGTTAAGTTGCTCACTTGATATCTCATCAACTTTGATTCCACCATATATATTCAGGGATTTTTTTGTATTCTCATTAATATCACTAACAGTCAAACCAGATATTGTTTTATTATCGATAGGTTTTTCCCTCATACTAGCAATCTGGTTATCTTCAGGTAATTCCTCTATAGTTATATTCTTATAAATAATGGATTTATTTCTAAGAATTTTAACTCTGACCGACCTATTAACTTCTGTTGATCCAACCAGTAAGGGTAAGTCTTTCGATTTAGTGACATCTTTGTTATCAAATGACAATATTATATCACCCTGCATTAATCCAGATTTCTGAGCAGGACTTTTGTCTAATATTTTTGCTACAACTGCTCCCTTAGGTTTATCTAAGCCAAAACTTATTGCTAGATCTTTATCAACTTCTTGTATGTATACACCCAACCAACCTCTTTTTACTTTCCCATCTTTTTTTAATTGTTTGTATACATTCGACAACGTTTCAGCAGGTATTGCAAAAGATACTCCCATGAAACCACCGGAGCGAGTATAAATTTGAGCATTAACGCCCACAACGTCTCCATTTAGATTAAATAATGGTCCGCCGGAATTACCAGGGTTTATTGCAACATCGGTTTGAATGTATGGCACATAACTTTCATTTGGTAGATTTCTTTTTTTGCCACTAACTATTCCAGCAGTTACAGTGTGATCAAATCCAAATGGTGATCCAATTGCTAAGACCCATTCTCCCAGTTTAAGATTCTCAGATGTTCCTATGTTAACTGTGGGTAAATCATCAGCGTCAACTTTTAGAAGAGCTAAGTCACTTCTCTTATCTGAGCCAACTAATTTAGCAGATAGTTCAGTTTGATCACTCATTGTTATAGTGATTTCATCTGAATTAGCGATCACATGATTATTTGTCATGATATAACCATCTTTTGTCAAAATAAAACCTGAACCGAAGCTTGGTGCCTTTCTTGGTTCGTTCGGGTTGCCGTTCTCTCCATCAAAGAATTTATCTAAGAATGGCTTTAGTTCTTCAGGTAGATTGGGCATGTTCTGATTGATATTATTGTTACCAAGGATTTTCTTTTTTGCATGTACGATTACGACAGCTGGTATATTTTTTTCAACAACCTCTGTAAAATTAGGGTAACTTGGGTTTGAGTATGAGGGCGCAGGGACTACGAAGAAAGTAACCACGATGATTGCAAAGATCGCATAGCTTTTAATAAAAGAAATATTCATTTACAATCTATGATATCAGATGCAGGCTCTTTATCGTTAACTTTTTTGCACTCTTCTATTTGGTTTGAAACATTGCGTGATGGTGTACTTATCTCTATATTGATATCGGTTTGTGTATACTGAATATCTTCGCTTAACATATTGTCCATTAAGGTTAACGTAAAAATACCAAATACAAGGGCACTTGCAACACGAATGAGATAAGTTTTTGCTGAATTGTTAGTCTTTTGTGAATAAATATCGGTCATTACTTTTTCTGAAAAGTCTTTTGACATATATCGAGGATATTCATTCTTAAGAAATGCCTTAAGTAATCCTTTATTTTCTATATCTCTAATATTTTTATTCATCTACTGTGTTTGCTTCTATTTCTCTTAATAATATATCTCTTGCTCTATGTAATCTAGATCTAACAGTACCAATAGGCAACTTAGCTTTACTAGCTATTTCATCATAAGTCATATCATCGATATCTCTATATTTGATCATTAATTTCAGATCATCTGGAAGATTCTCATATAATTTACCAATTTTATCAGCAATATCTTCCATATTATAGGTATTATATGGTGTTTCCTGTGATATATTGTCCTCCTGCTCATTTAGACCAATATTATCTGAAATAGTTTCTTTTTCTTTTAACTTTTCTTTTGAATTAATGTAATTCAAGGAACAATTAACCGATATTCTATGCAGCCAAGAATAAAATTTACTATCATATCGAAATTTATCAAGAGATTTATAAGCTCGAAGAAAGGATTCTTGAGCAACCTCTTCAGCATCATGATAGTTTTTTGTGTATCGATAACATAGACTTATAATGCGAGCCTGATATTTTTTTATGATCACTTCATATCTGGATGGATCACCTGAGAGAATGCTATCAATTATCTCGCTATCATCATCAATCATTTTAAACTCCAAATATTCTATCTGTTTTTACAAAGTATCATATAAATGATATTTTACTATATATGGAATCTTATAAAAACGCAGATGTTTTAATTGTTGGTTCTGGGATAGCTGGACTAAGCCTAGCTCTCAGGTTATCTGAGGATATCAAAGTAGTACTGATTACAAAAGGTAGGGCAAGCGAATGCTCAACTTCATGGGCCCAGGGTGGCATTGCATCAGTAACATCAAAAGAAGATTCTTTTGAAAAACATCTAAATGATACTTATAAAAATGGTCATAATATTGTGAACAAAAAAGTTGCCTCTCAAATAATAGAAGAAGGACCATCCTGTATCAAATGGTTAACAGAGATAGGCGTTCCATTTACCAAAGATAACAATAATCGTTTATCGTTAACTCTTGAAGCGGCACATTGTGAAAGAAGAATTGTTCATATTGATGATAAAACGGGTTCTGTACTTCATAAAAATTTATATAACAAAGTGCTAGCAAGAAAAAATATAAAGATTTTGTATCAACATCAAATAATTGATGTGATTTCTGAAAATAACTTGATGGATAAAAATCAATGTATAGGAGCTTATGTGTTTAATAAAAAAGATAAAAAGATTGAAGCATATAACGCTAAAAATATAATTCTCGCGACTGGAGGTGCAAGTAAGATATATC
>JAYNVZ010000007.1:22410-40396 GCA_038101125.1 Gammaproteobacteria bacterium | reverse complement strand
CCCTATACATCAACCGGAGATGGTATAGCTGTATCCTGGAGAGCAGGTTGTAGAATTACCAATATGGAATTTATTCAATTTCATCCAACTTGCTTATATCATCCTGATATTAAATCTTTTCTTATATCCGAATCTCTCAGGGGTGAAGGTGGAAGACTCTATACGCCTGATAAAAATAGGTTTATGAAAAAATATGATGAAAGAGAAGAACTTGCATCTCGTGATGTTGTTGCAAGAGCGATAGATAATGAGATGAAACAAAATGACTATGCTAATGTTTTTCTTGATATAAGTCACAGACCATCAAGTTTCATTAAGAAACGTTTTCCTGAAATATATAAAAAATGCTTGAGTGTTGGTATTGATATAACAAAAGAATGGATACCTGTGATACCAGCATCACACTATACATGTGGTGGAGTTGAAACAGATATATCTGGCAAGACAGATATAGACAACTTATATGTAATTGGAGAATCTGCCCATACTGGTTTTCATGGAGCTAATAGACTTGCAAGTAATTCACTTCTTGAGTGTTTGGTAATGGCAAAAAGATGCTCACAGGAACTAGCAAAATTCTTCTTAACCTATCAAAAAAGAGATATTAGTTTACCAAAATGGGATGATAGTTTAGTTACTGAATCAAAAGAGAGATTTGCAATAAGTCATAACTGGGATGAGCTTAGGAGAATTATGTGGAACTATGTTGGAATTGTTAGATCAAATAAAAGATTAAAAACAGCGAAAGATAAGATAGAAATTATTGAAAAAGAGATGAATGAATATTACTACAAATATAATATCACTTCAGATATGCTAGAGCTTAGGAACATAATTAATGTAGCAAAATTGATTATTGAGTCTGCTGCTAACAGAAAAGAAAGTCGAGGTCTACACTACTCTATAGATTATCCGGAGATGAGTTCAGAATACAAAAAAAATAGTTATATTGAAGGAAGAAAAAACGAATATCATCTAAAGCTTGTTAAGTTTAAAGTTTAAAAATTGTTTTTCTATAATATCTTAACTCATCAATCGAATCTCGTATATCATCAAGTGCTCTATGATTTGAATTCTTTTGGAAATTATCTATATCTTCAAAATACCAGCGTTTTCCTAATTCACGAATAGAAGAAACATCAAGATTACGATAATGACAAAAGGCTTCAAGTTTAGGCATGCATCTGGCTAAAAACCTTCTATCCTGACAAATAGTATTTCCACAAAGTGGAGACTGAGATTTATGTACAAATTGTTCTAAAAATTTAATAGTATCATCTTCAGCTCTAGATTCATTGACTGTACTATTCTTCACTCTCTCTGTAAGACCACTTCTTCCATGCTGTCTTGTATTCCATTCATCCATATTATTCATAACTTCATCAAGTTGATGTATGACCAGATTAGGTCCTTCAGCAAGTATATTTAAATTTTTATCAGTAACTATACTCGCAATTTCTATAATATAATCTCTTTGGGTATCTAGTCCCGTCATCTCCAGGTCTATCCAAATTAAGTTGCTTTTATCTTTCATCGTCATAGAGTAGTATATTTATATAGTAATGTAAAACTTAGTATAATTTATTATGATTGATATGATTCTATTTTTTGTTGTTGGCTTTTATATACTGTTGAAGATTTCGTTAGATATTCATCAAATTCAATATATCAAAGGTGCAAAAATATCTAATGATGAGTTAGATCTATTTTCAATTGACTCTAGGTATGTCGAAAAATCAATATCCTATAATATAGACAAATTATCTGCTTCAATTCTTAATACTATAATTAGTGGAACTATACTTATGTATTTTGTTTTTTTTGGTGGCATAGATCATTTATCAACAATCATAAAAGATGAAAATATATTTCAGTTAAATACTGATCTATTAACAATCATGTTATTTATATTTATAATGTCGCTCGTAAACATGCCACTTGATGTATATAAAACGTTTTATATTGAAGAGAAACATGGGTTTAATAAAAATACTATTAATCAATATCTAAAAGATACTCTCATATCATTAATATTAACTCTTCTTATTGTCTCTTTACTATTCAGTATATTTCATACTTTGTTTCAAGAGTACCCTGAGTCATGGTGGCTGTACATGTGGATTGCATATGTTATATTCAATGTGGTTGTTCTATTTGCTTATCCAACAATTATTGCTCCGATGTTTAATGATTTTAAAAAACTATCAGATAAAGAAATCATCAATATTATTAAAACCTTATCAAATAAAACGAATTTTAATGTCACAGATGTATACGTGATGGATGGCTCTAAGAGATCTAAACATTCAAATGCATATTTTACTGGATTCTATAAAAGCAAAAGAATTGTGTTTTTTGATACGCTTCTAGACATATTGACCCCAAAGGAAGTGCAAGCAGTGCTAGCACATGAGATTGGACATTATAAAAAGAATCATATAACAAAATCTATGATACTAAGTTTATTTATAAGCTTGGCTGGGTTATACCTTTTATTTCAGGTAAGCATGTATACTCCATTGTTTATTGATTTAGGGATTAATCCAGATTCAACATCTCAACTTGTTATATTCTTCAGTCTAGTTTTATCGCCTGTACTATATTTCCTTAATCCAATATTTTCTTCACTATCTAGAAAAAATGAATTTGAGGCAGATAATTATGCTAAAGAGTATAGTGACAAAAATGATTTGATCACATCATTAAAAAAGCTATATAAAGAGAATCTTACTTTAATTAAAACAAGTCCAATATATTCTCAGGTATATAATAGTCATCCTACTGTATTTGAAAGGATAAATAATTTAGAATCATAATATGAATAATGAAATAGACTTATCTTCAAAGAAATGTTTGCCATGCGAAGGCGGCGTTGATGCTCTTAATGAACAAGATGCCAAGAAGTTTATGTCAAAGATACATAAAGATTGGCTATTGTCTAAAGATAATAAAAGCATATTAAGAGAGTTCAAATTTAAGAATCATTATGAGGTTTTATCAGCTATCAATCTGATTGCTTGGATTTCTCATAAAGAGGACCATCATCCTGAAGTTACCTTTGGCTATAGTAATTTATCAATTAAGTTTTTTACATATGCAATAGATGGGCTATCTGAAAATGACTTCATATGTGCTGCAAAAATTGATAAAGCAATGAAATTTTAGAGCTCTTTCCTTTCTTTAAAAGCATGTGATATTGTATCGCTATCTAAATAGCCCAGCTCACCATTAAGTGGAATACCAAATGCAATTCTTGAAATTTTTATATTGAATTTATTTGAGAGCTGTTGAACATAATGAGAAGTCGCTTCACCTTCAATTGTTGTACTAGTTGCAAGAATTAGTTCATTAATATTTCCGCGTTCCAATCTCGCCTCAAGCCTTTTTATACCTATTTCAACAGGACCCCTGCCATCTAACGGCGATAAATTTCCATCTAGTACAAAATAATAACCTTTGTAATCTGTGCTTGAGTCAATCGTATAGACATCTGCAGGTGATTCGGTTACGCATATCTTTGAGACATCCCTATTCTGAGCAATACAAAGATGACAGTCATGATCATTTTGTTGCATAAGCACATCTTCATTATCAAGATATATCCCACATATCTTACAGTTCGCAACCATTGATGTGACATTTAATAACTTCTGAGATAAATTTAGAGTTTTTTCAGTATTATTACGCATTAGCTTGTATGCCATACGTTGTGCAGATTTTTTACCAACGCCCGGGAGTATTGTTAGAGCGTCTATTAAATCATTAAGATGTTTAGATTGCTTCATACTAAAAAGGAAGTTTAAAACCGCCAGGCATCTTCATCATATTACCCATTTTAGACTTAATTTCTTTTTCAATCTTAGTCATTGCATCATTACAAGCATAAATAATATGTTTCTCAGTTTCTCTTAAATCTGAGTTTTGCAACTGATCATCAATTTTAATACTTTGAATTTGATGATTACCTTTAACTATAACAGATACTAATTTATTTTTAGATTGACCCTCGGCTTGAATTTTATCAAGTTCTTGTTGGATCTTTTTCATATTGCCATACATGTCTTTTGCTTGTTTCATTTTATCCATGAATCCCATAATATATCTCCTGAATTACTCAATTATTTTTTTTATTGATTCCTTATTAATATTCGCGCCAAATACTTTCTGTAATTTATTGATATCTGGGCTATCTTTAACTTTATCATATCTATCATTCACTTCATTCTCATTTTTCATAGATTCAAATACGATTGGAGTCAATAAGCCAGTAGAATACTCAATGTTAATTTTAAGATTAATATTAAAGTATTTTTGAATTTTTGATATTAAATCATCTATGCATAGTTTTGGATAGATATCTTTTTTATCTTCATTAATTTGCAGAGTCGGTGAATCTGTATCAATACCAACCATTACTGACTGCATAGCTAGATGCATTGTTAAGCCTGAAAGACCCATATTTTGAACTGCATCCACCCATTTGTTGTCAATGTTTACTCGGTCACTTTCATCAACTGATTGTGATGGATCAGGTGATTTTGATTCATTATAATCCTCGATCTCGATATTATTGTATGTATTATTTTTTGGTGATTTATTGTTATCTGAGAAATAAATCATCCTAAGAATTGTCATAATAAAATGATCTTTTTTTGATGGGCAATCTCTAAAATCTTTTTTTGAAGAAATAGCAATTTGGTAATATAGTTGTAAATCTTGAGAACTTATTAAATTTGAATTTTCTTTACAATAAAGATAGTGAGGGTCATCATCATTCAATAATTCTGATTGAATATTAGATAATGATAATTTATAAAAGATAGATATTATTGAGTCCATTAGACTTATAAAATTTGAATGTGATTCAATACTCTCTACCATATTAATCAGTGACTTAGCATCATGATTTATAATACAAGAAATAATTTTTTCAATATTTTCTGAATCAATCTCACCAAGAAATGAAGCAATTTTGGAAGATTCAATATTACCATTACAATATGCTATACATTGTTCTAATAAGCTTAAGCTGTCCCTAATACTGCCGTTAGCATTCTTAGAGATTATTGATAGAGATAGATTATCATATTTAATATTCTCTTTAGTCAATATATCTGCTAGATGATTATTAATGGTTTCCTGCGATGCAGATGCTAATTTAAAATGAAGACATCTTGATAATATTGTATCAGGTAGTTTTTCTGGTTCTGTAGTTGCCAATAGAAACTTTACATGAGAAGGTGGTTCTTCGATTGTTTTAAGTAGAGCATTAAAGCTTTTTGTTGATAACATATGAACTTCATCAATAAGATATACCTTAAACCTTGAAGTGGTTGGCAAATACTGTACATTTTCCATCAAAGATCTTGTATCTTCTACCTTAGTCCTAGATGCAGCATCTATTTCAATTAAATCTAAATGGTTACCCTGATCAATTTCAATGCAAGCAGAACATTTACCACATGGTTGAGAGGTAACTGATGTTTGACATAATAATGATTTGGCAAATAACCTAGCAATGGTGGTTTTACCCATTCCTCTGGTGCCTGAAAACAAATAAGAATTATGTAGTTTTTGTAACTCTATAGAGTTTGTAAGTGTCTTAATAACAAGGTCTTGACCCCTAACTTCACTGAAGAATTTAGGTCTATATTTTAATGCGAGTACATCAATATTCATAAATTATTGTAGCTTATAAAATATTTTTTAACCATAGCCCTCAAAGAATTATAAGTGCCCAGTCTTTACAAAAATTAAAGCTCCTTCTTTTTTAGTAAATGGTTTATGTTCGCTCAAATGAGGACTCCTTATCCATGTACCTTTCGGATAGGAGCCAAACTCATCATAAAAAACACCGTCTATGACAAATATTTCTTCGCCGCCCCAATGTCTATGAGCATTAAATTGTGTATCTGGTTGCCATTTAACCATGGCAGCATGTTCAGTTTTATACTCATGCAGTGGCATAACTTTTAAACCTGGAACCAAACCCTGGAACCATTCACTAGTCATTGTATTTTTTATAATCCTGGTATTGTCACCATCTTTAAACTGTCTTAGCTTTACTAGAATCTTGCAGCCATCATTGCTAAAAGGCATATGATCTGTATTATGAGGATTCCTAATATATGTGCCCTCGGGATAATCTCCATACTGATCAGAAAAAATACCTTCTAGAACAAAGATCTCTTCACCATTATCATGAATATGATTATCAAATTTACTACCTGACTCAAAAGTAACAATTGAAGAAGCTCTCGCAAACTCACCCATATTATCTCTCTCAAGGTATAATCTTTCAACTCCAGAAGAAGGCGATGTATGCCACTGTTCCTCATTAGTATTGATCACTATTCTTTTAGAAAAGTCTTGATTTAAAGATGTTGTCATAGTTATGATGTTTCCTTAATAAGATTTACTATTAATCCATTATATTCATTTTTAATTTCAATTTGACATGCTAAGCGGCTTAATTTCTCATTATAATATTTAGATTTTTCCAACAAATATGTTTCCAATGAAGCAGACCATATGGGCTCAATTTTATCTATCCAATTATCATCAATGTAAACATGACATGTGCCACAGGCGCAATTACCTTTGCAATCCCCTGTGATTTCAGAAATATTAATTTTTTTAGCTGCATCTAATAAAGTTTGTCCCTCTTTAACAGTTACTGATGATACTGAATCAAATTTTTTAAAATGTATTTCAATCATAATATAAACTACTTATCTTATTTATCTTCTATAAACTTCAAGAACGTATCTGTTAATAAATATGGGCTTTTATAATTATCTAAAAACGAGTTTTTTAAATCTGTAGCTAGTGGCAAAGGTTCTATAGCAGCATCACCATTGACCAACATTCCTTTATTAGTAACTAAAATGCAAAAACCCAAATATTGTGACATGCCCTCTATCTTTAACATAAAATTTCTAGTTCCACCATAAAGCACATATACCCTAAAATTATTTATGATACTCAAGGACTCCACCTGACCGTCTTTGTCTGATAGATCAGTAATTTTTATATTATTTAGCTTTTTTTTAAACTCCCAGATAGTAATATTTTTCTCAGATAATAAGTTAACTAAAATATTTGTAAACGGTACTAAGAATTCTGTAGCGTTTTGTAATTCATCATTTTCAAGACATTCATGAGCCATGACATATAATATCATGAATTAATCCATATAGTGAAAACATGGTTTTAATGGAGAGAGGGAGATTCGAACTCCCGGTTGATTTGACTCAACACTACCTTTCCAAGGTAGCACGATAGACCACTCTGACACCTCTCCATAATATCATTATGCAGATATCTTATTATGTTCTGATAAATTATTGAACTTATTTTAAAAATACTTTTATTTTGCTCTAGCAGCAGTTGAATAATGAAAAAGAATAAGGCCAATTAGGAAAAAGATGGATATACTGGCAATCCCTAACCTACTATCAGATGAATAAAAAGTAACCATTCCTACGACTATTGGTCCTAACAAGGCTGCAAATTTCCCCAACATATTATAAATGCCAAAAAACTCTGATGATCTATTTTCAGGAATCAATGCAGCAAAATATGATCTACTTAAGGCTTGTATACCACCCTGAACAAACCCAATTAAAGTAGCAATCAGATAAAACTGTTGAACTGAGTATAGGTTATAAGCAAAATATGTAATACCTAGATACACTAAAAGACAAAATACAATAGCTTTCTCAATACTAAATAAGTCTGATATTTTTAGTATAATTAATGTACCAGGAAAACTTACAAATTGAGTAACTAATAAAGCAAGCAATAAGTCATTGCTGGAAAAGCCAATTGTTAATCCATAATTAACAGCCATTCTAATAATAGTATCTACTCCATCTATATAAACCCAATAAGCAATAAGAAAATAAAATACTTTTTTATTAGAAAATAACTCTTTAAAAGACTCTAAAACAGAAAAGTTAGAAGAATTATGTTTAACATCATCCCTCCAAAAGAGAATTAAAGGCAACATAAATAAAGACCACCATATAGATGTAAATATAAATACAATCTTCTTTGATGCAATTAACTCTATGTTAGATTGACCAGAGTAATATAGAAAAAAAAGGGCTAGTACAAATGCAATACCACCTCCAAGATAACCGAAAGCATAACCAAATGATGATATTTTATTGAACTGGTTACTTTTGAAGTCAATTAACATTGAGTCATAGAATACGTTTGACATCATAAAGCCCAATAAAGATATTGAAAAAAGTATGGAGGCAATGATATAGCTATTTGTTGACACAAAAGACAATAAGAGTGTCGAAACAATACTAATTAGAGCAAAGATAGATAAGAATAATTTCTTTTTATTGAATCTATCTGCCAAAAGACCAAATAAAGGTGCTAAAAGAATTAATAGCAAACTTGCTATTGAATTTGATATACCAAGGTAGAGGGTTCTCTCAGATGAGTCTATTGTAACAGCAAAGTATTCAGCATAGATAATTGGGAAAAAACCAGCCAGCACTATAGTGGCGTAAGCAGAATTAGCCCAATCATATAATACCCAACTATAATATTTTTTATTTTCCACAATTTATAAGGAAGCGGTGGGATTCGAACCCACGAGAGCTTTGACACCCTAACGGTTTTCAAGACCGGCCCCTTCAACCACTCAGGCACGCTTCCATTTTTGATAAACTATTATAGAGTAAAATTACAGAAGATCATAATTTAATAATATCAAAACCAGTAATTGGTTGGAGTACTTTTGGAATCTTGATTATCTTACCATCTGTATGATTTTCAATTAAAGCGGCCATAGTTCTACCTATGGCTAAACCAGATCCATTAAGAGTACTAACATATTCCTTCTTCTTAGTTACATTATTCTTATATTTAATATTTAACCTTCTTGATTGAAAATCACCAAAATAACTACAAGAAGAGATTTCACGATAGCACTCTTGGCTTGGGAACCATGCTTCAATATCATATGTTTTACATGAAGAAAAGCCAAGATCTCCTGTGGAAAGCATCACTCTTTGATAAGGTATTTCTAAATCTTCCATGATTTTTTCAGCATGACTAGTAATCATATCTAATGATTGCTCTGCTTCTTGTGGGCGAGTAATATGTACTAATTCAACTTTTTCAAATTGATGTTGCCTAATTATGCCTTTGGTATCTTTTCCATATGAACCAGCTTCTGATCTAAAACAAGGGGTGTGTGCAACCATATATATAGGAAGATCATTTTCAATCATAATCTTATCTCTATACAGATTCGTAAGCGGAACCTCAGCAGTAGGTATCAAGTAAAGATCACTATCTTTAATCTTAAATAAATCTTCCTCAAATTTTGGAAGTTGACCAGTCCCTGTCATAGACTCGCTGTTAACAACATATGGTACATTATACTCAAGGTAATTATTAACCTCAGTGTGTTGATTGAGCATATATGACACCAAAGATCTATGTAATTTAGCAATTTGTCCTTTCATGACAACAAATCTTGTTTTAGATAGTTTTGCTCCAAGCTCAAAGTTTAATAATCCATTTTTAGTAAACAAGGATGAATGCTCGAAATTGTGTTTTTTTGGCGAACCCCATGTCTTTATAATCTTATTATCTTTATCATCTTCACCAAAAGGAACATCATCCAAGGGGATGTTTGGTATATCTAACAAAAGTTTAGTTAACTCAGATTCTTTTTCCTCTAAAAGAGACTTATTGTGGCTAATATTTTTCTCAAATTCTTGAGATTGTTTTTTTATTTCATTTTTTTCATTTTCAGTCAATGCATCTCTGAATTTATCATTTAGTTTATTTTTATCAGCAGCTATATTTTCTTTTATTTTTATGAGGTCTTTTCTCTGATTATATATATCTATTATGGTAGTAGAATTAAGTGAGTAACCTCTCTTCTTAAGTTTACTCTCAATGTCTTTTGGATCATTAATGATTATATTTATATTTATCATCTTGAATTATCTAGTCTTCTTTTTTTAAAATTTCTCTATTTCCATTCGATTGTTGAGCAGAGAGTATACCATTAGATTCCATCGCCTCAATTATATTTGCTGCGCGATTATACCCTATTCTAAGTTTTCTCTGGATATATGAAATTGATGTTTTTTTTGTTTCCATAACAACTTGAACTGCTTCAGCATATAAAGGGTCATCATTAGAATCAATATCTATAGGGTTTGCTGAGTCGTCATCTTCTGCAGACAATAATGAATCAATATATTCTGCCTCGCTACTCTTCTTCAAAAAATTTACTATATCTTTTACTTCGTTATCACTAACATATGCGCCATGGACTCGTTGCGGGACTCTTGATCCAGGGCTCATGAATAACATATCACCATTACCTAATAAGTCCTCGGCACCCATAGTATCTATGATAGTTCTCGAATCAATGTTAGTTGTTACTTGTAAAGCCGCTCGTGCAGGTATATTGGCTTTTATGAGTCCTGTTATGACATTTACCGATGGTCTTTGTGTTGCTAATATCAAATGAATACCCGCAGCTCTTGCTTTTGCAGCTAATCTTGTAATAAGATCTTCAACTTTTTTACCTACCACGAGAATCATATCAGCAAACTCATCTATAACAACAACAATGTATGGTAGTTTTTCATGATAAATAACATCATCAGATTGATTACTCTGAACTTCCAGTCTTTCACCAGCGTGTTCATTATCCATAATAAGCTTATTATATGCCTTGATATCTCTTACTTTTAATTCTTGCATTATTCGATATCTTTTCTCCATTTGTTGTACACACCATCTAAGTGCGCTGGAGGCATCATTCATATCAGTTATAACAGGGTTTAAAAGGTGTGGGATACCATCATAAACACTGAGCTCTAACATCTTTGGATCAACCAATAACATCTTAAGGTCTGACGGGTCAGATTTATATAACAAGCTAACCAGCATTGTATGAAGTGTTACTGATTTTCCTGAGCCTGTCGTACCAGCTACCAATAGATGTGGAAGTTTTTGAAGATCTGTACATATAGGTATGCCTTGTATATTTTTACCTAAAGCCATAGTAAGAGGTGACTTAGAGGATTCATAATTTTTAGATACAATTATCTCTTTTAAAGAAACAATCTCTCGATTATCATTTGGCACCTCTATTCCAACTGCAGAGGTCCCAGGAATATTATCAACAACTCTAAGGCTTGGCACAGACATTGTTCTAGCTAAATCTTTAGACAAATTTATTATCTGGCTAACTTTAATTCCTTTGGCGGGTGTTACTTCAAACAATGTAACGACAGGACCAGGTTTAACAGAAGTAACCTCAGTTTCAATACCAAAATCTCTAAGATTACTCTCAAGCAGTCTTGCCATAAGCTGCAAAGAGTCACTGTCTAGTGACGCAGCATCACTAGGATGATCTATGAGTAATTCTAGTAAAGGTAATTCTGTTTTTTTTGGAGATTTGAAAAGTTCTGTCTGTTTTTCTTTAAAGGCTCTCTTACTCACATGCTTTGGCTTTTCAGGTGTATCAATTGATGTTTTTACATCTTGGACTATATTGGTGGCATTGGAAATCTTTGACAGTTCTTTTCTCTTAGCAATGAATAGAGATATTTTTTCATAGTAGAAATTACTAGTGTATTTAGACTTGAGATATACATATTTCAAGAGAGTATAGATATTTTTAGATAATACTTTTATCGATATATTTAAATACGATAATAAAGAATATATAAATAGAATTATAGATACTACAATAGTTCCTGATATGCCAATATAAGTGCTTAACTCTGAAAACAATATGTATCCAATTTCACCGCCTCCCTGTATTCCATCTAAATCTATTTTAAATATATAATAGCTGCTGAAAGTGAAAATTATACATGCAGTCAATATAGTTATTAATAAAAACCCAAGACGCATCATTTTTTGAGAAGATTCAATATCATGACTTTTAAATGATCTATATATCATATGAAAAAATATGATTGGCAGTATAAATGCAAAATAACCAAAGATTTCTATAAATACAAAAGAGGTATATGCACCAAATATACCAATATAATTATTCACAGACGAGGATAGACCAGAGTTTAGGAAATTCGGGTCATTAGGATCATGAGAATATATAGATAATAAGAAGAGAAGCGCAATAACTATGTAAAAGAGCGCGCCGATCTCTCTTTTAAAAGATGTGAACCTATTGGTGGAAAGTTTTTTATTTTTTCTAACTTGAGCCATTAAGCCTCGTTTCTTTTTATTCTAATATAAAATTATCACATTTTCCATGAAGATGAGGTAAATAATCTTTAAGTGTTGTTATAAAAATAAGATTAATATAGGATATAGAAAATGGAAAAAAAGCATACTAAATTACTTATACTAGGATCTGGGCCAGCTGGATATACAGCTGCGTTATATGCATCTAGAGCAAATCTAAAACCTCTTCTAGTTACAGGTCTAGAAATAGGTGGACAACTCACAACAACTACTGATGTAGAGAATTGGCCCGGAGATAGCGATGGACTTCAAGGTCCAGAGCTAATGGAAAGAATGAAAAATCATATTGAGAAATTTAATACTGAAATTATCATTGATCATATAAAAAAAGCAGATCTCTCTCAAAAACCATATGAACTTATTGGTGACGATACTACGTATACTTGCGATTCATTAATAATAGCAACAGGTGCTAGTGCTAAATATTTAGGTCTAGAATCTGAAAAAGAATATCTAGGAAAAGGAGTCTCTGCATGCGCAACATGTGATGGTTTTTTCTATAAAGGACTAGAAGTTATTGTTATAGGTGGTGGTAATACTGCTGTTGAGGAAGCATTATATTTATCTAATATTGCTTCTAAGGTAACGTTAATACATAGACGTGATAAATTAAGAGCCGAAGCAATGCTAATTGATAAACTTGATCAGAAAGTTGCAGATAAAAAAATAGAAATTATCTGGAATGCAAACCTTGATAAAGTACTGGGAGATAAAACTAAAGTTACTGGAGCATTATTAAAAAAAATTGATTCTACTGAAGAGATAAAGATAGACTGCGCTGGTGTCTTTATTGCTATTGGACATCAACCAAACACAGTAATATTTAAAGATGACTTGAAAATGGATGATAGCGGTTATTTAAACGTCAAAGGTGGTAACAATGGTGAGGCTACTTTAACAAGTAAAGAAGGCGTGTTTGCTGCAGGGGATGTTTCAGATTCAATATATAGACAAGCTATCACTTCTGCTGGTTCTGGATGTATGGCTGCATTAGATGCTGAAAAATATCTAGATGAATAAATAATTATTTCGTCGTTTTAGTTACCCGAAAAATGCAACATTACAACTGCAACTAAAATCACACTCAATGCTGCAACACCTGAGATCAATAAAGTTTTAACAAGAATATACTCACTAGGGATTTTTTTATTAAGCAGATATAATCCTAATATCATCCCGATAAGTATTAATATAGGTCTCATACAATCTCTTCCCTAAGAAGTTTTTTTACCATATTAACATCGTTTTCAAGTATAATCATTTCTTCTTTCATATTCATAATTGATTTTACTTTGTCTGTTACAAAATTATCATTATTCAGTAAATTCATTACAGTATCTTTAAACTTTGCCGGATGTGCAGTAGATAAAATAACCTGTAAATTATATTCATCTAAACATTTTTCTGATGATGCTAAAGCGACGGAAGTGTGTGGATCAATGATTGTTTTCAAGTTTTCGTATGCATTGATTATAGTAGAATTAACTTCATCTTGATTTACAGAAAAAGAACAGAAATGCTCTCTTATTTTATCTAGAATCTCATCATCTAACTCATAAGTACCTGTAGTTTTTAGTTCGATCATCAAGTCAGAGACAACAGCTGGGTCACCAATGATATCGAACAGCAGTCTTTCAAAATTACTAGATATTTGAATATCAATACTTGGAGAGGAAGTTTCCTTAACCTTTCTTAATTCATGTTTTCCAGAATTCAATGTTCTTGTCAAAATATCATTATCATTTGTTGCAATGTTCAGCATATCTATTTTCAATCCCATTTTTTTTGCAATATACCCAGCTAATATATCTCCAAAGTTCCCAGTAGGAACTGAAAAAAGGACTTTCTTATCAACAGTATCAATTCTGCTGAATGTATAGAAATAATATACCATTTGACACATTATTCTCGCCCAATTAATAGAGTTTATTGCAGTCAAATTTTTAGATTTTTTAAAATCCTCATCAGAAAATATCTCTTTAATTATATTTTGACAATCGTCAAAACTACCTTTAATGGCAATATTAAAAATATTATCTGATTTTACTGTTGTCATAAATTTACGCTGTACTTCAGATATTTTTTGATATGGATGCAATATAAAAACTCTAGAGGATTGGACGCTCTTAAAGCCCTCGATAGCTGCGGCTCCTGTGTCCCCGGAGGTCGCGCCCAGAATATTTATTGTTTTATTACTCTCTGAAAGATAATAATCCATTAGCTGGGATATAAATTGCATTGCAACATCTTTAAATGCGTATGTTGGTCCATGGTATAATTCTAGCAAGTATTTATTATCAGCAATTTTAGACAGTGGAGTAATATCTTTGTGATCAAAGCAGCTGTATGATCTTTCAATGATGTCTCTAAGATCTTGAGATGATATCGAGTCATCTATATAAAGCTTAATAACCTCATAGGCAATTTCTTGATACGATAAAGATTTGAAACTTGAAAGAGTTTTTTCATCTATGATGGGCCACTCGTTCGGTATGTAGAGGCCACCATCAGAAGCTAATCCTTCAAATATTACATCTTTGAAGCCTAGCTCATCGCTTTGACCTCTTGTGCTAATATATTTGATATTATTTTCCATCTGATTTTAATACTCTAATGGAAAAAACACTTTCTTTGACATGCTCTAGATTTTCAATTTTTTTAATAGAGTTTTTTACCGATAAAAAGCTGACTGAATTAGTTATCATAACTATAGGTATAAGGGAATTTTTATCAGCTGGCTCATGCTGAGTAACCGCCTCTATGCTTATTGACTCCTTGGCTAATATTTTTGTAATTTCAGCCATTACACCAGAAATATCCTCAGCATATATTCTCATATAAAATGGGCTGCTAATATCGTTATAATTTTTAATTGATATGTTATTTGAAGCCAAATTATTTGATATATTAATACTACTAATATCAACTCCCGTTGCAAAATTAATGGCATCTACTAAATTTGAGATCACTGCTGATGCGGTTGCTTCGCCACCAGCACCATTGCCATATAACATGGAGGTTCCAAATCTGTCACCTTTAACCATTAAAGCATTCATTACACCACCAACATTAGAAAATATATTTTCTTTTTCTATTAAAACCGGGTGAGCCATACATTCAATAGACTCATCTACTTTTCTTGAAATACCAACATGTTTAATACAATAACCTAATTCACTAGCAAATTTGATATCCATCGAGGTTATATCCTCAATACCCTGTATATATGTTTTTTTCAGAGGTGACTTAATTTTGTATACCAACGAAGATAAGATAGATATCTTATGAGCAGCATCCATTCCATTGATATCGAATGTTGGGTCTGCCTCAGCATATCCTAATTCTTTAGCTGAAGATAATGCATCGTTGAACGACATGTCGCATGAAGCCATCTGGTCTAGTATATAATTACAAGTACCATTAATTATGCCTACCAGTGAAATAATATTCTCATTCGCCATATTTTTATTAATAGTATTGATGATTGGTATAGCGCCAGCTACAGATGCTTCAAAACCAAAATAGACATTATTTTCTTTTGCAAGCTGGAAAATTTCATCGCCATGCTCAGCTATAAGGGCTTTGTTTGCAGTTATAATATGTTTTTTATTTCTAATGGACTCAGTAATTATTTTATATGGGAGATCTATGCCACCAAGTAATTCAATAATAATATCAATATTCGAGTCTGCAGGAAGGTCCAATGGATCTTTTGTCACTGTGATATCCCTAGGATACTCTTTTTTATCTATAGATCTATCTGCTATTCTGGCAATAGTAAAATCAGAAGATACGTTTAATCTTATCTTTTTATTATACGACAAAACATGATCAACCAAGCTTTGACCCACTGTTCCGTAACCACAAATACCTATTTTTAACATATGTTACCCTATCCATTAAAAAACTATATATTATCATTAATTGATTTATAATTCTTATTATAATGGAACTTACTTTACAAACTAATAAGACTGCTTTATTCATAAAAAACTATGAAGATAGTTGTTTGTACATAGCCGATAAAGTATATGATCACAATATAGTAATTGTTGAAAATATTATATCGAAATGGAATATCGATAATATTCCTAACCTAAAAGTAGACGATTTTGAGGATATTGTGAATACAAAACCTGAAATTATTATCATAGGGACAGGCAAAGAACCTATTATACCAAAATTAGAAATAATCAAGAATATACAAGATAGACAGATTGGTATTGAGTTTATGAAGACTGAATCAGCATGTAAAACATTTAATTTATTATTATCTGAGGAGAGAAATGTAGCTTGTATTTTGCTGGTTTAAATAAGCAAAACAAAAAAAATGAGAGTAAATGCGGCTATATAAAGAAAGTATCTATTAATATAATCAATCATATATGCTCCGTATCTATCTGAAACATAAGATACTAGATAAAACCTTAATCCTCTACCTATAAAAGATATAATTATAAAGAGCAAAAGGTTAATGCTTAAAAAGCCAGCCGTGATTACAAATACCTTATAAGGTAGTGGTGTAAAGCTAGAAATAAAAAGTATTATGACCCCATAATGCGCAAAATACTCTTTTGCTGTATCAAAGTTATCAGAATACCCATAAGCTGCTATATATGGACTAAGTTCTAGAAACAAAAAACTTCCAAGAAAATATCCTACTACACCTCCTAAAACCGACATATAAGTCGCAATAAAAGCCAAGTTAGCCCAGTTGTAGGATTTTGAGATAGCCATAGGAATCAGAAGAACATCAGTTGGTATAGGGAAAAATATTGATTCAATAAAGCTAAGAAAGCCGAGTATTTTTTTAGACTTAAAAAATAATATTTTCTCTTTAATAGACATCATATTAACTCACTCCCTCTAGCATTGGCACGAATAGAACATCATCGACTTCTTTTTTTAATAAACCATTTTTAGTATTTTTAATCCTAAATAGTTTTTGAGATCCATTAATATTTAAAGGTAAAATAATTCTACCTGATGGTTTAAGTTGACTGACTAGACCTGATGGGATTTCATTTGGAGATGCAGTTATAATGATAGCATCATAAGGTGAGTTCGATTTATGACCATGAAAACCATCGCCATGCAAAAAAGTTATATTGTTATAATTAAAATCTCTTAATCTTTTTTTAGCAGTTAAATGCAGAGATTTTATTCGCTCTATAGTAGTAACAGAAATAAAAAGTTTTGATAAAATTGATGTCTGATAACCACAACCCGTTCCAATCTCAAGGACATTTTTCATTTTATTATCTTCATATATAAGTTGAGTCATCTTGGCAACAATGGATGGAGAGGAAATTGTTTGATCAAAACCAATGGGAAGTGCATCATCATCATAAGCTCTAGTATGAAAAGCTGGATCCACATATGAGTGTCTCGGTACATGTAAGAATGCATCTAATACATGTTGATTCGTAATGCCAGCTCTTTTGAGATAGTCAACTAGCTTAGACCGTTTCTCAATAAAGATATTTTCATTAGTCATAAATATTATAATAACTTATTTTGGTTTATATATTCTATTAATTATTTTTTTATGGTCGCACATGTCTATCGTTAAGGGAGTGATAGATATGTATTTTGACTTGATTGCATTGAAATCATTAGATTTAGTTGATTTTACTGCTGTGCTAACAGGCCCAATACTCGCAAGAATCTTCTGATTAGAAGTTGTAATGTTTGGTTTATGGGACGTTTTTCTATTACC
>JAYNVZ010000007.1:21133-22400 GCA_038101125.1 Gammaproteobacteria bacterium | reverse complement strand
ACCCAAGCTTGTATATTTAATGCCCTTTATCTTGTTGAAAGGAATATCTGGTATATTAATATTAAAGATATTTTTAGATCTATATTTTTTATTAAAGATATGCGACAAAATAAATTCGAGCTTTTTATCTATATCTGACAGATACTTTGGTTCTCTTGATGTTATAGAAATTGATATGGGTGAATACTTGAGATTTCTTCCCTCGATTGCCCCTGCAACAGTACCAGAATAAATCACGTCATCTCCAAGATTACTACCAAAATTAATACCTGAGAATACAATATCAGGTAATTTCTTAAGAACTCCTTTTGAAACAATATGAACACAATCTGCTGGTGTACCTTTTATCACATAGAAATCTTTAGATGGATTTTTAATCTCTACTTTTGTATGAACCGATAATGATGAACTGCATGCGCTCATGTTTTTTATGGGGGCAGCTTGCACAACATCACCATATTGTGATAAGGCATTATGAAGATATTTAATACCAAGCGATCTATATCCATCATCATTAGTTAACAATATTTTCATAAATTTACTATAAATACATATTTTACATTATACTTAGTAAAAAACTAGATAATTATATTAAGCCATGAATGATAAATCTGAATTTGAAAAGTTATTAAAAAAATCATTAGCAGACGTAACAGATATATTAGAAGAAAAGTCAGGTGAAGTAGATTCAGGTGGGTATACTAAATCTTATCATAGGGTCTTAGTCAGTCATGATGATCTTTACGAAGATATAGAAGATGTTGATTTTGTTCATAAGAAACCTGGTATACAACAGAAAATATCTAATGAACTCAAAACAAAAAAATTTAATTTTAAACATAGTCATATATTAGATCTTCATGGTTTTAATCCAGTTCAAGCAGAAGAACAAATAAATATTTTTATAGAGCATCACTACAATAGAAATACAAAATATGTATTAATAATCCATGGCAAAGGAACAAAAAATCAAAGCAAAATAGCTCCTATAAAAAATTTAGTAGAAAAAATTATACTTGCTTCGCCGTATATATTAGCAGCAAATTCTGCTAATAAGAATAATGGGGGGCGTGGCGCTACAGTATTATTAATAAAAAAATAAGCCTATATATATTTTGATATTTTTTGAAGATCTATGTATCTGTAAGATTTATATTTTAAATCCCCTAGGCTTATGTCTCCATAACTAATTCTTTTAAGACTCACTACTCTACAATCAAGTTTCTCGAATATTCTTCTAACTTCCCGATTCTTACCAGTCATGAGT
>JAYNVZ010000007.1:0-21123 GCA_038101125.1 Gammaproteobacteria bacterium | reverse complement strand
TCATGAGTTGAACCTGAAACTTATTCGGTGATAAATTATCAGTAAGAACATTAATAAATTTACCTATTTCCGAATTTCCTATTTTGATTCCATGCATTGATAATTGTATTTTCGATCTATCAAAATTTCCTTTGATGACAACCTCATAAGTTCGTTTAATATTTGAAGAAGGATGCATCAGCTTATTTGCAATATCTCCATTGTTTGTAAATAACATCAATCCTGATGTTTTATAATCTAGTCGACCTACATTAATCCACTTTCCATAAATATCTGGCAAGTTCTTGAAAACTGATTTTCTTTGCTGAGGATCATCTCTAGAGACAATTTCATCTATAGGCTTATGGTACATTAGGAGTTTAGTATCAATGTTTAAAAGATCCTCTGTGATCACATAGTCCTGATTATTAAAAGATATCGTGTCACCTATACTAACGCTAGCACCTATATCAATTGGAATATTGTTAACAAATACAAGACCAAGTTTAATCTTTTTTTCGCATTCTCGTCTCGATAAGACACCTAATAAAGATAAAATTTTTTGAACTCTATACATTTTATAAATTATTGATTATATTATATTTATATATTTCTTTAAAATATGAAAACATTAAACATTATAATCATAATCGTATCAGATACTCGTACAACTGCTACAGATAAATCTGGCAAAACGCTTAAAAAATTAATCTCCAAGGCAGGGCATAATGTAGTAAATAAAGTTATTATTCCTGATGATATCTACCAAATTAGACATGCAGTATCGATGTATATTGCTGAAGAAAAAATAGATGTAATAATAACGTCTGGTGGCACTGGTATAACTGGCAGAGATGGTACACCAGAAGCAGTAAGCATATTACTCGATAAAAAAATAGAAGGCTTTGGAGAAATATTTAGAGCTTTATCATATGAAAAAATAAAATCATCTAGTATTCAAACAAGAGCACTAGCTGGTGTTGCTAATTCTAAATTTATTTTTGTATTACCAGGTTCACTTGATGCGTGCACTACAGCGTGGGACAAAATAATAAAATATCAATTAGACGAAAGTACAAAGCCATGTAATTTGGTGATGCTAATGCCGCGTCTAAAAGAATAATTACTGAGTGTTTAACTCTGATGGCGGAGGTAAATCACTTAAAGATTTTAAATTAAAATAATCTAAGAATTTTTTAGTTGTAGCAAGCAACTCTGGTTTACCCGGTGTTTCTTTATGACCTACTACTTTAATCCATTCAAATTCAATCAAATTTCTAATGATTTGTGGGTTAACAGATACTCCTCGTATATCTTCTATATCACCTCTTGTTACAGGCTGTTTATATGCAATGATCACTAGCGTTTCTAGGAATGCTTTTGAATATCTCGTTGATGATTGTTTGTTTAGTTTTGACAGCCATTGGTCATAGCCAGGTCTAACTTGAAGTCTATAACCACTTGCAACTAATACAATCTCAAAAGCGTTATTCTTATAATTCTCATTTAATTTATTTATTATTTGTTTAATTTCATTTTTAGAAGGTTTATTGTCATCGAAAAGATTTGCGATTTCTTGAAGAGTTAAAGGCTCATGAGAGACCATTAGGGCTCCTTCAATAATCTTCTGTAATGAATTATGTTTACTCATGATGTTTTTGTCTGAAGGTATATGATTGAAAAATCTTCATTCTGTATTATATCAATCAAACTTTCTTTTACCATTTCTAAAATAGCTAAAAAGGTTACTATAGCCCCCATCCTTCCTTCTGAATAAGTGAAACACTCAGTAAATTTGATAGTACCATTTTTGTTAATATTAATTAATATACTGGACATCCTCTCTCTTACAGATAAAGTCTCTGATTCAATAGTATGACTTGCATATATTTCAGCTCTTTTCAGGACATCCTGAAAAGCTGCTTCCAATTGATCAAGTTTAAGCCTTGGCAAATTATCCGTCTTATTAAAATTAGTCATTATCCCTGAAATAACAAATGTATCTCGGTTACGCCTAGGCATTACATCCAGTTTTTCGGAAAGATCTTTGTACTTTTGGTATTCCATTAGTCGTTTAATTAGATTTGCCCTTGGGTCTTCTTCCTCATCTTCTTCAATATCTTTAGGTACCAACATTTTTGATTTTATTTCAGCCAAAGTTGAAGCCATAACTAGATAATCTGAGGCTAACTCAAACTGCATTTGCTGCATCATGTTAATGTAGTTAACATATTGGGTAGTAATAGGCAAAATTGGAATATCTATGATATCTATATTTTGTTTTTTAATGAGATACAATAATAAATCTAATGGGCCTTCAAATTGCTCTAAGATCACCCTTAAAGCATCGGGCGGTATAAATAAATCTTCAGGAATATCTGTAATTTCCTTACCGTTTAGAGTTATATCAGAATTATTTTCAGGCATATACCTATTCACTCATTCCAATTATCTTGTGTAAATCTTCAATTTTTAATTTTGCTATTTTTCTAGCATCATCTGACCCTTTTTTTAGTATATTATCAAGATAACCTGGATCATTTAAGAATTCTTTGGTTTTTATAGCGATTGGTTCAACTACAGAAATAATGACATTTGTTAAATCATTCTTAAAATTAGATATTTCTTTTCCGGAAAAATCAGAAATTATAATATCTTTACTCTTGCCTGTACATGCACAGTATATATTTAATAGATTATCAATTTCAGGTCTGTTACCAGCCTCCTCTGAAGAACTTGGCATATTCATTGGATCAGTTTTAGCTTTTTTAATTTTAATAGAAATTTCATCATTAGAATCTGTCATTAATATTCTTGAATATTCTGATATATCAGATTTACTCATTTTTTTAGTGCCATCTCTGAGACTCATAATTCTAGTAGAAGATTTATTCATAAGTGGTTCTGGCAATCTAAAAATATCAGTATCATAGTCAGTATTAAACTTATGCGCTATGTCTCTTGCTAATTCAAGATGTTGCTTTTGATCATCACCAACAGGAACATGCGATGTTGAATAAAGCAATATATCAGCAGCCATGAGGATTGGGTAAGTATACAGGCCTATCGATGCATTTTCTTTATTTTTACCAGCTTTATCTTTAAATTGAGTCATTCTGTTTAACCAGCCGACCCTTGCAGTACAATTGAGAATCCATGCTAACTGAGTATGCTCAGGAACTTGAGACTGATTGAATATAATATTTTTTGTAGGATCAATGCCTGAAGCTAAAAATATAGCTAATACTTGTCTGGTTCTGTTAAGAAGTTCTCTAGGGTTTTGAGGTATGGTTATAGCATGTAAGTCAACTATTGAAAAAATACTTTTGTATTCATCCTGATTAGACACAAATTGTGATATCGCGCCAAGATAGTTTCCTATATGTATTTCACCAGTGGGTTGAACACCCGAAAAAATAATTTTATTACTCATGCTTTATAGAACTAATATATACTATAAATAGTTTATCATAAAGTCAGATTACTCTCATTTGTTATATATATTTTTAGCTTTTATCATATAATACTTATATGAGTGAAAAGAGAATGAAATTAATAAGAGAGAGTCTAGAGAAACTCAGTCCTTCTTGCGTTGAAATTGAAGATGAAGGCCACCTACACATTGGTCATGCTGGTGCAAAATCTGGAGGACATTTCAAACTTCATATAGTATCTGAATCATTCAGAGATAAAACAACTATAGAACGACATAGAATCATATATAAATGCCTTGGCGATCTAATGAATACAGAGGTTCATGCTATTTCTATAAAGGCTAAATATAAAGACGAAACTTAAGACAATACCTTTTTAAAAATTATTGCATCTTGTTTGCCATCTGATGTCTGATAATAGTTTTTTCTTATAGAAATTCTTCTAAAATTGTGCTTTTCGTATAACTTAATAGCTGGAGTATTGTTCACTCTTGTCTCTAAAAATATATTCAGAGAATTCACTATGTAGCATTTTGAAAAAATCATTTCTAATAACTCTGTGGCGATACCTCTTTGCCTGTAATCCTCTGATATGGTTAGGTTTAAGATATGTGTCTCATACATTGATATTTTAGCAATAATATACCCTATTAGATTATTATTATATTCCGCTTTATAAAAATCATAATGATTTACTATGCAATCTCTGAGTATCCCTATTGTCCATGGATTATCATAGGACTTTGACTCAACTTTAAAAATATTATCAAGGTCAGATAACTTGGCATCAGTGTATATAATATGTTCGAGTAAATTAGCAGACATTTTCTTTGAGTATGTTATTAAGATACTTTAAATCTTCCCAGACTTCAGATTTTTTCAGTGGACTACGTAATATATAAGCTGGATGATAAAAGACAATGACTGGAATATCATGATTATCAATAAAAAGCTTTTTTTGTCTTAAATCAGACATAGGACTATCGTTATCTAATAAACTATTTGCTGCAACCTTACCAAGCAATATCAGTACTTTGGGCTTTATAGCATTAATCTGACTATTTAAGAAGGAGGAACATTGATTTAACTCATCTAATGACGGGTTACGATTATCAGGGGGTCTGCATTTTACTGTATTTGTTATAAATACTTTTTCTCTACTTAAATCAATGGATTGAAGAAAAGCATCAAGTAATTTCCCTGCTCTACCAATAAATGGTTCACCTTGTTCGTCTTCATCTTTCCCAGGAGCTTCTCCTATTATCATTATTTTTGAATTTGATTGACCACTTCCAAATACAGTTTTATTGCGTGTTTTATGAAGGTCGCATTGTTCGCATTTACTAATTATTTTTCTTAGATCATCAAATTTAGAATTAGATGTAGTTGTTTTTGCATAGGAATATTTTTTATACCAACTTATATCTATATCCATTTCATCGAAATATTTACGTAATATTGAAGACATTAGATCCCGCGTTTTTTTGAAGAATCCTGATTAGGGTTTTCCTTAAGCTTATTAAGCGCATTAATTAAAGCTAATACAGAAGCTTTAACTATGTCAGTATCAGCACCATGACCATTATATGTGCTCTTATCTTTTGTAATTCTCACTGTTACTTCGCCTTGTGAATCTGTACCAGACGTAATATTATTTACGGAATATAATATTAACTTACAATTACTCTGAATTATTTCTTCTATCGCATTAAAAGCAGCATCCACAGCGCCATCGCCTTTTGATTCAGCTTCAAGAAGTTCACCATCTACTTCAAGTTTTATATGCGCGCTTGGTTTTTTCCCGCTCTCTGTTACAACATTCATATAACTAAAATTTATTAGATTTGCAGTAACGCTTAGATTGGATGATAAATTAATTAAGTCCTCATCAAAAATTTCATGTTTTTTATCAGCTAAATCTTTAAACTTATAAAAAAGATCGTCTAATTCTGAACTAGTTTTCGGCATGATATTTAAGTCTATTAATTTCTGTTTAAAGGCATTTCTGCCTGAGTGCTTGCCAAGCACAAGAGAGTTACTAACTAAGCCTATATCCTCAGCTCTCATTATCTCATATGTTTCTCGAGACTTAATGATACCGTCTTGATGTATGCCTGATTCATGAGCAAAAGCATTCTTTCCAACTATTGCTTTATTAGGCTGTACAGGGAATCCTGTGATACCAGATACTAGTCTTGAGGACTTCATTATCATCTTAGAATTAATTCTTGTGTCACAGTTGAAAATATCTTGTCTGGTTCTAACTGTCATTACAATTTCTTCTAGTGCTGCATTACCAGCTCTCTCACCTAAGCCATTAATTGTGCACTCAACTTGTCTAGCGCCATTTAATACTGCAGATAGTGAATTCCCTACCGCTAATCCAAAATCATTATGACAATGAACAGAGAATATAGCTTTGTCAGAGTTGTTAACATTCTTAATAATTTTATGGATTAAATCACCAAATTGATGTGGCAAATTATATCCTACAGTATCTGGAATATTGATGGTATTTGCACCAGCATCAATTGCGGACTCAATAACATCACATAAAAAATCTAAATCAGACCTGCCAGCGTCTTCAGGTGAAAATTCAACATCATTCGTAAATTTTTTAGCCAAAGCAATTGCATCAACTGCTGTCTTGATAACCTCGCTGGGCTGCATTTTTAATTTTTTTTCCATCTGAATGGGAGAGGTTGCTATAAATGTATGTATCCTTGGGGATTTAGCATCAATTAGTGAGTCCGCGGCTCTTTCAATATCTTTTTCTAAAGCCCTAGCTAAAGCACAAATACTCGAACGCTTGATATTTCTGGAAATTTCTTGTACTGCCTTGAAATCGCCCTGACTAGCTATAGGAAAACCTGCTTCTATGATGTCTACATTTAATTCTTCAAGAGCATAAGCAATTTGCATTTTCTCATCAATATCCATTGATGCGCCAGGACTTTGCTCTCCATCTCTTAAGGTAGTATCAAAAATTATTAAATTTTCATTATTCATATCATTAGATTTAAAAAAAGCTAAAAGACTATAAAGGTAGTCTAGTTAACCAGGTTACAAAGAGGTGATTAATTATAGATATCGACTTAATCATAACTCAAACTCTATATTAAATACGTAAATATGCAAGAAAAATCAGGATTTTGATGGTTTTTTCTCTTGAGAGAATGATTTTTTCTTTCTTAAAAGACTCATAAGATACATAGTCGGACCTGATAAAGCATACAATAAGAAAAATGAAAAAAGAACTAGTGGTGGATCGAATGAAATAAATGCGATTACCAAGGAAATAATAAATAAGAATATATGCGGGACTCTGTGTCTAATATCAAAATCTTTGAAGCTATAATAAGTTATATTGCTTATCATCAAGAATGAAAGTAACGGCAACATAAATAATCCAATCCATTTTTGACCAAGCAATGCTGCAGTAGATACCTCTATCATCCATATGAAAGTTATTATTACTGCAGCTGCAGCAGGACTTGCAAGACCTATGAAGTATTTTTTATCAAGAGTCTGACTTTTAGAATTAAACCTTGCTAGTCTTATTGCAGCAGATGCTACATAGACAAAACAAATGATCCAAGGTAGCTTATTTGTTTGCCATGTTTGTAAATCAAATAATGGAGCGGACCACATATAAACCAAAATTGCTGGTGACAACCCAAAACATATCATATCTGATAAACTATCAAAGTATTCACCAAACGAAGTTTGAGTATTTGTTATCCTTGCGATTCGTCCATCTAAGCCATCTAGTACCATAGCAACAAGTATGGCTATCGATGCTGCAATAAAATCAGTATTAACAGATGCGATGATTGAATAAAATCCACTGAATAATGCAGCAGTTGTTATTAAGTTGGGTAGTAGGAATACTCCAGGCAACCTTCTTTTTTTTGTTTGGGTCATTACTTTATTTTTTCATCTACAAGTTTACTATCTTGCATCCATGACATCATATCTCGTAGTTTTTTACCTGTTTCTTCAATTAAATGATCTGATCCTTCTTTTCTTAATCTATCAAACTCCTTCGAGCCATTCTTAATTTCACTAACAAAGTCATTAGCAAATTTGCCATTTTGCACATCTTCAAGCACAACTTTCATTTTAGCCTTTACATGATCATCAATCAAGAATGGTCCTTTTGTTAAATCTCCATACTCTGCAGTGTTTGATATGGAATATCTCATTTCAGTCATACCGCCTTCATACATTAAATCAACAATAAGCTTTAATTCATTAAGGCATTCAAAATATGCCATTTCTGGTGCATAACCAGCATCAACTAAAGTCTCAAAACCAGCTTTGACAAGAGCCGTTACACCGCCACATAAAACAGCTTGTTCTCCAAATAAATCCGTTTCAGTCTCTTCTTTAAAATCTGTTTCAATTATTCCAGCTCTACCTCCACCAATTGCAGAAGCATAGGCCAGAGCAATATCTTTTGCATTACCAGAATTATCATTATGTATTGCAATTAATGTTGGCACACCCTTTCCTTGTAAGAAAGTCGATCTAACTAAATGACCAGGGCTTTTAGGTGCTATCATAAATACATCATGTTTAGAATTTGGTTTAATCTGTCCATAATGAATATTAAAACCATGGGCAAATGCTAGAGCGGCAGTATCTTTTAGGTTTGGCTCAATACTAGCTTTGAAAATATCTGCCTGATATTCATCAGGGGCCAAAATCATAACAACATCTGCCTTTGAAACAGCGTCTTCTACCGATAAAACTTCTAAGCCTTCTTTTTCAGCCCTTTCAATTGTTGAAGATCCTGCTCTTAGACCAATTGTTACGTTTGCACCAGAATCTTTTAGGTTTAAAGCATGGGCATGACCTTGTGAGCCATAACCAATAATCGAAACATTAAGTTTTTTAATGTTATCTAAATTTGCATCTTTATCATAATATACTTTCATTTTATTCCTCACTTAATATTTTCTAAACTATCAATTCCTCGACTAATCCCTAACGCACCGGATCTTACCATTTCAATGATTTTAATTTTACCCATTGAGTTAATAAAGGCTAAGATCTTTTCAGTAGCCCCAGTTAATTCAATTGTGTATGTTGTATCTGTTACATCAATAATCCTAGCTCTGAATATATCTGTTAATCTTTTAACTTCGTCTCTTTGTGTTTTACTGCATTTTAGTTTCATTAAAAGCATTTCTCTTTCTATATGAGTTTCTTCGGTTAAATCCCTAACATTAACTACATCAACAAGTTTATCTAATTGTTTCATCAGTTGGCTTATTTTCTGATCATTACATAAAGTAACGAGAGTCATTCTAGAGATAGATTGATCATTTGTTGGTGCTACGTTTAAACAGTGGATATTGTAACCCCTAGCAGAAAATAATCCAGCGATACGCGATAATGAGCCAAATTCATTTTCTACTAATAACGATATTATATGTCTTCTTTCTTCCATATTTATGCTAACTCAGTATCTTCACTTGTGGGCGATAGATGCATTTCATTATGAGCCTGACCGCTTTTTATCATAGGATACACATTCTCTTCTTGATCGGTAATAACATCAACAAAAACCAATCTGTCTTTCATGCTCATCGCCTCAGATAATTTATCTTTTAATTCTGATGGTTTTTCTATTTTAATGCCAATATGACCAAAACTATTAGCTAATTGTACAAAATCAGGTATTGTCTCCATATATGACATCGCATATCTTCCCTCATAAAAAAATTCTTGCCACTGTCTTACCATGCCCATATATCTATTATTAAGGTTTATAACCTTAATAGGCAACCTATATTGTAGGCATGTGGCTAGTTCTTGAATACACATCACAATACTTGCCTCGCCTGTGACACATACAACCTGTGACTTAGGGAATGCTAATTGTGCACCCATAGCTGCAGGTAGACCAAAACCCATAGTTCCTAAACCACCAGAATTTATCCATCTATTTGGTTTATCAAATTTATAATACTGAGCGGCCCACATCTGATGTTGACCTACATCCGAAGTTACAAAAGCGTTACCTTTAGTAACATCATAGAGAGTTTCTATTACGGACTGTGGCTTTATGATTTTATTAGATTTCTTGTAGCTTAAACAGTTTTTTGATCTCCACTTATTAATAATCTTCCACCATTTCTTTAAACCAGTCTTGTTTATTTTTGAAAGATGAGGTGTAATTGCTTTATTGAGTGATTTTAAAATTTTAGATGTCTCTCCAACCAAAGATAAGTCAACTTCTATAATTTTAGATATAGACGATGGATCAATGTCGACATGAATTATTTTAGCAGAAGGACAAAATTTAGATGTATCCCCAGTCACTCGATCATCAAATCTAGCTCCAACGGCAAGAAGAACATCGCAATCATGCATAGCCATATTAGCTTCATATGTTCCATGCATACCCAACATCCCTAAGAATTGATCATCTGTAGATGGAAAGCCGCCTAAACCCATCAAAGTATTCGTTATAGGATAATTTAAACTTTTAACTAATTTGTTAAGCTCTTTATATGCATTACCCAATATTATACCGCCGCCAGTATAGATCATAGGTTTCTTTGCGGAACATAGTAGCTTGGCAGCTTTATTAATTTTATCTTCAGATTCGGACAATACTGGTTTATATGATCTTATTTTAACTTTTTTAGGGTAATCAAATTCTATTTTTATATTTGGGTCAGTTAGATCTTTTGGTATATCAATCAAAACAGGGCCTGGTCTGCCAGTTGTTGCAATAATAAAGGCTTTTTTAAATACCTCAGCAATAGATTCGCGACTATCAACTAAAAAGTTATGCTTAGTTACAGGTCTAGTAATACCAGTTGCGTCGGCTTCTTGAAATGCATCACTACCAACATATTGGCGTGATACTTGTCCAGATATTACAATCATTGGTATAGAGTCCATGTGTGCTGTGGCTAATCCAGTGACACAATTTGTGATACCTGGTCCAGATGTAACAAGTACAACACCAGGTTTACCACATGCTCTAGCATACCCATCAGCAGCATGAGTTGCTCCCTGCTCATGCCTAGCTAGCACATGCTTTATTTTTTTTGCATTGAATAGTGCATCATAGATATGTAATACAGCACCACCAGGATACCCAAAAATGAATTCCACGCCTTCTTTCTTCAGGCATTCAATAATTATTTCTGATCCACTTAGCTTCATAATTCCTCAGTTTTTATACCCTGTACATGATACATCTTTTTTGTAAAACCATCATTATATAAATTCACTATTCAAGGATATATTGCTTATAAGAATTAAAATCCTCAAATATATAATACAAATAAGTCTTTAATAGCTCAGAAAAGACAATTAATATAGACCCTTTACTTTCATACCAATCTTCAGAATATGATGTAATATCAAAATCATAATTAAATTTTACATTCAAATCTTTCAGTATTTGATTAGCTCTAAAAATATGATAACGATCTGTGACAATCAAGATATCTCTATATTCTGACATATCTAATCTGTTTAATTCATTAATCTCATCAATTGTGCTTCTATTGTTGACACCAAAAAGAATAATATTTTTAGGGTCAACACCGCTCCTGATTAGAATTTCTAGATATAATTCATATGTTCTTTTTGAATTATTTGGCTCAAAATAATTTTTAAAGACTGCCTGCTCTTTGCTTAAAAAAATAATTTTAGATTTTTTTTCGAAGAATAATTTGCTAGCTCTTGATGCTCTTTCAGGATTTCCTGATAAAACTATAATTGCATCATAATGATCTTTATAATCTACTGGATTCTCTCTTGTAATTTTATTTACAAGAAGAAAAGAAAGAATAATTATTGCAACTGAAAATAGGCCTATCGCCTCTAACAGTTTGCGAAAATATAACAAAACTACCTAGGTTTTTTTCATTAGAAAATAGAACTTACTGTCTTTTTCTTCTGACTTAAGTAACTCATTACCTGTTTGATTTGCAAAAGACTCAAAATCCTTAACAGCACCAGGGTCTGTAGAGATTATATGAAGCACTTGTCCTGACTCCATTGTATTAATTTCTTTTTTTGCTTTGATTATCGGCAAAGGACAATTTAGGCCACTAGTATCTAGTTCTTTATCAAATTCTGACATCTTATTTCCTTTAAGTTATAATGGTTATGTTAAATTTAATTATTAATATATAGTAATTTATTAATATAATAAACATGTTAATTATTATAAAAAAATATTCAAGAATTATTTTAATCATTAATGTACTTTTAATGTCAATCTCAGTTGCTGTTTTTTCGGCTGAACCACCAGAACTAGGTGATCCACTTAGCCAAAGCATGTCTTTGAAGACTGAAAAAATAATTGGTTTATCCTCATATAAGAGGCTCCAAAGGAATAATTATATAAATAACAATCCTTTGGTGCATGCATATATCACCTACCTTGGTAATAAATTATCGAGAAGCATAATGGATGATAATAGAAATTATACTTTCTTTATTGTTCGATCAAATCAAGTTAATGCATTTGCAATACCTGGTGCATATATTGGCCTTAACTCTGGCTTGATTACCCTCACAGAAAATGAAGCTCAATTAGCAGGTGTCGTAGCGCATGAAATATCTCATGTAACATTAAGACACTCGGCAGAAATGATTAAAAATATGAACTCTAATAATATGCCTATGTGGGTTGGAATAATTGCTGGTGTTTTTTCTGGTAATGCAAAAGCTTCCATGGCGGCTTTGAGATTAGGGATCGGTCAGTCTAGTCAACTCAATATTAATTTGATAAGAGAAAATGAAGTAGAAGCAGATGATTATGGAATCGAGATTATGACAAGATCTAATTATGACCTTTCTGAAATGTCCAGATTCTTTAAGATTATGAATAATGCTTCAGGAGAAATACAAAGAGATTTAGCATATTTATCAACCCATCCGATGTATGAGAATAGGATTTCACATATACAAAATAAGTCGAAATTTCAGAATAATCCTATTAAAAATAGTACTGATGATTATTTTTTTGTGAAGACTATTTTAGATGTAGATTCTATGACAGATATAAACCATTCGCTAAAAAAAATTACTGGTAATGAAATACTAGATAAATATAAAAGAGCACTCTTATATTTTAAGAAATCTGATTATGCATCAGCTGAAAAAGAAATTTTCCCTGTGTATAATACTAATCCTAATAATTTGTATATAACAATATTGTATGCAAAAGTTTTAGCAGAAAAAGGTAATATTGATGATGCACTAAATGTTTTAAATAGTATTAAAAATATCTATCCCCATAATACAATAATTTCATTTACAATCTCTGAAATACTAATAGAAAATAATTTGAATCTACAATATGCATCAAAACTAATGAAACCTATCGAAGATACTTACAAACTTAATCCTGACTATTTAAGATTAGTGTCAAAATTGTATACATTAAGTAATAATGACTTCAAATCATCTTTATTTTTATCAGATTACTACGTTCTTTTGGGGAGTGTTGACTTAGCCATAGAGGTGATAGAAAATTCCCTCAGATCCAAAGAAATCACCAATACCCAAAGAAAGATATTATCATCAAAAAAACAAAGGATAATATGCGAAAATCCACGAAGATTGGAGCCAATATTTGGTGAAAAAGATTGTTATTAAAGTAGTTTTTTTATTATGCTATCGGTACTATAATAAGTGAGAAATATGAACGCTATAAAAAACATAACTTTGTCTCTATCATTGATTTTGAGCATTAATATGCCTACATATTCTAATGATATTGCAGAAGGTAAGAAACTAGCTTTTGATAGAAAAAAAGGTAACTGTTTGGCATGTCATATGATTGATGATGGAGAACTAGCTGGAAATAGTGGTCCTCCGCTGATAGCTATGAAAGCGCGTTTCCCAGACAAACAAGTTCTTTTTAATCAAATATGGGATCCAACAAAGAACAATCCCAACACATTCATGCCGCCATTTGGTAAGCATGGAGCCATAACAAAAGATGAGATTAATAAAATAATAGAGTATCTATATACTCTTTGAGGTAACAACATGAACAGAAGAAATTTTTTAAAAAATTCATTAATAACTGCAGCAACGATTACAACACTTGCAGGCTTGATGATTAAACCAAAACGCGTGTATGCTGGCTGGCCAAAAGAGTCTTTTGATATCACAGATTTAGGTGAATCAATTAAAAGTGTTTACGGTCATGATAATCTCGAGGAAAGTTCTAAGGTGAAACTAAAAGTTCCAGATATTGCCGAAAATGGAGCAATCGTTCCTGTTAACGTAAAAACTAGTTTAGATAATGTTGAGTCTATAATGTTATTTGTCGAAAATAATCCTCAGCCACTATCTAGTGGCTATAATTTTTCATCAAAATCTAGACCAATCATCGGCACTAGGATAAAAATGGGAAAGACATCTACAGTTATGGCGGCTGTAAAGAGTAATGGTAAAATCTATACTTCAGCTAAAGAAGTTAAAATAACAATCGGTGGCTGTGGAGGCTAAACAAAATGAGTACTATTAAAATAAGAGCAAAAGAAAGCAAAGGAGCAGTAACAGTAAAGGCTTTAATGAAACATCCTATGGAAACTGGACAAAGAAAAGACAAAAAGACTGGCGGAAAAATACCAGCACACTTTATTCAAGAAGTAGTAGGTAAAGCTAATGGAGATGAGGTAATTACTGTGCATTGGGGTCCAGCGGTATCTAAAAATCCATATTTAACTTTTGTCTATAGTGGCTCAAAAGGTGATAAGGTTGAGCTAAAATGGACAGACAATAAAGGCAACACTGATTCAAAAACAGCTGAGGTCAAATAATAATTCATGAAAACAAATTTTTCTAATTTTTTTGCAATAAGCTTTCTTCTTTTTAGTGTTGGTATTTATGCTAGCCCTGAAGAAGATAGAGAGCTATTTCATGATCATTTTGAAAAATTATTTCCTAACACTGAATATAGTGACTATAAAAATGGTGTTTATTCAATAGATTCATCTTCAAGGGAACAATGGGAATCAATAGAAGATTTTCCTCCTTATGAAATAAATGTAGAAAATGGAGAAGAACTATTCAATACTCCTTTTAAGAATGGAAACACATATGCTCAGTGTTTTGAGAATGGCGGAATAGGTATTCGCCAGAATTACCCATTTTTTGATGAAGACAAGAATATGGTAATGACTCTTGAGCTAGCGATCAATAACTGTAGAAAAAAGAATGGTGAAAAGCCGCTTAGCTACTACAAAGGCGGGCCAATGGCTGATATATCTGCATACATGGCATATACATCAAGAGGTAACAAAATTAATCTTGAAATACCAAATAACCAAAAAGCTTTGGAAGCGTACGAGCATGGGAAAAAACTCTATTTTACAAAAGTAGGTCAATTAAATTTTTCATGTGCTGATTGTCATGTTTATAAAACTGGTATTAAATTAAGAGCAGATATACCAAGTCCAGCAATCGGACATACGACCCATTTCCCGGCATATAGATCGGGGGCTGGCAGACTGGTAACTCTACACGAAAGATTTGCTGGTTGCCTAAGTAGAGTCAGACATAAGCCTTTCAAGGCGCAAAATGAGGAATACAGAAACCTTGAATATTTTATTACGTACATGAGTAATGGACTAGAAATTAATGGTCCAGGGTCAAGAAAGTAGGTATAATAAATATATGGTATTTAAAAGCATTTCCACTAGATTACTACTCCTGATAGTTATGCCACTTTGTATAACATCATGTGCGACTATCAATGGCTTAATGGCAAATAACGAAGAATCTTCATCTGAAATTAAAGAAATTAGTCTTAACAAAAGACTACAGATATCAATACCTATCCCAGAGAATTCTAAGTATGTGACAGACAAAACAATAATTTTTGGAGAAGGATCTAGATTTACAGGTGTATTGTACTTAATTCATGAAATTTCTGCAGATGAAGTTGTAGAGTTTTACAGAGTAAGCATGAGAGATGCAGGCTGGTCAGAGATTGCTATAGTTAGAAGTGATTTTATTTTACTTAATTTTGATAAAGAAGATAAGTTTGCCACGATTAAAGTTAACAGAAGAGTTTTTGATAATTCTACATCAGAAGTTACAATTGGGCCAAAATCTGACACTACTATAAACAGAAGTATCAATATAAACAATCAAGAATCGAATACATTGGAAGAACCATTTACTATCCAGTAATTATTTTTCAACTTCGGTAGATATAATTTCCATTAAATCATCGAAATAAAAATCTCGAAAGAAATGATCTGAACCATCAATTTGAAATAATCTTATATTTTTCTTCTCTGATATTAAATCATTGACTAGTTGATGAGTATTCGGTGTTATTTTATCTTCAGAACCTGTGATCACTCTTGTTTGTATCGAAGATAATTTAAGAGCCTCGATTAAACTTTTCGTCTCTGGATTATAATAATAACTTTTGAAAGTTTCGCCACTGACTAAAGCTTTATCACAACCCATGAAATTAATTTTTAGATCCTCCTCAATATTTATAGATTCTAGATCAATATTATGGTTTTTTTGATAGTTAATTTTATGATTATAATCTGAATCAATTATTGGAGCTAAAAGAAAAATAGTATCAAGATTCATCAAATCATCTTTTTCATTTAAATAAAAATTTAGAATATCTACCGCTCCTCTAGAATGACCGATAAGATAAATCTTAGTATATCCTTTTTTATTTATGAAATTATACCATAATTTAATTTCATCTAATGAATCTTTGATAGTATGTTGATGATGTATATCGCAGGGCAAAAAATCATTATTTCTATCGACTATGCCATAACTTAAATTTATAGACAAACTATCGATGCCAATATCTAATAATGATTCTCGGAGAGACGATATTAGCTCTAAGTTTTTATGACCACGAGTTCCATGTAATAGAAGAGCTATTGATTCAGTTTTATTATCTTGGGCTGAATAGAAAGCATTTAGTTTGTTTTGTTGGACAGTATCCGATAGAACATATGATGAGAAAAAAATTAGAATTGTTAATAAAATATTCTTCATAATATTATAATATAGGGCGTACTGGATTCGAACCAGTGACAAATGGCTTAAAAGGCCACTGCTCTACCAACTGAGCTAACGCCCCATTATATTTTCTCAAGCTTTCTAAATCTATTTGGTATTAAACTCAAATCTGCTAATGAAGACCTAAGACTATCAAAAAAACTACAATCTTCATAGACCGCGTTGTAAAATTCTACTTTCATAGTGATCGCAGCACCTAATATTATAAATATAAGGGTAATGAAAGAACCTATTGCTAGAGTTGAAACTCCAGTAACGCCTTGACCAATTGTACAGCCCATAGCTAAAACACCACCAATACCTATTAAAACCGCACCTATAATGTGCCTAATAAAGTCTTGTTTAGATAAAAACCATTCAATTCTGAAGTTGTTAGATAAAATAGAATAAACAAAAGCCCCAGTTATTACTGATAAAAGAGCAGTTACACCAAAAGTTAAATAATACAAATTAGGGACATTGCCAGCAAAAATCAATGTTTCGCCCATCGGATTAATAAAAGTGAATGACTGCATGCCAACACCAGGTAGAGGATCATCTAAAAAGTCATTAGCTTCAATCCACTCTTGACCAGTCACTCCTCCTGTTAATAGCCATGCCATTACAATTACCAAGCCCACAATAATGCCACTAAATACATTATCAAAATTTTGTATGAACTTGCCGGATTTAAATATCATAAAGATCATTATTGATGAGACTATAACACCTATTATGAGGTTAAAATTAGCACTATTATTAATTGAAAATGTAGAAGATATGATAGTAGGTAGTGATTGGTCTAGTATTCCTATTTGAGCTAAATCAAGACTAATAGGGTTCATCCAGCTATGAAAGATTATTCCATAGAAATCAGTTCTAGTCATAACATAAGCCATAATACCTGCAACAATCAATACTACTAAAGATTTTAAATTACCACCGCCAACTCTAATTAACACTTTATTTCCACATCCACTAGCATATGTCATGCCAATACCAAACATAAGGCCTCCAATTACATATCGTGGCCATGCTAGGAGAGAATTTCTATATGGAATCCTGGAATCATTTATATCAAAGAATGATAAAAAATTTAGTATTGCTACGCCTAATATTGCAATCGCAGCTGCCAGCATCCATGATTTAAACCTTGAGAGATCACCAATATTGACCCAATCAGATACTGCACCCATAGTGCAAAAGTTAGTTTTTGTTACAACAAAACCCAGAATAAATCCAAGTATCCCTATATAGATCAATAATTGTGTGGCTACTTCCATAAATCCTCTTATCTAAAATTTAAATTTCATTAATTATATTAGCAAAAATTAATATAAGCATTATATTTTTTATTTTTTTTTATAATTAGTGGGATCATTAATGCCAGCATCTATAAAACCCTGTTTTCTAAAGTGACAAGAATCACATTCGCCACATGCTTCGCCATGATTATTCAGAGAATAGCAAGATACAGTATCACTATAATCAACGTTTAGCTCAGAACCCATCTTAATAATTTCTGATTTAGAGAGATTAATCAAAGGAGTATGTATTTTAAATGGCAATCCTTCAGAGCCAGCCTTGGTACCCAAATTTATCATAGTCTCATAAGAATTTATGTACTCAGGTCTGCAATCTGGATAACCTGAATAATCTATAGCATTAACTCCTATAAAAATATCTCTTATAGAAAATTTTTCAGCATAAGATGCTGCTATAGATAAAAATATTGTATTCCTCGCTGGAACATATGTAATCGGTATTCCTGCTGAACTAGTACTTGGCACATCTAATTCTTCATCAGTTAAAGCAGAGCCACCGATTTTGCTTAAATCGATATCAAATATTATTTGATCTACATTAGGATACTTATCTACTATTTTTTTACTGGCCTCAATCTCGTAACAATGTCTTTGTTTATAATTAATGGTTAGAGCAACAACATTGAAACCTTTGGATAAAGCATATATAAGAGTAGTAGTTGAATCTAAGCCACCCGAAAATAAAACTAGTGCGTTTTTACTATCTACCACGTTCATTGTTCCAAATAATCTTATGCAATTGAGTCTGTAATCTCGCCTCAATATTATCGCTTAACATATTTTCAGCCAATATACGTATATCCATTTGACCATCACTAGGCGACATTAAAATCTTGCAAATATTATTCAGGTCATGCTTGAGAATATAGTTTTTGGACCATTCATAATCATCGATACTACAGATTACAAACTTTACTTGATCAGTTTTTTTTAGAAATTTATAATTATCTACAATATTATTATCTGACTCATCAGAATCTGGTGTTTTTACATCAAGTACAATAGTAACTAATTCATTCAGTCCCTCAATAGAAATTGCATTACTCGTTTCTATTGAAATTTCATAATTGAGATCTATGAGTTCATCAATAAGTTGTTTGGTATTTTTTTGTGACAACGGCTCACCACCAGTTATTGTAATATTCTTACAGTTATATTTTTTAATATCATCAATAATTTCTTGGAATGACATCTTTCTGCCTTCAGTAAAAGCATAAGATGTATCACAATACTGACATCTTAATGGGCAGCCAGTCAATCTAATAAAAATAGTGGGTAATCCGGTTGATAAGCTTTCACCTTGTATTGAATAAAAAATTTCATTAATTATTAAATTACTCATAAGATCAGATTAGTTTTAAAGAATCAGGGTCACTAACTAACGTCATGCCATGACATATTGCAACTCCAAGTGCATCAGATGCATCAATTTCTAATTTTCTTCTAATGTTAAGAATTGATTTAACTTTTTTTTGTAATTGTTCTTTATCAGCAGCACCATTTGTTGTAACAATCATTTTAACTCTTCTTGGGCTATATTCGAAAATATCAAGAGCTTCTCGACCACATGCACAAATAGCAGCACCTCTAGCTTGCCCTAATTTTATAGCAGTACCAGCATTGACGCTAAAAAAAACTGATTCAATTGCCACATGATCAGGTTTATATTTTTGAATAATGTCTGTAGTCGCTTGGTTTATCATAGAAAGCTTAGTTGTGTATCTATTTTTTATACCTGTTTTAATGACTCCATGATATACATATGAGATATCTGCATTTTTTGATAATTTGATTACACCAAAACCAGTGATATTCGTTCCAGGATCGATACCCAATATAGTAGTCATTTTAAGATAGATTGCTGTTCATATAAACATTCTGAACATCATCTAGCTCCTCTATTTTATTTGATAAGTCAGATATTTTTTCAGAATCTTCATTAGAGATATCTATGGTCGTTAAAGGATCCATTATAATCTCTTCATCTTTGACATCTATTGATTTTGATTCAAAATATTTTTTAGTATTAAAAAGTTCAGTAGGTTTTGTAAAAACAATACATCCAGAATCAATCATCTCAAAATCTTCAAGATCAATGTCATCCATATGTTCTACAAGAGCATCCTCTGATATATTATTTAATTTCATAACCCCCACCTTTCTAAATAGATGCGACACTGATCCATTCGTCCCAAGGCTACCTCCATTTTTCGACAAGACATGTCTTAGATCTGATACAGTTCTATTTTTATTATCAGTGAGACATTCAACAATAACTGCGATTCCTTTTGGGCCATAACCTTCATATGTTATTTCCTCATAACTATCATTATTTTGACCGGAGGCTTTATCAATTGCTCTTTTAACAGTATCTTTAGGTACATTTGATGCATTTGCTTTTGAGAGGGCAAGTCTTAATCTTGAGTTACTGGAAGCATCAGTTCCACCCATTTTTGCAGCCACAGTTATTTCTCTTATGACTTTCGTAAAGGTCTTTCCTCTTTTGTTATCCTGGGCCTTTTTTCTATGTTGAATATTAGCCCATTTACTATGACCTGCCATATTAAGATGCCCTATTAATTTTATTATTTAGGTTAAAGTTTATCATTCTATCTATAGGTTTTTTTGCTTTATCTATTATATCACGTGATAATATGATTTCATTTGTTTTAGCATTAAAGACATCCAACAACTTCTGAACAATATTTAAATTCATCCATGGACATCTTCCGCAACTCTTACAAGTAGCACCCTCGCCTTCTGTTGGCGCCTCTAAAAATATTTTGTTAGGCGAGAATTTTTTCATTTGATATAAAATACCTTTTTCTGTGGCCACGATAATGTATTTTTTCTTACTAACTTTTGAAGCTTCTATCAGCTTAGTTGTAGAGCCTACAGTATCTGCTAGTTGGATGATGCTACGAGGTGATTCTGGATGAACAAGTACATCGCAGTCAGGATGCTTAGCTATCATATTCTTAAGTTCAATCGTTTTATACTCTTCATGTACAATACACGAGCCATCCCATAACAACATATCAGCGCCCGTGGTATCAATAACATAATTGCCTAAATATTTATCTGGAGCCCAAATAAGTTTTTTACCTAGTGAAGTAAGATGTTCAATTAATGGCACTGCTATACTTGATGTTACTACCCAATCAGAAATTGATTTTACTTTTGCGCTAGTATTAGCATATACAACAACTTCTCTATCATTATGTGCATCACAAAATTCTTTAAACTCTGCATAATCACAACCAGTGTCCAAGGAGCATGTAGCTTCAATATCTAGCATCAATACTTTCTTATTTGGATTAAGAATTTTAGCGGTTTCACCCATAAACTTAACA
>JAYNVZ010000031.1:0-11532 GCA_038101125.1 Gammaproteobacteria bacterium | reverse complement strand
TATTTCATAATGGAGATGAGGTTTTATCTAAGGAAAAAAGTATATAGATTCTTCTTCCGAAAAGAAAACTATAATTGATATTGGTGGTCGTATCGGCGGACTCTTAGGGCATTTTCAGAGAGATCACAAAGTAGTTTTAGCTGATTACTTTAAACCATATTTAGATTATGCAGAAAAAAAAGGAATGAAAGTAATTGAAGGAGGCTTGAGCGAAGTTGACTTAAAACCTGACGTAATTATCTTATCGCATGTAGTAGAGCATTGGAATAATTTTAAGAGAGAAATTGACAATCTTATAAAGATACAAAAAAAGAACAAAACTTTAACATATATAGAATTCCCGGGTATTGATAGTTTGAAACTAGGTAGACGCGATGCAGATGTATTAGGGGATATTTATGTACCACATATGTATTATTTTACCTCCTATGTATTTGAAGATATAATGCAAAGACATGGATTTGAAAAAGTTTATCTTGATAGCGAGATAAGGGGTATTTTTAGATACACAGGTATTGTAAAAAAAGAAATAAAAAATAATTTTCTGGCTGTAAAAAACGATTTAGTTGAGGCAGAAAAAAAACGATTGAGATTTAATATATTTAGCAAGATAAGACAAATTCTCCCTAAGTTTATTTTAAATATAATTAGGATTATTAGAAAACCAAAATACAATCCATGATATTAAGTAATTATCTCTGTTAGATCCGGACCATCATTAAGTTTATTTACGTCCAATACTGATGTTTTATTTTCTTCTATGTTTTTACTTAGCACGCTTAGCTCTCTTGCAAAGTAAGTGTTAGCAAATACTGATCTATCAATATTTTCATTTGAAAGACCTATGTATACTGGTTCGTAAATAAAAAAAGGTACTTTAGCTATATTAGACTCTATAAGTGATGTTCCTGCTTGACCAATAATTAATTTAGTTTTATGGATTATTTCATTGAGATCTCCACTTATAATTTTTATATTTTTATAATTATTTTTTTCAATAATTTCATATAGCTTTTTTTCTTCATTTGAAACTGATATGTTTTTTGATTTCTTGATTTTTATAGATATATTTGAATAACTTAATTCAGTTAAAAGTTTAATTACCTCTAAAATATATTTATATCTTTGGTCATAACAGGAATTTGGATTCCCCGACCATGGATAAGGCATCATAATTAATGCATCATAATCAATATCATCTTTGTCATTATTTGAAGTTATAAGGTTTATCAAAGGTGGCTTGATTAGATCACCTTCAATATCTGGAAAATACTTACATGTAAGTTCTTTTGATAAAGATCCTGTAAAAACATAATTATCAAACAAATACTTATCATTATGCGCATCTTTGGAATAGTAATTCTCATCAATAAATGTAGCATAACCATCAAGAACAACATTAGTTTTAATGTTATATTTTCTAGCTATCTCAGCAATAATTGTATGCCATGGATGATTTAGTGTAGGGCAAATTATTTGACTAGGCATATAGGATGTAAGCAAGTCTTCAAATACAAGATATGTTCTACATAAGCTGTCTATAGTCTTTTCATACTCTAGTGAAATTAGTTTAGAAAAAATGACTTGTAACTTATCTTTATCTTCAATGGATAAATCATTATTATCAATCTCCATTAGACAATCATAGTTAAACTTTAAATTTGATGGCAAACTATCTCTAAGCAGTTTATGGTCATAATCATGTTTTCTAAAGTAGAACCCTGTGTTTATATTTTTTGAATTTTGATGTAAATAGTTATCATGATGATGATGAGAGTATGTCCAATCAGGAAATACTAAAATCTTATTCTTCTTATTAATCATAAAAAAGTTTTGCAATCTAAACATTAGTGGCGAGAGTTTATTTATAGGATAATCTGATATTAGCCCTCTTCCATTCAATATAGAAGTAATTTCATTGAACTCATCAGAATAATAATCTTGATTAGAAAAGTTTTGAAATGATTCTTGGATGATATTCAACATTTCATGATTATTTTCAGGCACAAATATATTATTATATTCTTTATCTAATTCTTTAAAGGCTAAAAAATATTTAATTGAATCGGCAAGTATGATAGATAAACGACGCTGTAATGCTATCCCGAATGAAAAACCATACATGTAGTTATCAATACCATTCTTATCTCTATACCATGAACATGATAATTTCTTTGGTAAATCTTGAAGCTTTGGGGATTTTATAATTTGGTGATTAATGTATTTATGAAATGTATCATCTGATACATAGTTTGAATAATTTAATGATATAAATTCATAATTTTTTAACGATGAGGTTTCTAATAAACCTTTTTTAGATACATCTAGATGAGAGACACCTAGAATTGCATTTTTAGTCATTATTTTTATTGATTAGTTTTTTTAAAAATGAATTGTTTTCATTTAAAGTAATATCATTATCTTCAACTTTTAACATTCCATCATTAAGAAGCAGCTTATCTAATGATTTATTGATAGCTCCATGTGCTGCAAATAAACATGGCGTCGAATAATTCACTATGTTAACACCATATTCATGTAATTTGCTTAGGTTAATTGGAGCTGTTTTTCCACCTCCAATTAAATTAACAACAATCGCTGTATCTTTAGAGACCGCTTCTCTTATAACTGGGATTTGATCATGACTTTTTATGCCCTCAACCAAAATTGCATCAGCACCCAAGTGTGAGTACTCCTGCACTCTTTTTAAAGAGTCTTCAAAATCATTTGAATCTGTTCTCGCTATTATATATAAATCTTTTTTTACTTCTAAAATGGCTGACAATCTTTCTTTATACTCATTTATGTCTAAGATTTCTTTTCCTTGAAGATGTCCACATTTTTTAGGTCGTCTCTGATCCTCAAGAATTACAGCCGAAGCTCCAACTTGTTCCAATCTTTTTGTGGCAATTGAAGCTATAGTAGGATCGCCATATCCATCGTCTATATCAACAATAATATGTGTATCATCTAAAATAGCTCTAAGTCTGGCAACATATGCGAGCATATCATTCCAAGTAATGAAACCTTCATCAGGTAAACCATAAAAGCTAGCTGAAAATCCATAACCACTACAAAATATAGCTTCAAACTTATCAGCAACTAGCGCAGCAGAGAAAACATCATAAACTCCGATCATAGGAAGTATTTTATTAGATTCTAACCTTGTCTTTAAAAGTTGCCCATATATTCTCTTATCTTTATTATCTGTCATACAACATTATCTCTCATGTAAATAGTTTATTAATACTCTCTAAATCACTAATTTCTATGATCTCTTCGGTATTTAACTCACGCTGAAGTCTTTCTTCAATTTCTAAAACTATTTTGATATGACTTAAGCTATCCCACTCAATGAGATTATACATGTTTGCGTCATCTTTTATTTCATTAATATCAATATCTAGACAAAATGAGAGGACTTCCTTCCCTATATTATGCACCATTCCACTGATCCTTTGACATAGAATAGTTAACAAAATCAACGCTTTTTCCATCAATCAATTTATAATTTTCATCGATGCGATACATTTTCCAGTTTTGTCGTTTGAAGTTATAGATAGCAGGGAAATTTTGCGAATATGCACCAGCTATCATTTCTTTGGCATCAAAATACTCGAAGAACCAATCCAATATAGCTGATCTTGATTCAAGAGGAACACCTTTTCCCCAATAGTCAAAATCACCAATCATAACACCTAATTCACCTATACCTTCATCTGCCCTATACTTAAGAGCATGTGTTCCAATGAGCTTATTTTTTTTTGTGTAGATACCAAATATAAAACTATTAATATTATCTCGACTTGATATATATTCTCTTATTGTATCTTCTGTATGTTGAAAGCCAGGCTCAATATCTAAATATTTTGTGATCTCTGGATTATTTAGCCACTCAATATATGCTGGATCAATATTAGTTGGATCTAGAGGCATTACTAGATCTTAATTTTCATTTAAACATCTCTTTGCGACAAGCAATCTATCAACTTTTCCTCTATCATTTTTTGGTATTTCATCAACCACAAACCATTTTGATGGAATTTTTTCAGCTATAATTTTTGTTGCACACCATGCTTTGAGTTCCCTTTCTTTTATTTTATCATTAATTTTAATTGCTATACCAGGAACCTCTCCAAATAATTCATCTTTAATTGCAAAGGCACAAGCCTCATCAACAGAGTCATGTCCTTCCAGTAGTAAATCTAGATCTTCAGGGTTTATTTTCATTCCAGCTCGATTTATTTCAAATTTTTCTCTGCCTGTAATTGTAATTGTGCCATCTTCATCTATTGTACCGATATCACCAGTAACAAAGAGTTTATCATGCATAAATTCATCTGTTATATTGTCTAATTTAAAATAGCCTTTCATTTGAGAAGGTGTATCCAAAAGTATCACTCCTTTGCCGCTTTTATTTATTTTTCCATCATCACCTAATACATAGGCTGCCCCACCCCACATTTTTCCTATTAATCCATCTTGTGGCTCATATTCATCTGATGAAGCACCAGATATCCAGTTAGCAGTCTCTGTTATTCCATACATATTCACAACATTATTCATAGATGACCATGTAGCGATATTATTCCATACTTGTTTCGATAAGGGGGCTGATCCAACATGGATCCTTTTAAGAGTTTTTTTGATTGGTTTTTTACTTAACTTGAATATTAATTTCCAAAGAGACGGCACTGAACTCAAAAAAGATATCTCATGTGTATCAATGATATCACCTAATGAAGAAATATTTTTTAGATCATTACCAGACGCAATGAATAAGTTCTGTTCTGATGCAAGAGGTGTGAGACAATTACCTATTAAGCCATGACCAAAATGCATTGGCAGTAAACATAAGGAGTTTTCAAGATTATCCTTTGGAATATTTTCTAAATTATGCTTGAGTCTCGCTGCGAGACTTTTATATGAATGCACAACTCCTTTTGGTATTCCTGTTGTACCGGAAGTAAATAAAATTAGAGCATCATTATTCATGCTAATATCTTTAGAGTTATATGATTTAGTTTCTACATTTTCAATCTTTGATAAGTCGAATATGTTATATGAATCGCCTAACTCTTCTAGAGATTTATCAATTACTAAAATTGCCTCCGGGTTAACAAATTCATATATATTTTTAAACTCATTGATAGTTGTTTTAGGATTTAGACAGATAGCACATGCGCCAATACTCCAGATTGAGAATAAATCCGCAAAGAATTCAGGTTCACCACCATGAAATATTACAATTTTATCTTCTGAAGAAATATTCTGGCTAATTAAAAAAGATGCTCTTTTTGTTACTTCTTGCTCCATTTTAGATGAATTCCAGGACACACCAGATGTCAGTGAAGTAATTGAACCTATTTTTTTATAATCAAGTATCATAAATATTTGCTATCTTATTATTTAGATTTTATTATCATTAAAATATAATGAAAATCAAATTTCACTTATACTAATGAATTGATTAAGATAATAGTACTTTTTTAATAATAATTAAAGCTTGAATTACTAGACATAAATAATTATCGAACACTAACTAATATTGATATAGGTATTGTAATCTATCTAAATATACTAGAAAATGTTGTTAATTCATCTTTATACTTTGTTTGGAAAATTAATATAAAGCATTTTAGGAAATACATTAATGGCTTTTGAAAAGAATGAAGAAATGATTGCTGGTTTTCCTCTTCACTATCATATAAATCAATGGGATACACCAAAAGAGAGCACAAAAGCTTTTGCAGATTTTATAAAAGACAATTTGAATCAAAGCAAGAATATTCTAGATCTTGGAGCTGGCACAGGCGCATCTACAGCATATCTTGCTAGCAAGGCAACCAAAGTTAGTTTTGTAGCTGCTGACTATGCAAAAAGATGTGTTGAAATTGGAGAAGATATTCTTAAAAAAAATACAATTAAAAACTTATCCTTTGAACTTATGGATTGGTATAATCTTGAGACTACAAATAAATATGATGGTGTAATATCACTACAAACACTTAGTTGGTTACCGAATGCTAAAGAACCGCTTGAGAATATTTTTTTAAAATTAAAACCAAAATGGATTGCGATGAATGCATTATTCTACGAAGGTGATATTTCTTGTAAAATAGAAGTTAACCAACACTCAATTAATAATGTTTTGCCATATAATATATATTCCTTAAAAGAGATAGAAAGGATATGTGAACCTCATGGCTATGTTCTTAAAAAAAGAAAAAAATTTGAAATAGATATAGACATAGAAAAAAGTAGTGAAATAAACAGAATGAGCACTTATACTAGAGATGTCAGGAATAAATCAGGTGAACTTGAAGAGAAACTACAAATAAGTGGTCCTTTATTGATGCCATGGTATATGATTTTGATAGAAAAAAATAATTCTTCGATTAGAGTTTTTTAATTTTCTTAATCGGCGAACCAAAATATAAGAAATTAGATTCACAGTTCTTATTTACAAAAGAATTTCCACCAATTACAACATTGCTATTAATAGTAATATTATTTTTTATAATAGCCCCTATTCCTATATCACATTCATCGTTAATTATGACAGTGCCTCCCGTTACAACAGTTGGGCTAATGTTAACAAAATCTTTAATGATATTATCATGATCAATTGTCGCTCTTGTGTTGATAATTGAATGCTTTCCAATAATTGTACCTGTATTTATAATAGAACCTGCCACAACAATGGTGCCTTCATTAATTTCAACATCATTAGAGATAGTCGCATTAGTAGATATAATTTTTGCCCACCTGAAAGAAGGTATAACACTACTAACTTCTTCAACTATCTTTAATCTAGTTTTGATCTCACCAATACCTACTATACCCGCTGATGAATCATTATATATATCTTTTAGAGTATCTAAAGAATTTATTACTCTATATAAAATGCCATCAAAAGAAATATGATCATCTGTAAAATTTTTTTCTGAAATGAATATAATATCGCTATAATTATCAGACAGTAATGCTTCTGATAAAACTACTTTTGCATGGCCGCCAAGTCCGAATATAAACAAAGTATCTGCTGACATTATAATACTATCTCGCCTTCAAATCTTTAGCTTTCAAAAAAGTACCTTTCTTAAGACTCTTTTTAGCTATCTTACCAATATAATCTGTATAGTTAATCGATGGAATGCCTTTTTCTGGCCTTTTTGCAGTTAGATCATCAACAGTGATCTTCTCTCCCTTTAATAAATCCATATTAAGCGTTAAACTTTTGCGGACAGATTTCATGTTTTTAAGCTCAGAGATTGTTGCTTTTTTTGTAAATGAACCAAGCGCAATTTCAGTCTTTCTAATATGTTTAATATATTTTTTGAAGTCAATCATGTTTAGGGAACAAATATGATCTGGGCCAGGCATATTATTATCCAAAGTAATGTGTACCTCAATCATTTCAATATTTTTAGATACAGCAATTATAGGAGTGATTGGGTTATTAGAGTGATCAGAATACCCTACCGGAATCTCATATTTACTTTTTAATGTTTCTATGGCATTTAAATTTAGTTCATCTAATGCTGCAGGATAGTCAGACGTGCAATGCAGGAGAGTAATATGCTTGAATAAATATTTTTTATTTTTTAAATAATACCTCTTATGTTGAACTCTTGAAAATTTAGACATGTCTAGATTTAATCCATTAGTATAACCATATGATAAGGCTGACAGAGCAACATCAATCTCATCTATATTTGCCATTCCAGAAGATAAAATGATTTTTCTTTTAGTTGCCCCTGCCATTAATAATAGTGGAATATTAGTTAAATCTGTAGATGATATTTTAATTTTTTTAAACTTTAACTCTTTATGAATATAAAAAAGACTTTGTAAATCACAAGCTGTTGAAAATAGTTCAATATCGATTTTTTTAGAATAAGAAATTAGTGATAGGTATTGTTTATGAGTCAACTGATATTTCTTTAACATGCTATATTGCGATTCATTAGTATTCGTATTTTTTAATTGATATTTAGCTTTAGGCGCATCTTTAACAATAATAGAATCAGCATCATATGTTTGAAGCTTAACTGAATTAGCTCCTGCGGTTTTTGCTAATTTTATAAGTTTTTTTGCATTAGCAAGATTACCATTATGATTTACACCAATCTCAGCAATAATGTGTGTAGATATCTTTCTTATTTTTTTCATCTATAAATCATTAAATCTCTTAAGTTTTATCTCGTCAAGAGGTTTGGTGGATAATACCTTTAATATTTTTGGCAAACTGTTAATTCCACGATAAGGGTTATTTGTTTTATAATTGATTGAATCATTTATTTTATTAATTGCATTTTTAATTGATACAGAAGAATATTTGCAGTTAAAGACAGACGATGTTGTTGGTCTACCGGCTTGTCTATTACCTATTACGACTGATGGAGTTTCAAGCGCAGGCGCTTCTATGACACATGACGAAGAGTTTCCAATTATAAAATTAGAATGTCTTATTAGGTTAATGAAAGTTTCTCTTCCAGCAGACTTTATAAATAATGATCTTTCAGGATATGCTTTAATAAAAGTATTTATAAATTTAGTAATATCCTTATTGCCTGGATCTGAATTTGGACTTGTAAATAGGATAGTATAGTTCTTTAGGGACGACAATACTTTGGAGAGTGATTTAATCATAACAAGATTATTATCATTAATAGTTTCCGGATGGAGAGCAACTAAAATATATTTTCCAGATATATTAAACTTCTTCAAAAGGCTGTTTTTATTTATCTTTTTCGTTGAGCTAATAGCCAAGACTCCTAAGGAACCTATGTTATAGATATTTTTTATGCTTTCTCCAAGCTGTTTAACCCTGTCTTTGAATTCTTGATTACTAACAAAATGTAAATCTGACAATTTAGTGATTGAATGTCTAATACCATCATCTATCGCGCCATGTGTTACCTCTCCTCCATGAAAATGTGCAATAGGAATACCTTTAAGATGACAAGTTATTGCGATAGGAAGAATATCGTATCTGTCTCCAAGCAGAACTACTATATCTGGAGAAATTTTATCTAAAACTTTTCCTGAGTTTTTTAACTGATCCGACATTGATGACAAAACATTATTAACAGAACATCCTGTTAATATATTATTGATTTTTGCATTAATTTTGAATCCATCTGAAATAATTTCTTTATATGTAAGACCATATTTCTTTAAAAGATGCATGCCGGTAACAACCAATTTAAAATCAACATTTTTTGATGCTTTTAAAGCCTTCATCAGTAAAAAAAGATGATTGTAGTCAGCACGACTAGAAGATACAACACAGATTTTCCTTTTATTAATCATTTATAATAACAACTCGGTAAACTTAAGCCGGTTTTCCATCTCTTAACACAATTAGTCATCTTGCTTCTAGGCATAATTTTATACATTGGTAATAAGTGCATAGGTTTCCATAATTCTCTGACAAAAATATTATTTTTATATAGATATCTTAATAAGACTTGATGCTTACTCTGATATTTATCTCTAAGATATATATTTGTAACCCAATGATTATTTGCTGATACTTCACTAGTATCATCAATATAGCAGTATTTATCGTTATAGAAGATATCCTTATATGAATCATAAAGGGCTTTTTTGTTTTTTAATATCTGCTTTAAATCTGTTATCTGCCCATAACCTAATGCTGCATTTAAATTAGCCATTCTTAAGTTATAGCCAACCTTGTCATGGCTAACCTTCCATTCATGAGGTAATCTTGCAGTACTTATTAGATATTTAATATCGTTATAATCTTTTTTATTCTTTAAAAGCAATGCTCCGCCCATACCTGTTGTAATTATTTTATTGCCATTAAAGCTTAATATACCCATTCTAGATTGAGTCCCAACATGTTTACCAATATGGTATGACCCCAATGCTCCAGCAGCATCCTCAATAATCTGTATTTTGTATTTTTTTGCAACCTTTAATATTTCAGTAATGTTAGCTGAATTTCCATAAGCATGAACAATAATAATACATTTAATTATTTTTTTAGTTTTCTTATTAATCGATGTTCCATTAATCATTTTAGATGAAACTTTTAGATAGTTTTCTAGGCCCGCTGCGCTTATATTCAAGCCATCATTATTATCAATAAAGTTAGGGATTCCTCCACAATATGTTACCGAATTAGCTGTTGCTACAAATGTCATTGAGGGAACTATAACCTCACAGTTGTTTACATCAATTTTTTTTAGAGCACAGAATAAACCAGCCGTACCGCTGGATGTTAAAAGGACATATTTAGCTCCAGTAATTTTTTTAAGATAAGATGTTAATTTATCAATATAATCCCCTGAGGTAGAAACATAGCTAGAAGATAAACATTTCTTTATATTCTTATTACAACTATCTTTGAAGCTAGGCTCATGAACTACAAACTTTTTACGATTAGCCGGCAAACATTTTTTTATCTTATTGAATATAGAATCATACATAATATAAATTTACTTTATTGCCTGATAGAGACTTACACATAAGTGGGCTGATTAACTCATATACCATACAACTTCTATGATTATATTATCATATCAATGACAGTCAACCTAGCAAGTTAAATGCATATGATTATATCATCCTAATAATATTAAATGAATTTCATAAAAAATCTAGCAAGAGTAGTATTGATGACGATATCATAATTATGATAATAACAACTAGCTTGGTTGTTTCTATGATTAATCTTCGAAAAGATTTGTTTTTTTCAGACATTATCTATTAATATAATTGCTTCTATATATTTGTAAAGAACAAACCGTGCTTGATATTAATAATTTCTGTATAATATTTAGATATTAAAGTAAATATATATTATGAAGAAGAGCAATTTACCAGAAAAAGATTGTATAGTCTGTGGCCGCCCCTTTAAGTGGAGAAAAAAATGGGAAAGATGCTGGAATCAGGTTATTTATTGCTCTGATAAATGTAAAAAACAAAAAAAGGCTTGATATGATAAATGACTATCTTCCTAATTTAGACTGGATTAATCTAAGGCAGTGGGAATATTACACTATACAAATTGACTGGTTATTATCTAATAAGATCCAAGAAGATGATAAGCAGGCTCTTATTAAAATATATAATGAATATAATTATAATAACAAAGTTATTCCCATACAATTGCAAGAATATATAACTTCGTTGCATAAGGATAATCAATTAGACAAGTATTCTCAATCTTCAGGAGATCCACTTAACGAATATAAAAAAGTATTATTAGTTGCTTCAATATTAAGGAGACAAAGTTTAGGTATTAGCAAAATAAACGCAATCAATATGTCTGCTAAATATTTTGATATATCCCCAAAAATATATTTCGATATCTTTGACATGTACTTGAGTAAAGCCGAAAGGTTCTTAATGGTAGAGCCTGATATTAGAGGTCTAGATAAACTATTGGGAGTAAACTAATCAGCTTTAGCTAGCTTCTTTCTGCGTGTTTTTGGATCCATTTTGACTGTTGTATATAGCTCTAATCTATCTTCTGTCTTTATAATGTAATCTTCGTTC
>JAYNVZ010000030.1:0-11738 GCA_038101125.1 Gammaproteobacteria bacterium | reverse complement strand
AGTATATACTAATAAAGTGCTATTTATTTAATTTATATTTGCATATAATACCTCTTGGAGAGATTACATGAACAAAGATCAAAAAACTGATAATTCTAAAAAGAAGATCAATATCCCTAAAAAAGTTAAGGAAATCGGTGGTAGAAAAGGCCCTGAACCTACTAGGTATGGTGACTGGGAAAAAAATGGTAGATGTGTAGATTTTTAAATGGATAAAATATTAAATAATAAAAGACCGCTATCACCTCATTTGCAGATTTATAAGCCGCAGCTTACCTCGGTGATGTCAATATCTCATAGATTTACTGGCGTAATACTCTCTATACTGTTGTTGCTCGTACCTTTTTTCTTTTTTGTAATAGCATTAGGCAGTGAGTACTTCAACATACTGGTGTTAGTACTGGATCATTTTCTAGTTAAACTTATTTTATATGGGGTAATATTTGTTATTACATATCATTTGCTCAATGGTGTCAGACATCTCTTTTGGGATATAGGAAAAGGATTAAGTATTAGGGATAGCTATTTAAGCGGGTATCTTGTTATTGCTTTATCATTATTAACAACATTATCTTTCATAGTGTATTTGAACTAAAACGTATTAATTATGGCAATATTACATTGGAAATTACAAAGATTCAGCGCAATTATTCTAGTGCCTGCAATCATATATATAACTTTATATTTTCTTAACATTACAAACCTCACATATTCTACTATAGTTTCGGATATTACATCTTTTTGGGGTATTATTTTTATAGTTGTAGCGTCTTTTACACTTTTTATGCATAGTTCTTTGGGAATAGAGACAATCATGGAGGATTATATACATAATGATTCAATGCAAAGATTTTTTATTAATTTATCAAAAGTGATTCATGTTATATTATTTCTAGTAACTCTAATATCACTATCAATGATCAGAGGAAGTTAATATGGATATTATAAAACACAAACATGATGCTATTGTAATTGGTGCTGGTGGTTCTGGATTAAGAGCAACAATGGGAATCTCCCAGTCTGATCATAGTGTCGCATGTATATCTAAAGTTTTTCCAACACGTAGCCATACGGTGGCTGCCCAAGGCGGCATCAGTGGAGCTTTAGGGAATATGGGCGAAGATGATTGGCGTTGGCATATGTACGATACAGTTAAGGGTTCTGACTGGTTAGGTGATCAAGATTCAATTGAGTACATGTGTAAAAATGCAGTTGAATCTATAATAGAACTAGAACACTTCGGAGTACCATTTTCTAGAACAGAAGAAGGTAAGATTTATCAAAGACCATTTGGTGGAATGACTACAGAGTATGGTAAAGGCATCGCTCAAAGGACTTGCGCAGCTGCTGATAGAACTGGTCATGCTATATTGCACACACTTTATACTCAATCACTTAAAAATAATGTGGATTTCTATATAGAGTATTTTGTTATAGATTTAGTTTTTGAAGATGGAAAATGTGTTGGAGTTCTTGCATGGTGCTTAGACGATGGATCTATTCATTTATTTCAGGCCCATATGGTCATACTTGCTACAGGTGGACATGGAAGAACATATCAATCTTCAACATCCGCCCATACATGTACTGGTGATGGTAATGGAATGGTGTTAAGAGCAGGTTTGCCTTTAATGGATATGGAGTTTATACAATTTCACCCTACTGGAATCTATGGAGCAGGTTGTCTTATTACAGAAGGAGCAAGAGGAGAGGGTGGTTATTTAACTAACTCGGAAGGCGAGAGATTCATGCCAAAATATGCTCCAAATGCAAAAGATTTGGCATCTAGAGATGTAGTAAGCAGAGCAATACAAATGGAAGTAAATGCAGGCAGGGGTGTAGGCAACGAGAAGGATCATGCCCTTCTTCATCTAGAACATCTAGATGCAAGTGTCATCCATGAAAAATTACCTGGTATCACCGAAACGGCTAAAATATTTTCTGGTGTTGATGCTACAAAAGAACCAATCCCTGTAATTCCTACAGTTCATTATAATATGGGAGGCACTCCAACTAATCACTATACAGAAGTTATCTCAGACGGTAGCGGTACAATAGTAGAGGGTCTTATGGCTCTGGGCGAGGGCGCATGTGTTTCGGTCCATGGAGCAAATAGACTTGGCTCTAATTCATTATTAGATTTAATAGTATTTGGTAAATCTGCTGCCGAGAGAGCTTGCGAAATATTAGATAATAAATCTAAAAATCATCCTGATATTAAAAAATCAACAATAGACAATATAATAAGTGATTTTGACGGAATCAAAAATTCGTCAGGAGATATAAGTACAGCTGAACTACGTGAGAAAATGCAGAAAACCATGCAAAGATATGCACCTGTCTATCGAGACGAAGAGACTTTAAAGAAAGGGATAGAAATAATGAAAGGTTTATTTAGTGATTTTAAAAATGTATCTGTTAGCGATAAATCATTAATATGGAATACCGATCTTGTGGAAACTTTGGAATTAAATAATTTATTATATCAAGCAGTAGCTACTTTGTACTCAGCTCATAATAGAAAAGAGAGTAGAGGAAGTCATGCGAGAGATGATTTTCCTGATAGAGATGATAAGGAATGGTTAAAACACACAATGGTCAAAATTGATAAAGATGGAAATAGTATTTTCGATTATAAGCCTGTTAAACTTGAAACTTTAACAGATGAAGTAGAAACCGTTAAGTTAAAAGCAAGGACATATTAATATGGCTAAATTCACACTACCAATTAACTCAATTGTAAAAAAAGGTAAAACTTATAAATTAGACAGTGAACCTAAAAATATTTTAACTGTAGATATATATAGATATAATCCTGATGATGGTTCTAACCCATGTATCGATACATATATTTTAGACAAAGATAATTTCGGACCAATGGCCCTTGATGTTCTACTGTATATTAAAAATAAAGTTGACTCGACTTTATCCTTCAGAAGGTCATGTAGAGAAGGTATATGTGGGTCATGCTCTATGAATATTAACGGTACTAACACATTAGCTTGTATTCTTAATATTGCAGAAGAGTCGCACTTAAAAATTTATCCTCTTCCGCATATGCCAGTGGTTAAAGATCTTGTGCCTGATATGAAAAATTTCTATAAACAATATGAATCTATAAAACCATGGTTAATCAGTGATAACAAACCAAAAAGAGAACATTTGCAGTCTCAGGCTGATAGAGAAAAATTAGATGGTTTAATCGAATGTGTTTTGTGTGCATGTTGTTCTACGAGCTGTCCAAGTTATTGGTGGAACTCTGATAAGTATCTAGGCCCGGCATCTTTACTCCATGCTTATAGATGGATTATAGATAGTCGCGATACTGCAAAAAAAGAAAGACTATCTAATTTAGCAGATAAATTTAAATTATTTAGATGTCACACAATTATGAATTGTACAAAAACCTGTCCAAAAAATCTTAATCCAGCAAAAGCAATATCGCATATTAAGACAATGCTAGCATCTGAATAGAATGCATTTATCTAGGGTAATTTGGAAATGTCGTAAGGGTATAAGAGAAATAGATATTTTACTTACTCGCTATACAGAAAAGGTTTATCCTACATTAACTTTGCAACAGCAAGAACTTTATGTTGAGTTCATAGACTTAGATACTTATGAAATTCTCGATATGTTGTTTAATAAAAAACCATATGACAAAAAATATCAGGAGATAGTAGAAGCACTTAAGTCATTTAATTAGTATCATATGCATATGGCTAATAAGAAAATACGACTAGGTGTGAATATAGATCACATCGCTTTTATTAAAACTTCAAGGGATACGTTATATCCAAACCTGCTTGATGCTGTAAGAATATCTGAGGATGCTGGTGCAGACCTTATCACAATACATCTTAGAGAAGATAGAAGACATATACAGGATAAAGATGCAACAGACATACGTCAATACGCAAAAGTTTTAAATTTTGAAATGGCTAATACAGATGAAATGATCAAATTTGCTATGGAGCTGAAGCCTGATTATTGTTGTATAGTTCCCGAAAAGCGTGAAGAAAAAACTACCGAAGGTGGGTTAAATCTAACTTCATATTCAAACACACAGCTGAAAGAACTAGAGCTTACAATTTCTAATTTTAAAATGAATAACATTAAGACATCACTCTTTATTGATCCAAATCACGAATCTATAAACATAGCTGCAGATGTTGGAGCTGAGTTAGTTGAACTTCATACTGGAAAATATGCCAATCTATTTAACACAATTGATGAGTTTGAAGCTTTAGAGGAAGTATCTTCCGCATCTAATTATGCTCATTCAAAAAATTTACTTGTAAATGCTGGACATGGTCTGAATTATGAAAATCTATCTGAAATTTGTAAACTGGATCATATTAATGAAATCAATATTGGACATGCTATTATTTCTCAAGCAGTTTTCACTGGTTTAAGTGATGCAATTAAAAAAATCATTAGTATAATAAGTAAGAATGATTAAAGGAATTGGAATAGACTTAGTTGAAAATAACAGGATTAGAGATCTGTTCGATAAATATGGTCATAAGTTTGCAAAAAAAATTCTCTCTAATATTGAAATGAATGAATTTATCAAATCTGATTCCCCAATTAATTATCTTTCCAAGAACTTTGCTTCTAAGGAAGCCCTATCAAAGGCGTTGGGCACAGGATTATATAGAAAGGGTGTGTATCCATCACAAATCTCAGTGACACATGAAGATTCTGGGAAACCATTTTTTATAATGGATAGTCTATTGGTAAAACTATTGGACAAGTTATCTGCTAATAATCTCTTTTTGTCAATATCCGACTCAGATCAACATGCAGTTGCAATTGTAATAATGGAATGAAAAAATGAAATTCAAAGATATACAGAGTACTATTGGCAACACTCCTCTAGTTAAAATACCAACAGATTCAACCCATGGTGATATTTTTGTTAAATTAGAAGGCAATAACCCAGGTGGATCTGTAAAAGATAGGCCAGCATTGAATATGATTTTAGACGCAGAGCTTAATGGTTCCGTCAAGCCAGGTGATACTTTGATAGAGGCAACAAGTGGTAACACTGGGATTGCATTATCAATGGTTGCTGCCATAAAAGGATATAAGATAACCATTATAATGCCTGAGACAGCATCTATTGAAAGAATAAAGACTATGGAGGCATATGGTGCGGAAGTGCTACTGGTTTCCAAAGAAAAGGATATGGAAGGCGCTAGAGATTTGGCAAAGAAACTTGAGGAGGAGGGCAAAGGTTATGTTCTCGATCAATTCTCAAATAAGGCTAATTATATGGCTCATTATAAAGGCACAGGTCCTGAAATATGGGATCAAACAAATGGTAACATCACACATTTTATCTCAGCAATGGGGACAACAGGCACCATAACTGGGGTTTCTATGTATTTAAAAATGAAGAATCCAGCTATAAAAATAATAGGAGTTCAACCAGAAGATGGTTCAAAAATCCCAGGCATCAGAAGATGGAGCAAAGAGTATGTTCCAGCAATAAGAAAGAATGCTATTATTGATGAAATTATTGACATAAATCAATCAGATGCTGAATATACCTCAAATATACTTGCAACTAAATATGGATTATTTTCTGGGCTCTCTGCTGCGGCTAACATACACATTGCCAAGGATATAGCCAGAGACAATGCAAAAGCAAAAATTGTAACAATTATGTGTGATCGAGGGGATCGTTATATATCTAAGTTATGATTATTTCGTTATTATTAAATTTGTCCCAGCTCTTAAAGATCTAGAGTTTTTAATATTATTACTTTTTAGTATTTCACGCTCAGTAACGTCAAATCCTAACGCTATGTTTTTCACAGTATCACCCAAACCAACTACATACCTCAGCTTTTTTTTATGATCAGAAGATAGAACAGGACTTTTCATTTCTATTCTTACAAATTGACCTACTTTAAGTTTGGTTTTTTTATTCGCATTGTTCCAAGCGAGGAGAGTTTTTAAGTTCGTATTATATTCTCTCGCAATTTTATACCAATTGTCATATCTTTTTATTTTATGATTATAAAATATTATCTCGTCTCTAATTTTATAATTTTTGCCTGCTATATTTATTTGATTTTTATCACCCACAACACCTTCAATTGGTAGTTTTAGTTTTTGATCAATTCTTATTAAGTCTGACTTTAAATTGTTTAGAACCTTGATGGATTTGATTGATACGTTATATCTTCTAGAGATTCTTGAGAGAGTGTCACCTTTTTCGACTAAATGTATTTGATTATCATAAATTAAACTAATTAGTTTAGAGTATCTCTCGGAAAATTTATTAGCATTATTTATAGGAAGTAATAATCTTTTTTGCATTGTTGGTAAAAAGTACCATGCACTAAAGCCTGGATTTAATTTATATATAGTTTTCTCATCAACACCTGACAATACAGATATGGTATAGAAATCTACTGGATATTTAATATTAACAAACTTAGTTTGAGGTTTATTTGGCAATGCAGGTAGTCTGATACCATAGGCTGCCGGATTAGCCATAATATCTCTCAAAGCAATTAACTTAGGCACATAAATTTCTGTTTCTCTTGGAAGATCTAGATCCCAAAATGTTTTATTACCTAGCACATAATTAGCTTTCCTAATAGATTTGCCAACATTACCAGCTCCAGTATTATATGATGCTATCGCTAACAACCAATCACCTTTGAAATGACGCTTCATATCCTTAAGAAAATGACTTGCAGCTTTAGTTGAAGCAAATATATCTCTTCGACCGTCATACCACCAATTTTTTTTGAGACCATATTCTCTGGCTGTTGGAGGAATAAACTGCCATATTCCTGCTGCTTTAGATGGTGAATATGCATAAGATTGATATCCGCTTTCAACTATCGGCAATAAAGCTAACTCAAATGGCAGGTTGTTTCTCTCTAGTTCTAGTATCACGTGATACAGAAATGGCCTCGCCCTATCAAGCGACCTATATAAGAACTCTTTATTATTCATGAACCATTCAATTTCTTTATTGATTCTTGGAGAATAAACTGTATCCAGACAAAACCCACTCCTAGTCTTTTCCCAGATGTTTGAGTACTGTTTACCCGCTAGTTTATGTGTTGAGCATTCAAAACTACCAAAATTAGTCAGAATTTGTGGTCGTTTATAGCTAATTGATTGGTTGCAACTTGTAATAAAGCTTGTGCATAATATAATTACGGTAATATTTTTGATTCTTTGAAGGAACATAGCTTATCTATTAGATTATCAAACATAGGCGTTTATTACTAACTAATAATTTATGAAATTAAATACAAATAATTATAAATACAAGGAATTAATCAGATGGTATAAGAAACCTATTAATAGCACTCTTAAGAGAACTATAAATGATCAAATTTCTATATTAAAGAAACACACAGTAGGTAATAACGTCCTATTTATAGGGCTTTCGGATTTTAGTAAAAAATTTACTTCACCTAAAAATATGAGTTTTATTTCCATTGATGAGATAACATCATCTGATCATATAACTGAATCAAAAAGATTGCCTTTTGAAGATAATTCGCATGATGTAATTATTATTCTGCATGCCCTTGATTATACAGATAATCCTTATGAGCTTGTCAGAGAAATAGATAGAATTGCGACAGATGATGCAAAGGTGGCGGTAATAGGATTTAATAAATTTAGCTTGTGGGGTATATTAAAGCCATTTATGAATAAACTTTCTCCTCCATGGATATTAAATTTTCATTCATTATATAGTGTCAAAGAATGGTTTAAACTGCTTGGATATGAGCAAGAATATAAAGATACTTCCAGTTTTTTTCCTATATCCTCAAAAACATTTTCGAAACATCTTAATAAAATTAGTTTTGCTCAAAAAATAATGGCTAGAGATTTGGGCGGCTTATATTTTTTCGCGTTTAACAAGAAGATAATCCCTCTAACTCCAGTGAAATTAAAATTTAAAAACAAACTATTTTTGTCATCTTTTCCAAAATCTACAACTAACATGGTCAAATGAAAGAGACAAAAGTATATACGGATGGAGCATGTAGTGGTAATCCTGGTTCAGGTGGTTGGGGCGTTGTTTTAATCACTGACAAACCCTATCAATATTCTGGTAGTGAAGAAAATACTACTAACAATCGCATGGAATTAAAAGCAGCAATAATGGGGATAAGCAAATCAGAGATTAACCAAAAAATAGTTCTCCATACAGATTCAAAGTATGTTAAGGATGGTATTACGAGCTGGATTAAGAACTGGAAAAATAATAATTGGTTAACAAGTTCAAGAAAGCCAGTAAAGAATCAAGACTTATGGCAGGAGCTTGATGCACTTAATAACAAATATGATGTAGAGTGGAAATGGATTAAAGCTCATCAAGATAACTCTTCAGAGGATAGTAGATTTAATAATATGGCTGATGAATTAGCAAGAAAAGGAGCGCTAGGGTGGAAAGATTAATAGTATTGGATACAGAAACAACAGGGCTTGATGTAGATAGTGGACATAAAATCATAGAAATAGGATGTATAGAGATTATTGATAGAAATATAACAGACAATTCTTTTCATAAATATATTAACCCACAGAGACTCGTAGACGAAAAAGCATATGAGGTACATGGGATATCGAATGAGGATTTAAAAGACAAACCTATTTTTGATGACATAATAGATGAGTTCGCACTCTATATATCTGACTCACCATTAATTATTCATAATGCTCCTTTTGATCTTGGTTTCTTAAAATCTGAGTATGCTCAATCTAATCATGATGAAGCATCTTTGGAAAATTCTAGAGAAATTATAGATACGCTGAAAATTGCAAGGAAAGCTTCACCCGGTAAAAGAAATACGCTTGATGCCCTATGTTCTAGATATTCAGTTGATAATACTGACCGCAGTCTACATGGCGCTTTATTAGATGCTCAATTGCTTGCAAACGTTTACCTTAGAATGACACAGGGGCAAACTCTTATCAAAGGATTGAGTGAGGCTAATGTTGACAAGAATCATGATACAAATGCTATTATTGAAAACAGAAAAGCTAAAATAATATATGCTGACACACAAGATATAGAAGAGCATGAAAAGTATTTTAAAAACTAATTCACCTTTTTTTAAGTATTCTATCTTTTGAACGTTCCCATTCTCTATTTTTAATATCTGCGCGTTTATCATGTGTTTTTTTACCTTTAGCAAGAGCTATTTCGAGTTTTATTAGAGATGATTTTGTATATATTTTCGTTGGAACTATAGAATAGCCATTTTGCTTAATTTCATTTGATAAATTTATTAATTCTCTTCTGTTTAGTAGAAGCTTCCTAGCTCTTCTAGAATTTACTTTATCTGAATCAGATGTATTAGATAATACTTTAAGATGTGCATTGACGAGAAAAGCCTCATTTTCATTAATTGTAATATAACTTTCAGAAATCTGGGCATGACCTAACTTTATGCTTTTAACTTCCCAGCCATGCAAATTTAACCCAGCTTCGATTTTTTTAAGTAGAAAATATTTAAAAGTCGCTTTTTTATTGGTGCACAATATATTCATATATTTATGACATTATGTATAATAGTAAATATCATAATAGCATAATATTAAGGAGATCGATATTAAACCTAATAGTAGAAAATCAATACATGGTCAATGGTCATCGCGTCTTGTCTTTATTTTTGCAGCAACAGGGTCAGCTGTAGGTCTTGGTAACATATGGAAATTTCCATGGATGACAAGTGAATATGGTGGTGGAGCTTTTGTAGTAATTTATATTTTAAGTGTTTTACTAATAGCGCTGCCAATAATGATCGCCGAAGTCCTAGTTGGAAGACATGGGAAACAAAATCCAGTTGGAAGTCTTAAATATTTATCTCATGAATCTAGTACTTTTGCGGTTCAGGAAGTAGATAATGATCTTAATAGGGTAAGAACCAAATCACAAAAGTACTCTAACGCAGATGACTATACTAATTGGCAGTTAGTTGGTTGGTCAGGCATGATAGCAGGTATTCTGATATTATCTTTCTATAGCGTAATAGCGGGATGGACTATGTCTTATATATTTAAAGCATTATCAGGTTCTTTCGCTGGTATTGATGTTGAACAATCAAAGTCATTATTTAATAATCTTGTGAGCGATCCTGAAAAATTACTTGGGTGGCATACTCTCTTTATGCTGTTGACCTGTTATATTGTTTCCAAAGGTGTTAAAGGTGGCCTAGAGAAATCTGTAAAGATACTTATACCAGGTTTATTTATTTTATTAATTGCTCTAGCATTCTATGCATCAACGCTGAGTGGGTTCTATGATGGACTTAGTTATATGTTTATACCTGATATGTCTAAAATTGATAGCGATGTAATTTTAGGCGCAATGGGGATGGCATTTTTTTCACTGAGCATTGGAATGGGGTCTCTAATGATATATGGGTCTTATTTATCAGATGACTCATCGATACCATATGTGACAACTATTGTCGCATTTGCTGATACATTTGTGGCAATTATAGCAGGAGTCATAATTTTTCCAATTGTTTTTACCTATAGCTTAGACCCTTCGACTGCTGGTCCTGGTTTAATATTTCAAACTCTACCAATAGCATTTGGAGCAATGCCTGGTGGCAGCATAGTAGCGGCTATATTTTTTATTTTACTTTTCTTTGCTGCTATTACTTCATCAATTTCGCTAATTGAGCCTGCTATTACTTATATGATTGAAAATAACTCAATAACACGCTCTGAAGCAAGTATTAAGTTAGGAGCAATTACATGGTTGTTGGGTATAGGCACGATATTATCTTTTAGTTATGCTGCAGATTTAAAAGTATTTGGATATAACTTTTTTGACTTACTAGATAATTTTACATCGAAAGTAATGCTTCCTTTAGGTGGATTATTAATCGCTATATTTGTTGGCTTCATTGTAAAAAGAAATATTGTTTTAAATGAACTAAACATGTCTACTATTAAATTCGGAGCATGGAGGTTCTTAGTTCGCTATGTTGCACCGGTAGCTGTAACGCTTATTTTTGTCAACGGACTGTTTTAATACATGAATTATATCAACAAATCAGAAAAAATTAATGTGACCAAAGAAATGATATTTAATTTAATAAATAATGTCGATAACTATGAGAAATTTCTACCATGGTGTTCTCGTTCAACCATAATTTCAAAAGAACCAAATGTTATGACTGCAGAAATAGAGATATCAAAAAGTTTGATCAACTGGAAATTTACTACTAAAAATATTTTTGAGAAAAATAAAATTATAAATTTACAGCTAATCGATGGGCCTTTTAGTCACTTAGAGGGTTACTGGAAGTTTGATATGATTGATGAGTATAATACAAGTGTAACACTATACTTAGAATATAAATTTGATAATAAGTTAATTGAAATGTCAATTAAACCAGTTTTTTCAACAATTATGTCGTCAATCCTAGACTCATTTATCTCCGAAGCATTTAAATTAAAATCCAATGAGTAAAGTATTCCCAATAACCTTTTATTATAATATTGAGAACAATTTAAAGTATAAAATATTTAATATTCCACAGAATATTTCAATTAAAGTTTTTGTTGAAAAATTTAACATAGAGTCTTTATCACCTAACAAAGATTTTAAAATAGGAGTTTATGGTAAAATTATGAACGAAGATTACATTATAAAGACAGAAGATAGATTAGAGCTATATACAACAGTAAAAATGGCTCCCAAAACACGCAGAAAGAAGCTAGCGAAGGCTGAT
>JAYNVZ010000006.1:39543-51261 GCA_038101125.1 Gammaproteobacteria bacterium | reverse complement strand
TATAACTTACTTATGAGGAGTACATATGAATATCAGACCACTACACGATCGTGTGATTATTAGACGAATGGAAGAAGAAAAAACATCTCCAGGCGGTATTGTGATTCCAGACTCAGCTACTGAAAAACCAGTGAAAGGCGAAGTTGTTGCCATAGGTAATGGCAAAATATTAGAAAGCGGAGATGTTAGGCCGCTAGATGTAAAAGTTGGCGATATAATACTTTTTGGCAAATACTCTGGTACAGAAGTAAGTGTAGATGGGGAAGAATTACTTGTCATGAGAGAAGATGACATTACAGCAATTATTAGTTAACAAATAGAACATTAGAGGAAATTATAATGACAGCAAAAGAAGTAAAATTTGGTGATGATGCTAGAAAAAGATTGGTTGCAGGGGTTAATATACTTGCAAATGCAGTAAAAACGACATTAGGCCCTAAAGGTAGAAATGTGGTCTTAGATAAATCTTTTGGAGCACCAACTGTAACAAAAGACGGGGTATCTGTTGCTAAAGAAATCGAGTTAAAAGATAAGTTTGAAAATATGGGTGCACAGATGGTTAAAGAGGTTGCATCTCAGACATCCGATATTGCTGGAGACGGCACAACTACTGCAACTGTAGTTGCTCAGTCAATTTTAAAAGAAGGGCTTAAATGTGTCGCTGCAGGAATGAACCCAATGGATCTGAAAAGAGGCATTGATAAAGCAGTATCAGTAGCTGTCGAGAGTTTACAAAAAATGTCTAAACCTTGCACCGACCAAAGCGCAATTGAGCAGGTTGGTACAATTTCAGCTAACTCAGATACAAACATCGGTTCAATAATTGCCGAAGCAATGGGTAAAGTAGGAAAGGAAGGTGTAATAACTGTAGAAGAAGGTCAGTCTCTTGAAAATGATCTAGATGTTGTAGAAGGAATGCAATTTGACAGAGGTTACCTATCGCCGTATTTTGCGACTAACCAACAGAACATGACAACTGAACTAGAGGATCCATATGTACTTTTATATGATAAAAAAATTACGAATATAAAAGATATGTTGCCAATTTTAGAAGGCGTTGCTAAAGCTAGCAAGCCTCTTCTAATTATCGCTGAAGATGTTGAAGGTGAAGCCTTGGCAACGTTAGTGGTCAACAGCATAAGAGGTATTGTGAAAGTAGCTGCAGTTAAAGCACCTGGATTTGGTGACAGACGTAAAGCAATGCTTGAAGATATAGCTATTTTAACTGGTGGAACTGTAATTGCAGAAGAAGTTGGTTTAAGTCTAGAAAAAGCTGATATTAGTGTTCTTGGTACTGCTAAGAAAATTAATGTCACAAAAGAAAATACTATTATTATTGATGGTGGTGGCAAAAAAGATACCATCGAAGGTAGAGTTAATCAGATTAGATCTCAAATTGAAGAAGCAACATCCGATTACGATAAAGAAAAAATGCAAGAGAGAGTTGCTAAACTAGCTGGTGGTGTAGCAGTTATTAAAGTCGGAGCTGCAACTGAGGTTGAAATGAAAGAGAAAAAAGCAAGAGTTGAAGATGCTCTTCATGCAACAAGAGCTGCCGTAGAAGAGGGTGTAGTCCCTGGTGGTGGTGTGGCAATGATTAGAGCTCGTTCTGCACTTGATAAGCTTAAAGGTGACAATCCTGACCAAGACCAAGGAATACAAATCGCTAAACAAGCGATGCAAGAACCACTAAGACAGATTGTAACAAATGCTGGTGACGAAGGTTCTGTAATTCTAGCGAAAGTTGCAGAAGGAAAAGACTCCTTTGGTTACAATGCATCAACATCAGAATTTGGTGATATGCTTAAAATGGGCATACTCGATCCTACTAAAGTTACAAGGACTGCCTTACAAAATGCATCCTCAATAGCTGGATTAATGATCACAACTGAATGTATGGTTACTGAACAAGCTAGCGATGAAACAGCACCTGCAGCACCTGCAATGCCAGATATGGGCGGCATGGGCGGCATGGGAATGGGCGGCATGGGAATGTAACCTTAACGTTAATAAGTTATAGAAACTTACTTCGAAGCCCCTATTTACTAGGGGCTTTGTTATTTTTGGTTTACTATATTACTTATGGAAAAGATTTGGCTCAATAGCTACCCTAAAGGTGTCCCTTCATCAATAGAGGGTGTAACAAATACTTCTATTCTTGATTTAATGAAGAATGCGTCGACTGAATTTTCTGACAATATAGCTTTTACTAGCCTTAATACAAAATTATCTTATAAATATATAGATGATTGCTCGAGTAGATTTGGCGCATATCTTCAACATGAATTATTTTTAGAAAAAGGATGTAAGATTGCAATAATGCTCCCAAATCTTTTTACTTACCCAGTTGCCTTATTTGGATGTTATAAAATTGGAGCGGTAGTTGTAAATTTAAATCCTTTGTTCAAAGGAAGAGAAATAGAGAATACGCTAAATGATTCACAAGCAGAAACAATAATTGTTCTGGATAAATTTGTTAAAGAACTCGATAAAGTTATTAAAAGAACAAAAATTAAAAAAGTAATAGTTTGCAGGGTGTCTGATTTATTGTCTTGGCAAATGTCTTTGTTGGTTAATATAGTAACTTTTTTTAAAAAAGAATCTATCAATATCAATGAAAGCTATATTCCATTCGCCAGAGCTATTTCTTGTAAATATAACTTAAAAAAAATAACTATCATTCCTGATGATATTGCTTTATTACAATATACTGGTGGTACTACGGGGAAATCCAAAGCGGCAGTATTAACTCATAATAATATTTTATCGAACATACAGCAGCTTGACTTATGGGTTGGACCTCATGTAAGTAAAGGGAGAGAAATAATAATTACTGCTTTACCCCTCTATCATATTTTTTCATTCTCGGTCAATTTTATATATTTTTTTAGTATTGGGTCTAATAACATACTTATTGCCAACCCAAGGGATCTCAAAAGTTTTGTAAATGATTTGTCAAAATATCGGTTCACTGTAATCACAGCAGTTAATACGCTGTTCAATCTATTATTAACAAGTTCAAAATTTAAAAAAATAGATTTTTCATCACTTAAGTTTGCTGTAGGCGGTGGTATGTCCGTTTTATCAAGTACTGCTAAAAGATGGAAAAAAATTACTGGAGTAGAAATCACCCAAGGTTATGGTCTAACCGAAACATCACCAATTGTCTCTATAAATAATATTACTGATCAATTCAATGGCTCTATAGGTCTACCTGTTCCTTCAACAACTATATCTATAAGAGATGATGCTGGCAATGAACTTAGTTATGGTGAGCCAGGAGAATTATGTGTCAGAGGCCCGCAGGTCATGTCAGGATATTGGAATAACACCAGTGAAACAACAAGCTCATTTACAGAAGATGGTTTTTTTAAAACTGGTGATATAGCAACAATAGATAAAAAAGGATTCCTGAAAATCGTTGATAGAAAGAAAGATATGATTATCTCGTCAGGATTTAATGTTTACCCTAATGAGATAGAGGACTATGTCTCTGAGCATCCAGATGTTCTTGAGTGTGGTGTTATAGGTGTTATGGACTCTAATAGAGGTGAGAGTATACATTTATTTGTAGTCAAAACCTCGCAATCATTAACAGAAAATGAGATAAAAGTATTCTGTAAAAAAGGATTGACAATATATAAAATTCCTAAAAAAGTGACTTTTATAGAGGAGATGCCAAAAAATAATGTAGGTAAGATTCTCAGAAGAAAGCTACGTGAATTATAGTTTTAGTTGAATATTATCAAATGGTCAATTACAGGTTTGATTCCTATAACTTCGTTTAATGAGTGATTATGATGGCTAGGCGTATAACAGTAGACTCTTTCACCATCCGATAGCTCAAGCTTGTATAAGAAGTCAGACCCATGGAAAATTTTTTCAATTACTTTTGCTGACTGAGTTGAATTATCATCATGGATAATATCATCTGGTCTTATCATAACTTTAACAACAGAGCCTATTGAAAACTTTGAGACATCACCAAAAAACTGACCAAGCTCCGTTTGCACATGATTCGTATCAATAACTTTCCCTTGAATAAAACTACCAATACCACAAAAAATAGCAATATCTTCTGTTAAAGGTTTATGGTAAAGATTATATGCAGTATCGTATTGAATTATTTTTTTATTATCAAGGAATGCAATTTTATCCGACATTTCAAAGGCCTCCTTTATATTATGAGTAATTACTATTGTGGTAATTTTTTCTTCTTTGAGAAGATTTTTAACATCTGACATTAAAGTTTCTTTTAACTTTTCATCTAGCGCGCTAAATGGTTCATCTAATAATAAAATTTCTGGTTTTGGAGCCAATGCTCTTGCAATTGCAACTCTCTGTTGTTGGCCACCCGATATTTCATGCGGGAAACTCTTAAGGATTCCTGAAATATCAAGCAGAGTACTCAATCTCTCGAGTCTTTTAGATTTTTCAGTTGAAGTATGTTTCTCAATACCAAACAGTATATTATTTTCGCAATTTAAATGAGGAAATAACGCTAGATCTTGGAAAATAATCCCAACTTTCCTGTTTTGTGGTTCGACAACTTTAGATCTATCATCTACTATGACACCATTAATCTTTACTCTTCCAGAATTAATATTTTCAAAACCCGAAATAATTCTAAGTAAAGAGCTTTTTCCAGAGGCACTAGGACCAATTATTGATATAATTTCTTGTTCATAGATATTCAGGTTTAAATTATCTATAATTAGGTTCCCGTCAATATTGAGTGAAATATTTTCAATTTCTAATTTCATTATTTCCACCGAAATCAATTGTTTTTCTTATCAGCATTATAACAGGTATTAGACTTATGATAATAAGCATTAATGATGGCGAAGCTATATATGAAAGTTGTTCTGAAGATGCTAGCTCATAGATATTTATTGCTAAGGTATCAAAATTAAAAGGTCTAAGTATTAAAGTTGCAGGTAGTTCTTTAACGATATCTACAAATACTAAAATAAATGAAGTTATTAATGTGGTTCTCATTATTGGCATATGTATTTTTTTTAATATTGTAAGATTTGATAATCCAAAAGATTGTACTGTTAAATCTATATTTTTTTTTATTTTCCCTAAACCTGTTTCTATCGCATTATAGGATATTGTTGAGAATCTAACTAGGTATGCAAGGACAAGCGCAAATAAAGACCCGCTTAAATAATATATTGGCGAACCGAATAGAATAGATTGTATATTATCAACCATTGCTAGTGGTATAATTATTCCTACAGCTATAACAACACCAGGTATCGAGTAGCCAAGTGAAAATATCCTCAACGAAGATTTAATATAAACATTACTAGTAGATCTATTAATATAAGAAGAATATATCGAAATTAAAACTATTATACCAGCAGCAATAGCTGCGATAGATATTGTATTTATAATTATCTGTATAAAGTAAGCATTGAAAATATAATCATATGTCTCTAATATCCAGACAAATAACTGAATAACTGGAACTATAAAACCTATTGCAGAAAATAGTGAACACCAAAAAAACGCATATACACTTTTTATTCGATTTAGTTCTTTAGTTTTTAATTTTCTAGATTTCTGAGAAGTATTAACATATTGACTTTTCCCTCTAGACGCTTTTTCTATAATTATTAGTATAAACACAAAAGTTAATAAGATTGAAGACAAATGAAGTGCGCTATTTTCATCTCCGAGTGAGAACCATGTCCTATAGATTCCTGTGGTAAATGTGCTTACGCCATAATAATCCATCGTCCCAAATTCTGCCAGAGTCTCCATGATCACTAAACTCAAACCTGCTATGATGCCTGGTCTAGCTAGAGGAATACTAATTTTTGAGAAAAGCTCTCGACTATTTAAGCCTAAGGATTTCCCAACCTCTAAAGCACAATAAGATTGTTCTTTAAAAGAGGAGTAAGCCAACAAGTATACATATGGATACAAGCATATGCTTAAGATGAAAATTACTCCATAGATGTTTCTTAACTCAATAATTTCATATAATTCTTTACCTAATCCGAAATAATTCTCTACTGAGTCAAATATCATACCTGAAGGCTCAAACAAACCAGCATAAATATATGCTGATACGTAAGTAGGTATTGCAATAGGCATAACTAGTAACCACTTAAATATATTTTTAGCTGGAAAAGTAAAGTTTGTTACAAGCCATGCACATGAAACCCCAATTATCACTGTGAAAAAGGCTACAGACACCAGTATAATAAAGGTATTATATAGATACTTTGACAATAAATTTTCACTCAGATGCCCCCATAACTGTGAAGGTGGTTGAACTATATAAGAAAGAACAGTTATGATTGGGATAATGACAAGTAGAATGATAAAAAAAAGTACAATCGTATTTTTATAATCAATTACATTTCTAATCATTAGTTACTGCCAGTTTACCTTATCAAATATCTCGACAGCTTTTGTATTATTTTTTCCTAGCTTATTTAGAGATAAATTATCTTGCTTAAATGGATAACCCCAAGATTTTACAATATCACTGATTTCTATGTTTTCTCTTATTGGATACTCATGATTAGTTTTAGCATATAGGGCTTGAGCTTTATCACCAGCTAGAAATTCTATTAATTTTATGGCATTTTGGGTATTTTTTGAATGCTTTACAACGGCAGCTCCGCTTATATTTATATGCGCTCCTCTATCCATTTGATTTGGGAAAAAAACAGATATCATTTTAGCATATTTTCTTTCATTATCTTTTTTTGAAGTGATCCATTTTCCTAAATAGTATGTGTTCGCAAGAGTTACATCACATTCTCCTAAAACAACCGATGTCATTTGAGTTCTATCATTACCTTTTGGTTTTCTAGAAAAGTTACTAACTACTTTGCTAGCCCATCCTTCAGCTTTTTCTTCACCTAGATGAGATATTAGGGAAGCAAGGAGAGATTGATTATATATATTACTGGATGACCTCAAACAAATTCGCCCTTTCCACTTGGAGTTAGCCAGATCATCATAAGTGCTTAATTCTTTAATGTTTACTTTCTGTGGGTTGAACATAATTACTCTTGATCGAATAGATAAACCATACCAATAACCTTCGTCATCTCTAAGATGGCTTGGAATTAATTTATTTAACTGTTTAGAATCAATACGTTTTAATAAATTATCTGCCTTAGCTTTGTATAAGTTTCCTGCATCTACTGTTAATAAAACATCAGCCCGTGTATTTTTTCCTTCTTGTTGAATTCTTTTTTGTAGTGCTTTTGATTTTCCGGATATAATGTTTACTTTGATATTAGTATCGTTCTCAAACTCTACTAATAAAGGTTTTAGCAAATAACCTTTACGAGCACTATAAATATTAACTTCTTCGGAAGCTTGATTGACCTGTTTACCAACAGATCCATTATTTGAATATTCATTACTACATGATGATAATATACCTACCAAAAATAATAATAAAACTGACCTTGCCATATCATTCCACCTCAAAATATTTACACATTAAATTTTACTTAAACGCGAATGATTCTCATTATATAGCTACATCAGATATATTTAAAGTAATATGACGTATATATTTTCAGGAAAATACAGGTATTTTAGTTATGTAAGTCATGTTATAGTTTTCAGTTAAATTATACAAAAAAAGTGATTGCTCATGATAATGTCTGATCTACAGGGACAAATATGGATGGATGGTTCTTTTTGCGATTGGAAAGATGCAAAAATCCATATACTAACTCACACCATGCACTATGGTACGGGTGTTTTCGAAGGTGTTAGAGCATATGAAGCTAAGTCTGGACCAGCAATCTTTCGACTAAAAGAACATACCGATAGACTTTTTCAGTCTGCAAGTCTTGTTGGTATGAAGATACCTTTTAGCAAAGAAGAACTAATGCAGGCTCAGTGTGATTCTGTAACTAAAAATAATCTAAAAAATGCATACATAAGACCCTTGTGTTTTTATGGAAGTGAAGGCATGGGCTTGAGGGCAGATAATCTTAAAGTACATTGTGCAGTGGCAGCTTGGGACTGGGGACCATATCTGGGAGCTGAGCAAATAGAAAAAGGTATAAGAGTTAAAGTTTCACCTTTTCCAAAAAGAGATCCAGAGGCTATGATATATAAAGCAAAGGCCACAGGGAATTATATAAACTCTATGCTCGCTCTAAGAGATGCCCTAGCATCAGGCTATGATGAGGCCTTAATTTTGGGAACTGACAACTCGGTTAATGAGGGCTCTGGTGAAAACTTTTTCATGATTAAAGATAATAAGCTAATCACTCCAGAACTAGTAACAGTCTTAGATGGCATTACAAGAAAGACAATAATAACCTTGGCTGCTGATTTAGGAATTGAAACTATTGAGAGAAAAATTGAACTCAAGGAAATATACGATTGTGATGAGGCATTTTTTACTGGTACAGCTGCAGAAGTTACGCCTATAATAGAGATTGATAATACTAAAATTAATAATGGATTTCCTGGCAAAACTACAAAAGTGCTGCAAAATAACTACTTCAATCTCATAAGAGGGGAATATGATAAACATAACGAATGGTTGACTCATTTATCTGAAATAAAATGATTTTAAAAAACAAGATTCTAGTTATTGGTGATGTCATGTTAGATAGATATTGGATGGGACAGGTTAATAGAATTTCTCCTGAGGCTCCAGTACCAATTCTAGATGTAGATACTTCTGTTGATAAACCAGGTGGCGCTGCAAACGTTGCTAAAAATTTATCTGATTTCGGAATGGATGTAACTTTGATTGGTTTAACTGGTGAAGATGAGGCGTCTGAAAAGTTATTAGAAATTTTATCGTCTACGAATATCAATTATAAACCAATTATTGATAAAAATATCAGAACAACGATGAAACTAAGAGTTATAGATAAAAACCAGCAGCTCATGAGGCTGGATCATGAAGATAAAAATATTTCCAAAGTAGTTCCCAAGGCTTATGAAGATATTGAGGATACTTTAGATTCTTATGATGGAATTATTATTTCTGATTATGACAAAGGAATGGTTAAGCCAATCATCAAAAAAATATTATCTAAAGCCAGCAGTCTAAAAATAAAAACTTTTATCGATCCAAAAGGAATGAATTTTGATTTCTATAAAAATGCTTACTTACTAAAGCCAAACCTTAAAGAGTTCGAAGATATAGCTGGGAAATGTCCAAATAAAAAAGTATTTAATGAAGAAGGAGAAAAACTTCGTAGGAAGTTAAAACTAGAATATCTTTTAATAACTCAAGGTAAAGATGGTATGACATTATTTGAAGATGGCAAAGCATCTTCCTATGCCTCAAATCAACAGGATGTCTTTGATGTAACAGGTGCTGGGGATACAGTAATCTCCATTTTAGCGGCATATATAATTGCAGGGAAGAATATTAATACTGCTGTTGAAATGTCAAATATAGCTGCTGGAATTTCAATTAAAAAACTTGGTTCAACTAGCGTTACTCAGAAAGAACTTAATAATGCATCTACAGAATAAAAAACTAGTCCAGAATTTAGATGAGTTACTCACATTATGTGCAGATTATGCTGCCAAGAATAAAACTATTGTTATGACAAATGGCTGTTTTGACATACTGCATTGTGGGCATACTCATATTCTGGAAGAATCAAAAAAACTTGGTGACATTTTGATTGTGGCTGTTAATAGTGATGAGTCTATAAAAAAAATTAAGTCTTCGAACAGACCGATTGTTGCTGAATTAGATAGAAGCTATGTTTTGTCATGTTTGAGTTCAGTTGATCATATTATATTGTTCAATGAAGAAACTCCTGAGAAAATTATTTCAAAAGTATTACCCGATATTTTAGTTAAGGGTAGTGACTATAAAGGTAAAAAAATAGCCGGTGAGGATATACTTATTAAAAATAACAAAAAAGTAGCCCTCATAGATTTGGTAGATGGCAGGTCATCAACCTCTATCATCAATAAGATACTAAGCCTTTAAAATCTTGTTGATTTTTATAACTACCTCATCAATATTTATCAGCTTCATCGCATTTGGATCTCTTATTCTTTTGCCCCACTTGGCTTCCTCTATTTTCATTTGATGATATTTCTGTAATGCCAAAGGATATTTATTAATAATATTTTCCATATTATCAATTGGACCAGTTCTATCAGGATTTGAGGTAGCATATAGACCAATTACAGGTCTATTTAATATTGATGCAATATGAAGAGTGCCAGAATCAGGCCCAATATAGAGTTCGCAGCCTCTGAGTATATTATAAAGTTCTTGTAGGTCTGTTTTACCTACAAGATTAATAATACTATTCTCTGATTCCAGTTTTCGTGATTGAGACATTTCATACTGAGTATTTCCGCCAACCATGACTGAATTGATATCAAAATTCTTAGATATATAATTCGCTATTACCTTATAGTTATTTATATCCCACTCACGGTAATTAAAATTCCTAGAGCTCGTAAATGGATTGAACACAATATATTTTTTCTTTATTAAACGCTCATCTGCTTTATATTTGATATTAATATCTGTGTTATTGCTTCTTTTTTCAATCCCTATCTTTGATAAGAACCCAAAGAAAGTCTCTCTGACATGTTTTCTCACAGAGTTATTTATCCTTATATTAATAAAAAATCTATGTAAGTTCTTAGAATTATGCTTATCAAAGCCGATTTTAATCTTAGCTTTTATAAATAAGCTAATAATATTAGCTCTCAATGAAACCTGCATATTTAATAAAGCATCAAATCTAAAATTCTTATATAAGTAGATTAAAGTGGAAAATGTGGATAGGAAATCTTTTTTATCAATTACTATAAAATGAACATTAGATATATTTTTGACCAAAGAGTATTCTGTTTTACCTATAATCCATGTAATATCTGTTTGAGGGGTGTATGATTGTATAGATTTTATTATTGGTATCATATGAGTGATATCCCCAATAGATGATAATCTTAATACGCAAATAGATTTATGTGTAAAAGTAGCTTGAGACATAATTGAAGATAATAACTAAAAAAATTAATAATACAGTAATATTCTATGATAAAGATATAGAAATTAATATAGAAGATTTATTTCTATCAAAAGTATTTAAAACTAATGAAAATACAAATGTAGAATGGATAAATAATAATACTTGGGTTAAAAAACATTATTTTAGAAAAGGAATGATGAGGTTTATGTCTGATAATTATATATATAAACCATTATATGAAACGAGATCTTATAAAGAATTTAGCTTATTAAACTACCTATATCATAAGAATTTTCAAACATGCAGGCCTATTATGGGGTGGGTAGATTACAATTCTTTATCGTATAAAGCTAACTTAATCACTGAAGCTATCCCTGCTATCACATTTGATAAATTCTTGATCTCAATTAATGATTTACCATCTCATAGCAAAGCTGATCTAAAACATAAGGTTTATAGTAGCATTGGTTTGTTAGTATCAAAAATGCATATGCTAGGAGTAGACCATGGAGATTTAAACATGACTAATATTCTTGTTAATGAAGAGAGAATAAATCATGATAATACTAATAAGCATATTTGGATTATTGATTTTGATAAGTCAATGAAGGCTAACTTAATTATGAGCAAAGAAGCTAAGAATTTAAATATAAAGAGATTTAAAAGATCTATATTGAAGAAAAAACTATTTGATCAAGAGAGTTTTAGTCATTTCTTAGATGCATATGAGGCTCATAGTAGAGACTGAATTTCTTTACAG
>JAYNVZ010000006.1:868-39533 GCA_038101125.1 Gammaproteobacteria bacterium | reverse complement strand
TCTTTACAGTAATCATTGATAATATCTTTTTTGGAAAGTAATATTTTTTTTGCATTAGCTCCGAATAGCTCTCGTCTTTGTTTTGACTTAATTAGTCGTTCAAAAACATGTTTAAGTGTTGGCGAGCTTTTCACCATAATCATGGCATTATTTTTTAGAAATTCCTCTGTTTCCTCTATAAAATTATACATATATGGACCAACGATAATTGTCTTTCCATATGATGCAGCTTCCATAAAATTTTGTCCACCATGATCTACGAGGGAGCCACCTAAATATACAAATTCACAATGTTCTAAAAAAAGGTTTGCTTCGCCATATGTGTCTGCGATGTATATTTGCGTTGATTTTTTGATAGGTTCATTTTTACTACGTATAGAAATACTCAACATATCTAAAGGTATATCTGATAAAATATCCCCCAATCTTTCGGGATGTCTCGGCATAATTACTAGAAGAATTTTTTTCTCATTTATTCTCATCCATTCAGTTATGATTTGTCTTTCTTCATCCGGATGTGTTGATAACGCTAGTACATATTTTCTGTTAACAATATTTTCATTATTATAAACTATATTATTTGTATCTGCATATTTAAGATTACCAATAACTTTAATATTCTTATTTAAATAACCAAGTTGAATATAATTTTCTTTATCTCTGTTCGACTTACAAAGTATGAGATCGACATCTGAAAGAACTTTTTTGTAAATTTGTTTAATGAAAGAGGGACTCTCGGTTGTTCTTTTAGATAGTCTTGCGTTAGCTATAATAATTGAAATATTATTTTTTTTACAGGTTGATATAAGATTAGGCCATAATTCAGTTTCTATTAAAATACATATTCGAGGATTAAATAAATTAATGAATCTCTTCGTTGTAAATAACCAATCAAGTGGCAAGTATGTATGTTCTAAATTCTTATTTGTAGGGATAATGCCTCTTGAGGATGAAGTATTAGTTGTTATTAGGAAATTTTCTTCTGGGAATTTTTTGGACAAACTTTTATATAAACTTATCGCAGCTTTAGTCTCGCCAACAGAGGACGCATGAATCCATATGGGCTTCTTAAATAGCTTTTTAGAAAATAGGCCCAGTCGTTGTCCTATGAAGGAGACGCCACTTCTTCTTCTTATTGCTTCTATTATGACTCTACTTATTAGATATGGAGAGATGAGATATAGTATTAAATTATAAATTATCATCTATCTAATTGTTGCTACCATACTAACATTCTATTTATAGTTCGAATGTTTTCTACACTTAAATTAGATGAATATTTCTTTAAATTTAGGTCGATTAGTAGCAAGTCTAATGTGCTTTCAATTAAATCATTTTTAGCTATCATTAAATTATATTCTGCATCTTTAACCTCTACGTCAGTATAAAGACCAATATCAGCCCCTTGGGAAAGTGTTAGATAATCTTGATTGACATCATTATATCTATCACGTTTAACTATAACTAAACTTTTTAGTAAGTTATAATTATTTATATTATCTAAAATTTCTTTTCTTGTGGTTCTTCTCAAGTTATCCAAGTTTATTTTTGCATTTTTATACTTATATCTTGCTTCAGTTACCTTAGATTTTTGAAAACCACCCTGATATATAGGTATATTAATCGTTAGTCCAATCGTATTAGACTCTCTTGTCTGTTTGCCCAGTCTAGAACCACTACTAGTATCAGAATAATCATAAGTAGCATTTAGATCTATAGTTGGATAGTGTTTTGATTTATTAGATTTCATTTCATCTCTAGAGATATTTACATCTAGTAATGCAGATTTAATACTATCAAAAGATACTAGAGCTTTGGAAATTAAACTGTTTGCATCATACGTCGATAATGGGACTTCAATCGTATGATTAAGGTTATGTATATCCAGAATTTCTCTACCAGTAAATATGTAGACGTCTTGTTTAACCATGTCAAGTTCATTTACTAGTATTTGTTTTTCAACCATGGTCATTTCATAGTTGTTTCTATATTTGTTCAATTCAATATCAGATATATAACCATTGTCAAAAAGTTTTTTTGCACTCTCATATTTAATTAGCATTGAGTCTAACTTTACTTCACCAGCAGCAACACTATTTTTAGCATTAATGAGATTAAAATATAACTCCGCCGATTTTACTATCAAATCTTTTTTAAACTCTGCGAGATTTATTTCAGATTTCTTAACTATTGATTCTGCTTTACTCAGCTCATCAAAAAAATATAATCTGAGCAGTGGTTGTGTAATTATTAAGCTTGCACTTTCTGTTGAGTAGTCTTTTTGCATACCAGTACCAGTATACTTGTTAACATTAATTTCTTGAGTATTAGCTGTTATGCTAACTTCAGGGAATATATTTGATGACGTTTGACTATAAACTTCTTGAGAAATTTTTTGATCGTTAGTAATTATTTTAAGATCATTATTAAAATTTAATGACCTATTATAGACATCCATAATATCAGCCGCTTCAACATGTGAAGTTAACATTATAATGATCATTAAATATAATTTTGATTTATACATATTTAGGCATTGATGGGTCAATATTCATTGACCACGCATCTATCCCTCCGGTTAAATTAATTACATCGCTAAAACCCTTTGATGTTAAGTATTTAGCAACCATCCTACTTCTAATACCATGATGACAAACAACAATAATTTTCATATTGATGCTTAGCTCTCCTTCAGCATTGGCAATTTTACCCATAGGTATATGTGTAGAATTCTCAATATGACATATATCATATTCCCATTGTTCTCTTACATCAAGAATCATTGGGTGATTTTTAGCATTATCAATTATATCTTTGACTTCTCTTGGGCTTTTTTCAATCATTATTCACCAGTTGAAATTGTCTGTATGTTGGTTTCAAGTACATATTCTTTTAGATAGCTCGATCTATTAGTTTTGTATATAGCCATGCCTTTTTGTATTGGGCAATTAGCAATATTTTCAAATATAAAACAACGAGCACCATTATCCATGTTGTCTAATATTTCATCAATATTATCAATTGCAATTGTAAAAATAGTTACTTTGTAACTTTTTATCAATTTAAGGTTATCTAGAATATTTAATTTCTCAAAGTTCATATTGCCACTTGATATACTTCTACAGTTTTGTTGGGCATTTTCTATAAAATCTTCGACCACATCTATTGAGTGTACTCTGTTTGCAAGCATTGATATGCATGTTGAAAAATATCCTGTACCTGATCCAACCAATAATACATCTTCACTTTTTTTTATATCCATAGCTTGTAATATCTTAGCTTCTACAGATGGTAATAACATTTTCTGGTTAAAGCCGATTGGTATACTCATATCGACATGAGCAAATGCTTTATATTTTTCAGGAACAAATGATCTTCTAGATATTTTTTTTAGTGTATCCAAGACACCGTCATCAATAACATTAAGTGTTCTAATATGATTTTCAACCATATTAATTGTATTTGTATTATCTTCTTTCATTTCTTTAGTAAGTTTAGTATTGTTATATTATACTTTAATTCCAATTAAATTAACATAATCTGGTCTTTCTCATGAATGGTAAAAAAATAGATATAAATGAATACTCAGAAAACTTTCCAAACTCTGAGAAAGTTTATGTGGAGGGTTCTAAGCCAAATATCAGGGTCCCTTCTAGGATGATAAAACAAACGGCGACCAAACTTAATGATACTATTCAGGAAAATGAACCTATTTATGTATATGATACTACTGGTCCTTATACAGATCCGAAATATCATATTGATGTAACTCTGGGCTTGAAGAAGACTAGAGAAGAGTGGATAAAAGAGAGAGCAGACACAGATGAATCTAAGAGAAGTTATTTGGATGCTTTAAAACCGAATTTCGATAATGCTCAGTGTGGTATAAGCAATCTTTCTCGCAAAGCAAAATTAAATAAAAACGTTACACAGATGCATTATGCTAGAGAGGGCATTATAACTTCTGAGATGGAGTATGCAGCGATTAGAGAAAATATATTTCATAATAGAGCTGATCATGATAATAAAATCACACCTGAATTCGTTAGAGATGAGATAGCTTCAGGAAGAGCAATTATACCATCAAACATAAATCATCCAGAGATAGAACCAATGATAATAGGTAAAAACTTTTTAACTAAGGTCAATGCAAATATTGGCAACTCCCCAGTAAGATCAGATATTACAGAAGAGCTGGATAAGCTTTTATGGTCAGTTAGATGGGGAGCTGATACAGTCATGGATTTGTCTACGGGTAAAAATTTATATGAGACTAGAGAGCAAATAATCAGAAACTCACCAGTGCCTATTGGCACCGTCCCGATATATGAAGCCTTGGAAAAAGTAAATGGAAAGCCTGAAGATCTCACTTATGATATATTTAGAGAAATTCTGATTCAGCAAGCAGAGCAAGGAGTAGATTACTTTACCATCCATGCGGGTGTTCGACTTAGTTATATTCCAAAGACCATGGATAGATTGACTGGTATAGTTTCAAGGGGTGGCTCTATAATATCCAAATGGTGTCTAACACATCACAAAGAGAATTTTTTATATACTAATTATGATGACATATGTGAAATTATGAAAAAATATGACATTTCATTTTCATTAGGAGATGGATTAAGACCTGGAAGTATATCTGATGCAAATGATGATGCTCAATTTTCTGAACTTAAAACTTTAGGAGAGTTAACAGCAAAAGCTTGGAAGCATGATGTACAGGTTATGATTGAAGGGCCAGGACACATTCCAATACATTTAATCAAAGAAAATGTCGATATGGAAGAATCTGTGTGTAGTGAAGCTCCATTTTATACATTAGGGCCACTCGTGACAGATATTGCCCCAGGATATGATCATATTACATCTGCAATAGGAGCAGCCAATATAGGGTCTTATGGTACAGCTCTTCTATGCTATGTAACTCCAAAAGAACACTTAGGCCTTCCTAACAAGGATGATGTCAAAGATGGGTTGATAGCCTATAAGATTGCTGCCCATGCGGCTGATTTATCTAACCAGCATCCATCAGCAAAATATAGAGATGATGCGCTTTCAAAAGCAAGATTCGAATTCAGATGGGAAGATCAATTTAACCTGGGTCTTGATCCATATAAATCAAAAGAGTTTCATGATGAGACTCTACCTCAGGAAAGCGCTAAGGTTGCACATTTCTGTTCTATGTGTGGCCCGCACTTTTGTTCTATGAAGATTACCCAAGACATCAGGGACTATGCTCAAGAGAAAGGGTTCAAAGATATTAAAATCGCAGTTGATTTTGGTCTTGACGAAAAATCTCAAGAGTTTAAAAAGTCAGGAAATGAAATCTACATTAAAAAATAGTTTATTTATTTTTCTTCTTAGTTTTACCAAAAACACCACTCAATGCTTGACTGATATCATTGATAATGTCATCTGAGTTTTCTATACCTATAGAAAGCCTAACTAGATCCTCTGGAACTCCTGCAAGCTTCAATTCTTTTTTAGACAATTGTCTATGCGTTGTTGACGCAGGATGACATGCTAATGATTTGGCATCTCCTATATTTACCAGTCTCACTATTAACTCAAGATTATCAATAAATTTAGCACCGTTAGCCTTCCCGCCTTGTATACCGAAACTTAAAACACTTGAAGCTTTGCCGCCCATTAGTTTTTTAACAAGTTCATAATCTGGGCTACTTGGAATCCCTGGATAGTTAACCCAGGATACATTAGGATGTTTAAGTAAAAAATCTGCTACTTTTACAGCGTTTTCACAATGTCTATCCATACGTACAGCTAAACTTTCAATGCCTTGTAAAATAAGGAAGCTATTAAATGGTGAAATTGCAGCCCCCATGTTTCTTAAAGGCACAACTCTTGCTGCACCGATAAATGCTGCATCACCCATTGCTTCTGTATAAACAACACCATGATATGATGGGTCAGGTGTATTTAATCTACTAAATCTTTTTTTATGTTTCGCCCAAGGAAATTTACCTGAATCTACAATAATCCCTCCAATGGTCGTTCCATGCCCTCCCATATACTTAGTTAAAGAGTGAACAACGATATCTGCGCCATGTTCTATTGGTCGGAATAAATATGGAGAAGGTACAGTATTGTCAACTATTAATGGTATACCATGATCATGTGCTAGTTTTGCCATTTTAGGAATATCTACGACATTTGCTGCAGGATTACCAATTGATTCACAGAAAATAGCTTTGGTTTTCGAATCTATCAAAGATGCCATATCATCTATTTTATTGTGCTCACCAAATTTAACTTCAACCCCGAATCTAGGTAATTGATGAGCAAATAGGGTATACGTACCACCATATAATGTACCAGTACTGATTATGTTATCACCAGCTTCACAAATAGTCATAATTGCATAAGTTGTAGCAGCAGAACCAGATGCCAGTGCAAGTGCGCCAATACCTCCTTCCATAGCAGCAACACGTTTTTCAAGAACATCAGATGTTGGGTTCATTATTCTTGTATAAATGTTACCAGCTTCTTTTAGATCAAATAGGTCAGCACCATGCTGTGTATCTCTAAAAGAATATGACGCTGTTTGATATATTGGTACAGCTACAGCATTTGTTGTTGTCTCAGGAGAATAACCTCCATGGATCGCAATTGTTTCAAATTTCATTAGTTCCCCCAAAATTCAGTATTCATTCATGATAAGAAAAATCTAGCTATATTACTAGTCTAATTTAAAAGATATCAAGATTTAATTGGTTTTTATCTACATTATTAAAATTTATGCCTAACCCCAATAACCTTATAGGTTTGTTTCTATTAATATTATTTTGGATCAAAAGTTCAAGGAAAATATTAAAACTCATATTATTGCATGATATTTGTGAACTAGTTAATTTGAAATCACTATATTTAATTTTGATAAAGCATGATTTAATTTTTTTATTTTTATAATTGCCATCATCTATTCTCTTTAATAATTCTTCGTATAAGACTGATAATTTATTAGAGCATGATTCAAAATCTTTCAGATCTTCTTCATAAGTATCTTCAACGCTTAAGCTTTTTCTGATTCTATCAGACTTAACTTCTCTTTCGTCAATACCTCTACATAATTCGTACAATGTATCTCCATATTTGCCTAACATCTCAATAAGATCATATCTTTTGAGTTTCTGTAGGTCCTCACATGTATTTATTTTTTTTGTTTTTAGTAGCTTTTCTGTTTTCTCACCAACGCCATGTATGCTTCTTATCGGTATTTTTAAAACGAACTCATCAATGTCACTATCAGAGACATAAAACTGTCCATTTGGCTTATTCCAATCACTTGCAATTTTTGCTAAAAACTTGTTTGAAGAAATTCCAGCTGAAGCTGTTATCCCCAAGTCTTCCGAAATCTTCTGGCGTATTTGTAGTGCCATTTTTTCTGGATCACCATCACAGTATTTAGAATCTGATACATCTAAGTAAGCCTCATCTAGGGATACTGGTTCAATTATTTTTGTATAGCATCTAAAAATTTTATGAACTTCCTGAGATACATCTCTGTATTTATGCATGTTAACTGGTAGAAAAATTATCTCAGGGCAAAGTCTTTTTGCTGTCACAGATGGCATAGCAGATTTAACACCAAATTTTCTAGCTATATAATTACAAGTAGTTACAACACCTCTGCTCACTGAGCTTCCAGCGACAGCTACAGGTTTGTTTATATATTGTGGGTTATCCCTTATTTCTACCGAAGCATAGAAACAGTCCATATCTACATGAATAATTTTTTTGTAGTTAAATTTTATGTTGTTAAATTTATCTGCTCTCATTAGTAGTAGAGGCTTTTATTGTTAGGGCATGGATTTCCCCAGTTTTTATATATTTATCTAGCAGAGAATATACAACTTTATGTCTATCGATAATCGATTTATCTAAAAATATATCGCTCACAACTTTTACAGTGAATTTAGCATCACTTCCTTCCACATGAACTTTTGAGTCGCTTATATTATCAGTTAAAATCTTTTTAATAGTTTCTTCCATTTCATTTCTCCCATAATTCTGGATTGGCCCAATTGTCACTGTTCAGCCAATCAGGTATATTTTTATAACTACTTATATTATAAGCATAAAAAAAATAAAATAAATTATTCTCATTTGATTTAAATATCATTTTAAACCCTAAAGACATGAGCATATTATGTGTATCAGTTATATAGTCTTGAGTATTAAGTTTACGTATTATTGTAAATCTTTCTGGAAAATTATGTGTCATCCTGCCAATATCATCATATGAGTCTATCAGTGTTTTGTCTTTTAAAAAAAGTATTAGTAAATCTCCCTGAACATCATAATCGCTAACTTTAATCAAGCTATAAGACAACTTTCTTTCATTTAAGATTTTTGAAATATCATCACCATTATTTTCAGCAAGTAGACTATGTGTATTATCATCTGCCACCATACTTGAAATAATATTTTGCAAATTATGCATCATGACTTAAGTATACATTATATGAAATGAGCTTGGTCTTAATTATATGATTTGGTTTTGGTAGAGATGAAATAGAATTGCTTGGTTCCTTCACGATAACTTTCTTTTTACAGTATTTTTTGGCAATCTCAACAATTTCTTTTTTATTGTTATCAATAAATGCAATTAGCTTCAAAGTTTCATCATATTTTGATGAAAGAGAATTTATTTTTAATTTATTAAACATAAAGTCTAAATATATATAGTCATATCTTTTTTTACTATGTTTTAAAAAGTCATAAACATTACCATGAAATAACCTAATCTTATTATCTGATCTTTCTAAACCATTATTTAATAATAGAGAAACTATTGGACTGTTTTCAACCATCGTCACATTATGTCCCATGGCATTTAATAAAACTCCATCTCTACCAAAACCTGCTGTGCCATCCAAAATGTCAGAATTCTTATCAGAAAAAACTTTACGAAAAATGTCTTTGTTATCTTTTAGCCTCATATTCATTTTTTCTGTAAAATCTTTTTCATTAAAATCAACAATAATCTTTACAGGATTTTTATAGTTTTTGTTTATTATATAAATTTTGTCTTTTTTAAGGTGTAACTCAATATTTGTGTCAACCTTCTCAATATCTATTGAATTCTTTAATAATGTGCATTTAGTAATGTTAGGTTTATCACAAAATATTTTCATTCAGAAATATTATACTTCCTTCTTATCACTCTAAGAGAATAAAAAATTAATGGCCAACACAATGCGCTAGTTAAACAGCTCCAGTATAAAGAAATATTATAGTTATTTATGCTCAAGATTGAATCAATCCACAAGACAAGCGTGAATTTGATTAGCAAGATAGCTATGATGACTATTGATTGTTGGAAAACAGTTATATACCTTGTTATATGGTGAATCTTGAAAACGAGATAAGATATAATAGTATACATTAGAGCATTTATCCCTAATGTCGATCCTAGTACTACATCTAGTACCAGCCCAACTATCCATGATGAAAGAAGCCCAATTGATAAGGGTGCAGCTAATATCCAATATATAAGGAAAAGCTGTGTCCAATCAGGAGAGAATGATCCTAAGGGAAAAGTACTGATTGTTAATATTACCGAAAATATTAATGATAAAAATATGGTGAAAAATTTACTCATTAATATTTTCCTTCGGCATGTAGTCCCATATTAAAATAAGCTCGGGCATCTTTTCTGGATACTCAAAAGGTTGTATCTCTGCTTCTTTAAACTCAGCATCTAAATTATCTCCAACTTTAGTAACTGTCCCGATAGGGATCTTAGGTTTGAATCTATTAGCAATCCCTGAGGTAGAAATAACATCTCCTACCACAATGTCGCTATTTATATTCGCATAATTAATCATTAACTTTTCTTTGTTTCCAGAACCGCTTACTATTACTTTTTGTCCAGTTCTATTAATTTGGCCAGGTATATCATGTGTTGGTTCTGTAATTAGTATTACTTTGGATGACAAAGAATTTGTTTCGATAACTTGCCCTACTAATCCATTTGTGCCTATAACGTTTTGGCCAAGATATATTCCATGCTTTTTCCCTTTGTCGATTAGTATGACTTTTTTAGTAGGGCTTGCAGAGGTATTTATTACCTTAACAATAGTTTGTTTATTAGATAAAATACTAGATTCTTTTGTGATTTTTCTGAGTCTAATGTTTTCTCCTTTTAAAGATTCAAGTTCTTGTAGTTTTATCTTCAAATCTAGATTCTCTTTTCTTAACAAAGATAGCTTCTCCTCTAAACTTTCTATATCACTAGATTCTCTGATTGCCTCTTCTAAAATTAATTTAGGTAAACTTGATAATCTTTCAATTGGATAAACAACTAAGTCATTAATTGTGGATCTAATCTGGGTTATTTTATTATATCTATGATCAAGTACTAGAATAGTAATAGACAAAAGTATCAATATAATAAAAACGTAGAATTGATTTGTACTTTTTTGAGAAAAGCGATTCATTATTAGTCAACAGATAAGAATTCATTTCCCTCTTTATCAATTATTTCTAATACTTTTCCGCCACCTCTTGCTACACAGCTCATTGGGTCTTCAGCAACGATAACATACATGCCTGTTTCTTCAGTAATGAGTTTATCAAGATCTCTTAATAACGCTCCACCACCTGTTAAAACCATTCCTCTTTCATGTATATCGGCTCCCAATTCAGGCGGGGTTGCTTCTAAAGCCGTTTTGACTGCAGATATAATTCCTTGAAGCGAATCCTGAAGTGCTTCTAGTATCTCATTACTATTTACAGTAAATGACTGAGGTACTCCTGCCGATAAATTTGTTCCTTTAACTTCAATTTCTAGTAGATCACTACTCGGATATGCGCAACCTATTTCATGTTTTATTTTCTCTGCAGTAGGGTAACCTATCACACATCCATAATTTCTTCTAACATATGCAATTATTTGATCATCAAATGTGTCCCCACCTATCCTAGTAGACGAAGAGTAAACAATCCCATTCAGTGATATTGTAGCAACCTCTGAGGTACCGCCACCAATATCTAAAACCATGTACCCTCTAGCCTCATCGATTGGCATTCCAGCACCAACAGCAGCAGCCATTGGCTCATCAATTAAATGTACTATTCTCGCACCAGCACCTGAAGCAGATTCTTTTATTGCTCTTCTTTCAACTTGTGTTGCTCCACACGGCACACATACTAATACTCTCGGACTAGGTCTAAAAAACTTGCTGTCATGCACTTTTCTAATAAAATGCTGTAACATTCTTTCACAAACCATAAAGTCAGATATAACACCGTCTTTCATAGGTCTGATTGCTTGTAGTCCAGTTGGGGTTCTTCCTAGCATTTTTTTTGCTTCAAGACCAACAGCTTCTATTTTTCGACCGCTTGAACCTTTTTCATCTCGAACAACAACAACAGAGGGTTCATCAAGTACAATACCTCTGCCTTTGACATATATTAGTGTGTTAGCTGTTCCTAAGTCTATCGAGAGATCTGTTGAGAACGTTCCTTTGATTTTTCTATATATATCACCGATCATTTTTGCAATTTTCCCTTAAGTATTTGATTTATAAGTTTTGGATTTCCTTTGCCTTTTGTTTCTTTCATTACCTGTCCGACAAAAAAACCTAATAATTTATCTTTACCATTTCGGTACTCTTCTACACTTTTATAATTGTTTTTAATAATATTATCAACTATTTTATTTAATTCATCTGTATCAGATATCTGCTGCATGCCTTCATTTTCAATGATATGCTGAGCATCTTCGCCATTATTCCACATTCTTTCAAATACATCTTTAGCTTGCTTACTAGAAATTACTTCGCTTTGAACATTTGAAAGAAGATTCTGAAGATTTTTAAAATTAACTGGATATTCCTCAACTTTGATATTTTTTTTGTTAGCAAGAGCTAAAACTTCTGTAATTATCCAGTTTGCCGTTGTCTTAGCATTAAGATTAGTGCCTTCAATTGTTTTTTCAAAATATTCAGACAATTCTCTGTTACTAGTTAGAATATCAATATCATAATCATTGAGTTTATATTGAGCCTTAAACCTATCTTTCTTTACTGATGGAAGCTCTGGCATATTAGATTTAATATCTTCAATTAACTCAGGTGTAATAGATACAGGCAATAAGTCTGGATCAGGGAAGTATCTGTAGTCATTTGCTTCTTCTTTAGATCTCATTGATCTAGTTTCATCTTTAGATGGATCATATAGTCTTGTCTCTTGTTTAACGTTATCACCATTATCCAGAATATCAGACTGTCTTTGAATTTCATGATTTATAGCATTCTCTACAAATTTAAATGAGTTAATATTTTTTATTTCAGCCCTTGTCCCTAAAACATCAGAACCCTTTTTCATTAGCGAGACATTTGCATCACATCTGAAGGAGCCCTCTTGCATATTACCGTCACTAATGCCTAAATATCTCACCAATGAATGGATAGTCTTTAGATATAGAACTGCCTCAGCTGCACTTTTCATTTCTGGTTCAGATACAATTTCTATTAAAGGTGTACCAGCCCTATTGAGGTCTATAGCTGTCTCATTAGAATAAAGGTCATGTATGGATTTTCCAGCATCCTCCTCTAAGTGTGCTCTGGTGATATTTATTGTTTTTGTCTGTCCATCATTGATTATATCAATACTTCCACCTTCAACTATTGGTATCTCATACTGTGATATTTGATACCCTTTTGGAAGATCAGGGTAAAAATAGTTTTTTCTAGCAAATATAGAATTATCTGAAATATTTGCCCCAATAGCTAAACCAAATTTTATAGCCATTTTGACTGCTTCTTCATTTAACACAGGAAGGACTCCGGGCATTCCTAGATCTATTGCACATGCTTGAGTATTCTGATCAGAACCAAAATCTGTTGAAGCAGGAGAAAAAATTTTACTTTTTGTATTCAATTGAACATGAATCTCTAGACCTATAACCGGATCCCACATATCTGTTAATTCTCCTGTGGCGATTTAGTATGCCAATCTGTTAAATTTTGATAGTGATGAGCTAAAGATAAAATTTTAGATTCATCAAAGTGATTACCAATTATCTGTAAACCCAATGGCAGATCATTTTTAAAGCCCATAGGAATAGACATTGCTGGTAATCCAGCAAGGTTAGTGCTCACAGTAAATACATCTGATAAATACATTGCTATAGGGTCATTAGTTTTTTCCCCTAACTTAAAGGCAGTATCGGGAGTTGTAGGACCAATTATAAGATCAACTTCTTTGAATGCGAACTCAAACTCATTCGAAATAATTTTTCTAATTTTTTGTGCTTTTAAATAATATGCATCGTAATAACCTGCAGACAATGCATAAGTTCCTATAAGAATTCTTCTTTTAACTTCCGACCCAAAAGCATCAGATCTTGATTTTTTATACAGTTCTTCAATATCCTTCACATTTTTTGCTCGATATCCAAATCTGACGCCGTCATATCTTGATAGGTTTGAAGAGCATTCAGCAGGAGCTACCACTTGATATGCTGAAACACCCAGCTTAGAACTTTTCAGGCTAATTTTCTTAAATTTACATCCATTCTTTTCTAAAATTCTAATATTCTCATCAAAAACTTCTCGAACCTTATCATCTAGACCATCTAAAAATTCTGATGGGATGCCAATTGTTAGTGATTTAAACTTTTTTACACAATCAGCTGCGTAATCAGGAACTGGGTTTTTTGAGCTAGTTGAGTCTTTTGGATCAAATCCTGAAATATGTGTTAATAGAATTGCAGAGTCTTCGGCAGTTCTTGTAAAAACACCAGCTTGATCTAGACTAGAGGCAAACGCTATCATCCCGAACCTAGAGACTCTTCCATAAGTTGGTTTAATCCCACAGATACCAGTTAACGATGCTGGTTGTCTGATAGATCCACCGGTATCAGTTCCAGTAGAGCATGGGACCAGTCTAGCTGATACACTTGCAGCAGAGCCGCCGGACGAACCTCCTGGAACATAATCTTTATTCCAAGGATTTTTTACGTCACCAAAAAAACTTGTTTCATTAGAAGATCCCATGGCGAATTCATCCATATTTGTTTTACCTACTACAACCATCCCAGCATCATTAAGTTTTTCAACCACAGTTGCATCATATGGGCTTATAAAGTTATCTAGCATTTTTGATCCACATGTTGTTTTAATATCTTTAGTGCAAAAGATATCTTTTTGTGCCAAAGGTATGCCTGATAGTGGCCTTAAGATACCTTTTGAAATTTCTTTATCTATAATTTTTGCCTTATCTATAGCATGCTCTTCGGTCAGAGTTATAAAGGAGTTTAATTCTGGATCATTGCTCTTTATTCGCTCAAGAAAATGACTGGTCAACTCTAAGGAGCTAACTTCTTTTTTTTCAATAGCTTTTTTTAGTTCTGAAACAGTTTTATTATGCATAATTAATCGATAATTTTTGGAACCTTATAATATCCATTGTCTGTATTTTCATTGCCTTTCTGGAATAAATCTCTTTGGTTTACTTCTTTAACCTCATCTTTTCTTAATTCTTGTTTAAGATTTAATGGATGAGACATAGGAGTTACGTCATCAGTATCTACATCATTCATCTCATCAACTAAATTCAGAATTTTTTCTAAACTCGACGCGATATCATCTAATTTATCGTCTTTGATTTCAAGCTTGGCAAGGTTTGCTATCTTAATAATTGTTTTTTTATCCATACTACAAGTTTCTTGATACAGTAAATCTTTTTATGCCATTATAATCTAATATAATATCTATGTCTTCATAATAGTTTTGTTTCAATAGTTTCACAATTTCCCTAGATTGATCAAATCCATTTTCAATGAAAAGAATACCTTTTTCCATGAGGATTGACTTGGACTGGGATATTAATATTTTAATATCACGCAGACCCTTTTCATGCGCAAATAATGCATAATGTGGTTCATATTTAAAAACATTTTCATCGAGATACTTTGATTTATATTCTATATATGGAGGATTTGAAATAATGATATCAGCAATATTTTTTTTGAAACCTTTAAGCCAATTTGAGACAACGATTCTGCAATTATCATGAATTCTCTTGTTATAATTCTTTTGTAAAGTTTTAATTGATTCAAGTGAATTATCAATAAGCACAATATCCCAATCAGGCCTTTCTCTTGCTATTGTTAAACCAATACACCCTGAACCTGTGCCTGCATCGATTAATTTCAATTTTTTGTTTTTCTTGTATAACAAATCCCCTTGTTTTAAAACTTCTGGGATAATAATTTCTGTTTCTGCCCTTGGTATAAGCACATTGCTATCAACAAAGTATTTATATCCATAGAAATCTTGATTACCAATTATATAAGCAAGAGGGACTCCATTATTTAATAACTCAATTGATCTTTTAAAACATTTCAATTCATATGAGGAAATCTTATATTCAGGTGTTTTAATTAGAAATGTTTTTGTTTTACCTATTATATCTAGAAGACAGTTTTCAATATCTCTTTTATTTATCGATGAATTATCTAAATAATATGATTGTAATATTTTATTTATTGTAGAACTCATATTTAGTCTATGGCAGCTTTTTTAAGTTCGTCAATTAGTGATTCGATATTACCCTCTAATATTTGTTCTAATTTATAGAGAGTTAGATTAATTCTATGATCTGTTATTCTTCCCTGGGGATAGTTATAGGTTCTTATCCTTTCCGATCTATCTCCGCTGCCAACAATATTTTTTCTCTCTTCAGCAGTATTCTTTCTCTGTTCTTCCTGCTCATGCATTAATATTTTCGAATATAATATTGACATTGCTTGAGCTTTATTTTTATGTTGAGATCTCCCATCTTGACATTCCGATACTGTGCCAGTAGGAATATGAGTAATACGTACTGCTGAATCTGTTTTATTTACATGTTGACCTCCAGCTCCAGAGGCACGATATGTATCTATCCGTAAATCTGCTGGATTAATATCTATTTGATCTATTTCATCAACTGCAGGCAAAACCGCAACAGTGGATGCAGAGGTATGTATCCGCCCCTGTGTTTCAGTATTCGGCACTCTTTGAACTCTATGAGTGCCTGACTCGAATTTTAAGTTACCATAGACATCCACACCGCTTACCTTCAGTATTATTTCTTTATATCCTCCATGATCACTTTCTGTAACATTTAATAACTCAATATCCCATGAATTTTTTTCTGAAAATTTTGAATACATTTTGAAAAGGTCTCCAACAAAGATAGCTGCTTCTTCCCCACCAGTCCCTGCTCTTATTTCAACAAATGCATCTTTAGAGTCATTTGGATCTTTATCAACTAGCTCATTTTCAAGATATTCCTCCAATGAATTTCTGATATTTGTATTAACAGATATTTCTTCTTCTGCCATGAGTTTAAGCTCTTTATCTTTTTCATTTAGAAAAGCTTCAGATTCTTCGATTAATTTAATGGCATTCTTATATTCATCATATTTTTTTATGATCGGGTCAATTTTTGAGAATTCTTGATTTAATTTTTTCAATAAAGCATGATCTTGATATATCATTTCATCTTTAAGTTGCTCAGCTATAACTTGATGTTTTGAGATAAGCTCATTCAATTTTTCGATTAGCTTATTATTCATTACTTCTTTTTAAAAATATTTTGAATCTTAAGCGAGGTTTCTTCATCAATTAGTGATAGAACTTCTTTTAATTTTTTAGTTGTCTCATGGGTGAGTTTGTTTTTTAAAGATTCTGCCAAATGAGATATTACATCATCAGTATTTTCACCATCTTTAATTAATTTCTTAGCCTTAATAATGGCGCCATCTGTTATATCATCTACATAGCCTCGATAATTTTTAATAAGGTTGTTAGATTGATTTTGATCTAGCCACTTTCTGAATTCTAATATCTTATAACTAATTATCTTTTCTGCCTCATCAACGGCTTGTTCTCGTATTTTATAATTATTTTCAATGACTTTGCCTAAATCATCGATACTATATAAATATACATTATCAAGGTCAGATATTTCTGGCTCTACATCTCTTGGAACTCCCATATCTATAATTACATATGGTTTTTCATTACCACTATGAATGCAGCTTTCCATCATCCCTTTGCCAATAATAGGTATTGTGCTGGACGTGCAAGAGATTATGATATCGTGAGATGAAATTATATTCGGTAGGTACTGCAATCTAGAATAATTACACTGATTTTCTTTAGCAACTTTACTTCCTTTTTCATAATTCCTGTTTGTTAAAGTTATGTTATGTAGGTTGTTTGCATGTAAATATTTGATAGCAAGCTTAGTCATATAACCAGATCCTACAACAAGTGCTCTTTTAGAAGAGATATCATCAAATATTTTTTTTATTAATGTCATTGATGTGAACATAAAAGAAACTGGGTTAGAACCAATATCAGTTGTAGTTCTAACTTCTTTTGCTACAGAAAATGAGAACTCAAATAATCTTTTCAAAGATGATGCTAAACATTTATTTTGATCTGCAATTTTAAAGGCTTCTTTCACTTGCCCTAGAATTTCATTTTCTCCTATTACCATTGAATCTACTCCAGAGGTAACATTAAATAAGTGTTTTATAGCTCTTTCTTCATGATAACTGTAAGTAAAAGGTTCACAATCCTTAGTCATGCTCTGATTATTATTGAGCCATTGGATAATCTTTGAATTGTCAGAATTACTCTCTGTATATATTTCAGTTCTGTTACATGTTGATATCAAAACAACTTCATTTACTCCTTCTATCTTCTTTATTTCAGATAACGCGCGAGGGATAGAGTCTTTGCCGAAGGCCAATTTCTCCCTTATTTTGATTGGAGCGGATTTATGGTTAACGCCTAGAACATTTATAGCCATGATATTTTAATGTGTATTTACTCTACATCCTCCGAAAATACAGATATGTGATATATTATACTATTATGAGTAACTATTTGAATATTTTACTAATAATTATCCCTTTATTTGTGTCATCTTGTTCAAATAATCGCGATGAAGTCTCGAGTGTGAATATGACTAATTCACAGAAGAATTTCAGCGGTGATAAGTATTCACATTTATATAACTCATTGTATATTAGTTTAGCCTTGAAGAAGTCACTAAATGACGAAGCTCTAAGCACCTTCATTAATAATATAGATACAATGGATGATATTAAATTATTTGAGAAACTATCTAAAATCTCAAGAGATACTCACCGATTTAATTACTCTCAAGCTATATCAGATAGATGGATCAAGATTGATGGTAACTCTTACCTAGCTTATATGTATGCGTTAAGCGCCTCTATTGATAATAGTAATTTTGATAAAGCTAACGAATATTTTGATAATTTTATTAGAGTGAGTGATTCAAGAGACAGACGAGACTATGCAAAGCTTGTTTTTTTTATTATTGAAAATAAAAATAGATTCAATGTTGTTAGATTTTTTGAGGAGTACTTAAAAAAAAATAATAATTATGCACTGCATATAAACTTCATAGAATTATTATACTCCTATAATATGCATGAAAAAGTTATTGAGCATATTAACAAAATTGGATCATTTAGTGATAGAGGCTTAACAAGAATTTATGCTAACTCTCTAAGCGCAATGGGTAACAAAAATATGGCTATAAGTATTTTGGAGAAATACATATCAGATAAAGTAACTTCTGATAGACAGGTTGAGTTGGAACTACTAGATGTGTATCTAGATAAGGGAGACATAATTTTCTCGGAAAACTTTATAAGCAGTATATTAACCAAAGATCCAGATAATTTAGATACTTTATTTAAAATTTCAACTTTATTACATGATAAAGGCCATCATCTTTTATCTGAGAAATATCTATCATATATTGTTGTAGAAAATGATCGGGTTAATGTTATGAGAGGTCTAAATGACTATATGTTAGGCAACTATGACGAATCCATTGAGCATTTTAAAAGAGTAAGAGATTTTAATTATAAAATATTGTCACATATAAATATATCTTCATCGTTGAATCAGCTATATGGCCTAGATAAGGCGTTTGCATATATTGAGAGCACTAAAAAAGATTATGATGATAAGGATGTTAATCTTAATCTCACCTTACACCAAATATCTCTTTTAAATGAAAATAAAATGTATGAAGAAGTGATAGAGTTTTGTAATAACTTTTTAACACAAGACCCTCTCTCAACAAACATATTGTATGCCAGAGCAATGGCATATGAAAATTTACAAAAGATTGATCTTATGGAGATTGATTTAAAAAAAATCTTAAGTATAGATGCTAGAAATGCAAACACCCTAAATGCATTAGGATATAGTTTGATTATTCATACCAAAAGATATGAAGAAGCTTATAATTTGTTACTTGAGGCATATCACTATGATCCTGGCAATGCAGCTATTTTAGATAGTATTGCGTGGGCATAATATAAGAAAGGTAATTATGTTAAAGCCCTGGATTATATTGAGTCATCATATTACCGAGATAAAGACCCAGAGATTATTGAGCACTACTGCGAAATATTGATAAAGAATAAAAAATTTGAAAAATTAAAAAAAGTTATCAAGATTGAGTTGGAGAGAAATAAAAATAATCTTGAATTTATTGATAAACTTAATTCATATCATAATGACTCAATCTTATAAGTCTCATGCCAAAATAAATCTCTTTCTAAGAATAATCGGACAGAGACCTGATGGGTATCATAATATCCAAAGTATTTTTCAGCTAATAGATCTTCATGATGAGATAAGTATTAAGAAAAGGAAAGACAGTCTAATAAAGATAAAATGTAATGTAAAAGAAATTGAGAATAATAATTTAATTAACAAATCAATTGATCATTTTTTGGGTTATACGCAATTGCCTAATATAGGATTAGACATTATTTTGAAAAAAAACATACCAATAGGAGGAGGGCTTGGTGGAGGGAGTTCAAATGCAGCAACATGTTTAATGGCTCTCAATGAGATATATGAAACTAAATTATCAGCTATTCAGCTCAAACGTATTGCAAGACAAATAGGATGCGATGTCCCTTTTTTTTTACATCAGAAAAATGCTTGGGTTGAGGGAACCGGAGACATCATAACACCTATATTCGTCAAACCAACATGGCTTGTTATGATCTTCAGTAAACACAATATCTCTACGTCAGATATCTTCTCAAAGTACACTTATAAAAATCATTTTAGAGAGTTTAGTTATGATGATTATTTAGAGAATAATACGATTAATGATTTTGAGGAAATAGTTTTCAAAAACTACCCTTCAATACATCAGTCTTATAAATATTTATCTAGCTATGGCAGAGCTCGCATGACAGGTACAGGGGGGACAGTATTTTTGCCTTTGCCGTCTTATGAAGAAGCAAAAAAGGTTCTTTCTAGCTTGCCAAAAAAAGAAATTTCATTAATTGTAAAATCTCTAGATATGTAATTAGCAAAAACATTGTTATTTAACATACACTTATTTTGATTGTCATGTTAACCTAAGCTTATATTCAATGGCTAAGGGGCTAGTAAATCTTAGATACTCTTGATATATTTAAACAAATTTATTTTGGGGTGTCGCCAAGCGGTAAGGCAGCGGGTTTTGATCCCGTCATTCGGAGGTTCGAATCCTTCCACCCCAGTTTAATAAGGTGCACACTATGAAAAATGACAAACCTCTAATGATTTTTTCAGGAAATTCTAATAAACAATTAGCTATTGATGTAGCATCCCACTTAAAGTTATCTGTAGGTAAAGCAAGTGTTACAACCTTTAGCGATGGGGAAGTTTCAGTTGAGATACAAGAAAATGTTAGAGGGCAGGATATTTTTATAATACAGCCAACTTGTCAGCCAACAAATAATCATCTAATGGAATTAATGATAATGACAGATGCACTGAGAAGATCATCTGTAGAGAGAATCACGGCAGTTGTTCCATATTTTGGATATTCTAGACAAGACAGAAGGGTTAGATCAGCCAGAGTGCCAATTACAGCAAAAGTAGTTGCGAATATGATAGAAAGCGTTGATATCGATAGATTGTTAACAATTGATTTACATGCGGATCAAATTCAAGGTTTCTTTGATATTCCTGTAGACAACATCTACGCTACACCATTATTGGTTGCTGATATTTATAAGCAAAAACACCCTAATATGTTAGTAGTTTCTCCTGATATTGGCGGTGTAGTAAGGGCTAGAGCATTAGCAAAGCAGCTCAACTGTGATTTAGCTATAATTGATAAAAGAAGACCTGAAGCGAATGTGTCTGAAGTTATGCAGATAATCGGGGATGTGTCCGGTATGACATGTATCATGGTTGATGATATTGTTGATACTGCTGGGACACTATGTGGTGCAGCTAAAGCTCTGAAGGACCAGGGTGCCGAAAAAGTATTGGCTTACATAACACATCCAGTATTATCTGGGAAAGCTTATGAAAATATTAAGAAATCAAAGCTTGATGAGATTATTGTAACTGATACAATCCCATTACATGAAAAAGCTAAGAATATTAAAAATATCAGGCAAATATCAGTATCTGAAATGCTTGCTGAGACAATCAGAAGGATTCATCAGAAAGAATCAGTTAGTACACTTTTCATGGATTAGTGTATAATCCTATTTTTGGAAGACATAGATTATGACATCACAATATATATTGAGCGGGACAAAAAGAGAAAATTTTGGCAAAAGAGCCTCGAAGCGTTATCGCAGAGAGAATCTTGTGCCTGCAGAGGTATATGGGGCCTCTAAGGATAATCAATCCATATTGGTAAATAGTTTTGAATTAACTAATAAAATCAAGGATCCACAGTTTTACAGTAATGTAATAGATTTAAATGTTGGAAAAACAAAAATAGAAGTTATCCTAAAAGATATTCAGAGAGATCCGCAAAAATCTCATATTACTCATATAGATTTTCTTGAAGTTGATCAAAATGTTAAAATTACAGTTAATGTACCAATAAACTTTATAAATGAAGATACTTGCGTTGGTGTTAAAAAATCTGGTGGTGTGGTCTCACACATAATCACTGAAATAGAGATTAACTGTTTACCTAAAGATATCCCTGAAAATATTGAGGTTGATGTACAGGAGCTAGATATAAATCAGAGTATCCATTTAACAGAAATCAAATTACCGGATGGTGTTGAATTTCTATCAGGCACTGATAAAGATCATGATTCCGCAGTTGTGAAATGTTACCAGCCTGTTGAAGAAGTTATAGATACTGCCGCACCAGAAGCTATGGCAGAACCTGAAGATGCTACCGCGTCGAAAGATGATGAGACGGCTACAAAAGGTGATGTTGATGATTCAAAAGAAAGCTAGTTTTTAATTATATTTAGTTGCGCTTATGAGTCAAATGTCTTTACAGCTAATAGTTGGTCTCGGAAATCCTGAACAAAAATACATGACAACCAGACATAATGTTGGTTTTTGGGTAGCAGACTCTCTTTCAGAAAAGTTAGCTAGAGATTTTACTTTCCATAAAAAATATGAATCTGATCTTTTTGAGTATGAATTTGAGTCACGCTTATTTCATTTTATGAAACCCCTAAGTTATATAAACAACAGCGGTGTGCCAATTAAAAAATTTATTAAGAATAAAAATATTGAGGCAGAAAATATTTTGATAATTTATGATGATTTAGATTTAGCAGTTGGAAAGGTTAGATTGAAACAAGGTGGCGGTAGTGGAGGCCATAATGGTCTCAATAGTATTATTGAGCAGATTGGTTCAAAAAACTTTTGGAGACTAAGAATAGGTATTGGTAAACCTGATGATAAGAATAAAGTGATAGATTATGTCCTTGGAAGACCATCATTGATTGACAAAAATCTGATTAATAAAAGTATTGATTTACTAATTGATGAAATAAATAATTTTTTCTCAGGTGAATCTACTAAACTAATGAATAAATTAAATGGGGAGAACAAGTAAGATGGGATTTAAGTGTGGCTTAGTTGGGATGCCTAATGTCGGAAAATCTTCGATTTTCAATCTGTTAACTAAACAAAAAATTGCTGCTGATAATTACCCTTTTTGTACTATAGATCCAAATGTCGCTTATGTTGAGGTACCAGACCAAAGGCTTGATTGCTTGGCAAATGTCAATAAATCTGAAAAAGTCATTAAAGCATCTATTGAGTTTGTAGATATAGCAGGCTTAATTAAAGGAGCTTCCAAAGGAGAAGGATTAGGCAATGAATTTTTAAGTCATATAAATAGCACAGATGTAATTGCTCATGTTGTTAGGTTTTTTAGGGACGATGATATTCTGCATGTCAAAGGTCAGCATAATCCTTTTGAGGACTTTCAAGATATAAATCTTGAATTAATTTTAGCTGACTTGAATACCTTATCTAAATATCTAGAAAGATTAAAAAAAAGTAAGATGAATCCAAAAGAAAAGGATATTTTGGTAACGGAATTAGAAAGCTTAATAGAACATCTTTCTAATGATAATTTTGCCTCTTCTTTTCATTTTAGCGATGATTTATTGGCTTTAAATGACCTTAAGTTATTAACAAAAAAACCAATGTTTATTATAGCAAATATTAATGACAAAACTGATGAAAATGAAGTTCTAGAATTCCAAAAAAAAATATCTGACAATATTCATCTTGTAACCATAGATGTCAAACTAGAGCAAGATATTTCAGATTTAGACCCCAACGATCAAGCTGATTTTATGGACGAAATGGGAATTAAGGAAAGTGCTCTTACAAGGATTATCAGAAAAGGCTATGAACTCTTGGGTCTTAAAACATTTTTTACTTCTGGACCAAAGGAAACTAGAGCATGGGCGGCAAAAAAAGATTTTAATGCAAGGGAATGTTCAGGTATCATACATACAGATATCCAAAAAGGGTTTATAAGAGCAGAAACAGTATCTTATGCTGACTATATTGATAATGATGGTGAGCAGGGTTCTAAAAATAGCGGTGTTTGGAGACAAGAAGGCAAAGATTATATGGTACAAGAAGGTGATGTAATTTACTTTCGTTTTAATATTTAATGGTTATGTAGCTCAGTTGGTTAGAGCACAGCACTCATAACGCTGAGGTCGGTGGTTCAAATCCACCCATAACCATTCTATTACTTTAAATGTAGTTTTTGTTATCTTGTTAGTAAGCTATTATTTGATTATGATGAACTACTTTATATATATTTTTTCTTCCTATGCTATCGTGATAGGCTCAATGTTATTGAATGCAATAATTCTCTATTTCACATTTAAAAAAATCAAAGGAAACATTAAAGATAAGAGATAAATTATGAAGAAGAGAACTCTAAGAATATATTATATCTCTTTCATCTTGGTATTATTATCTTTACTTTTTTTTATGTTTATAAAGACATTTAATGATAATCTATTATTTTATCGTAGCCCCTCTCAAGTTACTAATTCAGAGTTCCCTGATAATTATGTTTTTCGAGTTGGCGGAGTTGTTCTTGATGGCTCATTAATTAAGAGTAAAGACACTATGAATGTAAAATTTGCTATTACTGATTACGAACAAAATCTTGATATTACTTATACAGGTATTTTGCCGGATCTTTTCAGAGAAGGCCAAGGTGTTGTAATAAGAGGAAAGCTAGGTGATGATGGCATGTTTTATGCAGAAGAAGTTTTGGCAAAACATGATGAAACATACATGCCTCCTGAAGTACTAGATAGCTTAAAAAATAATAAAGAAGCTCTCAACAAAACTACTGAGTCTATGAAAATATATAAATAATATGATTGCGTACATCGGATTTTTTTTAATATTACTCGCATTTTTAAATGCATTAATTTTAATATCTTCAAAACCATTATTATCAAAAGTCATGCCAGATTATGGTTCGGTAATTTTATCTTCTTCAAAGTTACTTTTTCCTCTAATATTGTTCTCATTCATAAGCTTGATAATATCTTTTTTAACAAATGATTTTTCATTGAAATATGTATCATCTAATTCTAATTCTTTATTACCTTATTATTACAAAATATCTGCAACCTGGGCTGGTCATGAGGGTTCAATGTTACTATGGTGTCTGGTATTAAGTTTTTGGACATTTATGGCAAGTGTATATAGCAAAGATCTAGATACTGATTTTAGATTGAAATTTTTATCAATAATGGGATTATTAAATATAGGATTTTTGGCATTTCTTATATTTACGTCTAACCCTTTCGAAAAAAATTTATCTATCCCAATTGATGGAAGGGACTTAAATCCTTTATTGCAGGATTTTGGTCTGATTGTTCACCCTCCAATGCTTTATATGGGGTATGTAGGATTATCTGTGGTTTTTAGCTTTGCTGTAACATGCCTGCTGAAAAATGACTTTAAGCCCGAATGGGCAAAGTGGATCAGACCTTGGGCTTTGATGTCATGGAGTTTTTTAACACTAGGTATAGCTCTGGGAAGTTGGTGGGCTTATTACGAACTAGGTTGGGGAGGTTGGTGGTTTTGGGATCCAGTTGAAAATGCATCTTTCATGCCATGGTTAATAACGACAGCTCTGATACATTCGCTTATTACATGTGAACAGAAATCTATGTTTAAGAATTGGACAATCTTGCTATCTATTATCGCATTTTCATTAAGTTTACTTGGAACTTTTTTGGTTAGATCAGGAATTTTAACATCCGTACATTCTTTTGCTAATGATCCTGCAAGAGGAGCTTTTATTTTATTATTTTTAGCAATAATAACTGGATCAGCATTAATATTATACTTAAAGAATTCCCCTAAAATGAATGATAAGACCTCTTTTAATTTTTTTTCCAAGGAAAGTTTCTTTTTAATAAATAACATTTTACTCGTTACGGCAACATTCACTATATTGCTTGGCACCATGTATCCTCTAGTGCTTGATATCCTGGGTTTAGAAAAAATATCTGTTGGCGTACCATATTATAATTCTGTGTTTCTTCCTTTGATGATACCGCTAGTTTTCTTAGCTGGATATATCCCGATTTTATTTTTATCAAAAAAAGTAAAATCGCATGGCCAGTCTAAATATTTTTTTATCAGTTTTATCATAATAGTCCTGATTTCATTGCTTAGTCATTCTTTGTTCGACGTATATAACCTAAGTATTTTCATTGGGTTTTTCTTGTTTGCGTGGATAACTCTCAATTTAATATATGACTTTATATCTAAATTAATATCTACAGGCGACATTAGATTCTTTTTTAAAAACATTGGTATGTTCATGGCGCATCTAGGCTTAGCATTATTTATTATTGGAGCTACCGTAGTAGAAAATAATAAAACTGAAAAAGAAGTAATTATGAATCTCAGTGAAAAATTAGACGTTGGAGGTTATTCATTTGAATTTGTCGATATAAATGAAAATATGGGGCCAAACTATTCATCAGTCATAGGACACTTTAGAGTTTATATTAATAATGAATTTATTACTGATATGTACCCAGAAAAAAGATTATATAATTCAAGTGAAATGCCAATGACAGAAGCAGGGATTGATCCTGGATTTAAGAGAGATTTATACATAACGCTTGGAACAATGATAGATCAAGATAAATGGTCAGTAAGAATATATCATAAACCGTTGATTAGATTTATTTGGATTGGCGCATTAATGATGGCGCTTGGAGCAATTCTTAGTGTTTTGATGAAAAGAAGAAATACAAAAGTGGTGAAATAATTTTGAACAATAAAATATCTATAACAATGTTCATTATTTTTGTTTTGTTGCTCTATTTAGGTTTATCAAATAACTCAAGATTAGTTCATTCACCACTGATAGATAAAGCTATACCAGATTTCAATCTCCCTGTTCTTCAGTCAGAATCATATGCTAATAGTTCTAATTTCCCTGATGATGTTTTTCTTCTAAATATATGGGCCAGTTGGTGTGTAGCATGCATCAAAGAGCATCAAGTACTTAATTTAATTAACAGCGAAAAGAAAGTAAGGTTAATCGGTATCAATTATAAAGATAATGAGGATGATGCTATTGGGTGGCTAAAAATATATGGAAACCCTTATGAGTACAATATTGTTGATACGGATGGTCAGCTTGGAATTGATTTAGGAGTTTACGGCGTACCCGAGACTTTTCTAATAGATAAGAATAATATTATAAGAGCAAAGTATATTGGTGCCATAAGCGAAGATATCTATTACAATGAGATATTGCCAACTATAGAGATTATATCAGATGAGAAGTAAAATATTTTTATTCAGTCTTTTAATACTTATTTCGACTACAATTTCATATGGCGAAAATTCTAAAGACACAAAACTCTATAATAAAATTATAACTGAATTAAGATGCATGGTTTGCCAGAATCAAAATATAGCAGAATCAGAAGCCCCGCTTGCTGTTGATCTAAGAAATAAAGTAAAAACTATGATTAATAGTGGCTATGATGAAAAATATATTAAAAAATATATGTCTGATAGATATAGTGATTACATACTCTATGATCCACCATTTAGGGTACAAAATATATTATTATGGATTGGCCCATTTTTATTTTTGTTAATAATATATTTCATTCTTTTTAGGAAAAATATAATTAAATGATATATATAATTATTTCTGTTTTCACATTATTTTATTTATTCTTTTTATTTAAAAATATTGGTGAAGGCACTAAAGTCTCATATAATAACAAGAAATTTATTAGTGTAATTGTAATTTTACTTATTCTGATGATAAGTATATTTGTCAAAGATTCTGGAATTACTAATCATGAGGAATATGAGTCTATTCTAGATAAACATTCCGATATTCGTAAAAATATTTCTACGATTAAGAAAAACATACCCATACTCCGCTCAAAACTAAATAAAGAAAAAGACTATTATCAGGGTTGGGTGATGTTAGCTAAATCTTATATAATTACTGATGATATTACGCAAGCAAGAGTTGCATATGAAAAAGCTTTATCACTTAATGCTGATGACCCAGTCATAATCGAAGAATTTATTTCAGTATTAATAAAGCTTGATCCAAAATCCAATAAAGAAGAAATATTAAATTCATTTGATAGGCTATTGTTACTAGATAATCTGAATCTTAATATTTATAATATGAAGTTGAATTACTCAATAGATATAAATGATGCTGATCTGACAAAGCAAATCCTTAAAGATATTATTTCTAATCAAAAAATACAAAATAAAGATCAGTATATTGCTGCATTAAATCAAATGGAGTCATCTGGGTCATTTAACTTAAAAATTATAATCTCAGAAACATCCTATGGTTCATTAATTAGATACAATTATATATTTTTCATTCTGAAAGAAGATGGCTCTAATATTCCTTTTGCTGTAATGAGGTTTAAAAATGATGAACTACCAATTACTTTTATAATTGATTCAAAAAACAAAATGATAGTAGATGCGCCAATACCGAAAAATTTAAGATTATATATTAAAGGCAGTAATGAACCTTCGGTAGATAAAAATATGGAAACTATGTATGAGTCAGATGTTATAGATATACTTGATCAGAGTGAATATAATATCAATTAATATGTAATTCTATCGTCAAATACAAAACAATCTCCCTTCCATTTATTTTTATTATCTGGATTATTTAGATAGTTAATAATTCCACCCTTTAGTTGGAAAATATTATTAAAACCAATTTCTTTCAGGGCGACAGTTGCTTTTTCACATCTGATACCTCCTGTACAAAAAATTGCCACATCCTTCTTAGTATCTATATCTTTATTATTTTTTAGGGTATCTTTCAAGTCGCTAAAATTTAATAAGTCTAAACTCTTTGAATTTTCAAATGTACCTAACAGATATTCAAACCTATTTCTCATATCGATGACTAGTGGTTTGCGATCAAGTAATTTATCCCATTCTATAGGTTCTAAGGAATTATTTTGGGAGACTATTTCTTCAGATATAGTAAAGCCAGCTTTTATTATTTCATTCTTAATTTTTACCTTTAATTTTGTAAAGACCTTTTCAGATACAGTAGATTTATTATAATGTATGGAGCCTAACGATAATAAATTAGATATATAGGATTTGCAGAGTTCTACGTCATCTTTTGATCCACAAAAATTAGCATTTATGCCTTCTGGTGCTAATATTATTGTCCCATAAATATTTAGTTCTTTCAGATAGCTATGAATTTTCAATTTTAGATTCTCTAAATCATCGATTTTTATGAATTTATAAAAACTGATCGTGGTGTCTATTTTTTTATGCATAAAGTCATTCCATCATATAATGTTAAAAGACAGTGGTAAACATTCTTATCAGTTGCTATATAATTATTCAATTCTCTTATTGATCTTGTACTATTTGTTTTATCAGAACTGTCCATTACTTTACCCTTCCATAATGTATTGTCAATCAATATTACTCCACCTTTTCTAATAAGCTGTAAAGATTTTTTGTAATATTCTAAATAGTTTTTCTTATCAGCATCAATAAATATAAAGTCAAACGTATCATGCATCTTTTTCATTAGAAAGTCATCTAAAGAATCAATTGCATTACCAATTATTAATTCAATTTTATGATTACAATTACTTTTAACCCAATATTCTTTTGCGATGTCATTAAACTCAGTCGAGTTTTCTAGAGCATAAAGTTTTCCACTTTCAGGTAGGCCTTTAGCTATACATATTGCACTATATCCTGTGAATACACCGATTTCTATACACTTATTAAATTGTCCTAATTGACATAATATTTCGATGAGAGATCCTTGAGTCTGACCAATCTGCATGACAGCTACATCACCTAGTAACTCTGTTTTGCTTCTTAATTCAGATAATATAGTATCTTTTTCATATCCTACTTGTTCTATATATCCATTAAGCTTTATGGGATCTAGCGATATATTTTTATTCTTCATTATTCTTGTCTAGCTTCAAATTCAATTATTAATTCAATTTCATCACCGACTAAATTCTTTTTTACCGCATAATTCATTCCAAAATCTGATCTTTTAAATATAGCCGAGCCAGACACACCCATAACCATTGGCTTAGAAAGCCCAACTCGGAATGGATAGGTATCAATTTTATTAATTTTTACATTCAGTAATAAAGGTCTCGTTTTACCAAGCAATGTCAGATTACCTTTAATTTTTCCAGGATTTAATTTTAGGTCATTTCTATCAGCCTTAAAAATCATAGTTGGAAAATTACTCGTATCTAAAAAATCAGGACTTTTGAGATGGGCATCTCTTTTTTCATGATTTGTAAAGACGCTATCAGTATCAATTATTATTTCTACTTCTGATACTATATTTGTATCTGCATTATATTTGAAAGAGCCACTAGCCTTTGTAAACATCCCTAAAGTTCGGGCATAGCCTGCATGATCAACCAAGAAGCCAATACTTAAATGTGTTTCATCTAGTATGTATTTCTCAGTATCTGATGTAGCTATATTCGAAATAGAACAACAGATGGCAATGAGTATATATTTAACCTTTTTCATATTTATTCCTATATAACCAAATTATATCCTTAGAAAAAGAAAATGTAATTATAAAGAGTGCTAAATTTATTATAAAATTGAAGATATATTCATTAAAATATATCTCATGAGAGATTATCATTAATAGTGTTGTCATAACACATGCGGATTTTCTTAATATGCTATCTGGTAAATTATTTTTCAACCAGGAATATTTAGTCATCAAAGTAATAAATATATATCGATATGCCGGAATCAGAAAAACATATAAACCTATATCCTTATTTATGTAAAGTGACATTGATAGTACAAACATTAAAAAATTATCAGACTCTTGATCAAAAAGTTCTCCAAATTTGGAAGTGTCATTATACCTCCTAGCAATAAATCCATCTAACCCATCTAGAAGTAATGAAAAAAACGCAAGACTGATAAAAGCGCTTTCATTATAAATAGTGTTAACTGTTCCTTAAAAGTTAATAAAAGCAGTAAAACTGAAAACAAATATGTAAAGGAAATTGTTATTAAATTAGATTTACTCATATACAATTAATTAAATTATGAAAAAACTTGTAGCTGAATCATTTTGGATCAAAAAACAAAACACTAGTTTTATTAAGAAACATCCTCTAAGTATACCTCAAAAAAGCCAAGCTTTGATAAAAACTATATATAGTGGCATTAGTTATGGCACAGAAAAGATAGTTTACACTGGTAGTGTACCAAAAAATCAACGCACTCTAATGAAATGCCCCTTTCAAGAAGGTGAATTTGGGGCAAATGTAAAATATGGTTACATAAATGTTGGTAAGGTTATAGAAGGATCTACGGCATTTAAGAATAAATATGTATATACATTATTTCCCCATCAGACTTTATATACGATAGATGAATCAGATCTAATTATTATTCCAGACTCGATCCCTCTAAAGAGATGCTTGTTAACAGCAAATATGGAAACCGCTATCAATGCTATGTGGGATACTCTGCCAACATGTGGTGACAAAGTATTAATTATAGGTGCCGGTATTGTCGGTCTGTTAACGGCATATTTATTGAAAAAAATTCCTGGAGTAGAGATATTATTAATTGATCAAGATAACAAAAAATCAAAGACTGCAAAAAAATTTGGTATAGAATTTTCTCAGAAAATACCCAATTCATATAAAGCGAATATAATATATGAATGTTCGGGTAATTCATCTGTTATCAATGAACTTTCTACAAAACTAATGGAAGAGACAACAATATGTATATTAAGTTGGTATGGAAACGATACTTCAAATGTTAAATTTGGTACTGAATTTTTGTCTAAAAGAGCTAAAATTATTTTCTCTCAAGTATCCAAAGTTTCACATAATAGGAGTAAATACTGGGACAATAATGATAGAAAAAAACTTGCACTAAGTCTATTGGATAATGATAAATTAGATTTGTTAATAGAGAAAAAAATGGTGAATTTCTATGATTTACCTATTTTCTTTTCTGAAATAAAAAATAATGAAAACTTTTATTGTAAAGTTGTTGACTATGGAGTAAAAAAAAATGTACGAAGTTAAAGTCAGGGATAATTTATTTATAGCACATAGCCTTAATAACGAATTCTTTGGTCCAGCTAAAAATCTACATGGAGCCACATATGTGATTGATCTTATAGTAAGCAGTAATGAACTTTCTAGCATGAATGTTGTTATAGATATTGGACTTGCATCTAAATTGCTAAAAGAATGTATTAATAAATATAATTATAAGAATCTTGATGAAGTAGAGTCTTTAAAAGGATTTATTACAACTACAGAATTTTTAGCATATCAACTAACAAATGATTTTATCGAAAAACTAAATAAAGAAGAAACTAATATATCAAAAATATATAGTATCAAAATGATACTCAATGAATCCCATATAGCTTCTGCCTCTTATGAAAAAATAATATAAATGAATGAAAAAACTATTTTTTATTTTCCCTGAATTTGAAGGTACTACAACTGGTGGAACATTATATGATCATGAAGTATGTAAATATTTAAAAAAACTTCATGTCCCTGCGAAAAAAATAATTGTTTCAAATTCTATTACTCAGATGAAACTATTGAGTTTAGTTAATAACATGCCCAAAAAATCGATCATTCTCATTGATGGTTATTTAGCGAATAGAATATCTTTTTTATTTAATAAAAATATACACATATTAGTTCATCATCCATGTTGTCTAGAAAAAAGGGAAGGTAAAATGTCAAACTTAAATTTATACTTTAACGAAAGGAGAGCTTTTAGTAATTCTAAATCAATAATAACTGTTAGTTTTTATATGAAAAAGGTAATAAATTCACTAATAGATAGAATCGTTAAAACAGAAGTTGCATATCCAGGTATTGATGATAAATATTATTCAAATAAAACGAACTTAAATTCAACAAATATACTAACTGTAGGTAATGTAATAGAACGTAAAGGTTATGATGTTCTGATTGAATCCCTATCAAAAATTAAACATACGTGGCACCTTAATATTATTGGCAAGTATTCAAAAAATGATATTTATTATCTTAAACTCATTAGCCAAATAGAAAAATATAAACTATCAGAGAATATAACATTTTTAGGAAATATTTCTGATGATGCTAAGATGAAGTATATGCTCAACTCAAAGATATTCGTATTACCCACCTCTTATGAGGGTTTTGGTATCTCCCTTGTTGAAGCTTGTGCATTGGGTATGAATGTTATCACTAGTGATCTACCGGTCTTAAAAGAAGCTTTACAAGGTGGAAAAGTTACTTTTTTCCCTAAGGATGATAGTAAAAAATTAGCAGAGGCAATTGAATATAGTTTATTATCAGAACCGTATATCAGTAATAGTAAACTTAGATATTATAATTGGAGCACTACTGCTAAAATTTTTAAAAGGGCATTATATGCAAGCTAATAAATTTACGACCACTTGGATTAATTTGAGAGAATCATATGATATGTTATCTAGAAGTGATTTGCTTCAAAATCTATATAAAAATAATAAAATGAACTTAAAAAAAGTCATAGACCTTGGGGGTGGTAATGGTTCTTTTCTTAGATGGTGTCACTACAAAAATATTATATATGATGATTTCCTAATTATTGATAATGATGAAGCATTGCTGAAAAGCTTTTACCCTAGAACAAAAAGCTATTTATCAAAGATGTCTTTATCTCTTAAAAAAGATAATATGATGTCATACAGAATTCAGAATATAAGAAATAATAAAGATGGTTTTATTACATTAAGAAAACAAGATTTTTATAAATCTATTGATATTATCAATGATTATAATCTAGTAAGCTTTTCCGCTGTGTCAGATCTGTTGTCTAAAAAATTTATTAAATATTTATTTGATAAAATTGATAAAGGCACTAATCTATATTTTTCTATATGTTTTGATGGGAGAGTTAAATGGAAGAATAAAAATAAACATGATAAGTATATAGTTTCAATGTTCAATCAGCATCAGAAACAAGAAAAAACAACAGGTGTTGCCTTGGGCCTGAATAGCATAAACTTCATTAAGAATCTCGCCAAAAAGAATGATTATAAAAGTTATATAGCTGATTCATCATGGTCTGTTGACTCACATGATAATGATTCAAGGATATTTCAAAAAGCATATCTCAATACAATTTACAAACCTTTAAAAAAATTTGAATTGACTGATAAATATATCTTGGAAGATTGGTTGAAATCTAAACAAAATGACATAGAAAATAAAAACAGTAATTTGGTGGTTGGTCATAAAGATATATTGATCGAGACATAATGAAAATAATAGATATATGTAAATATATAATTTCTTTAGGATTAATTTATATTCTTTTTATCAATTACGGTAAAGATATAATTGATACAATTAAATTAGTTAATATTAATTATATAATATTAATCATTTTCATAAGTATTATACAGTACATATTATCTGCATATAGGTGGAAGTATATTTCTAAACATACAAACCTTGATATTAGTTTCATTAACTCAATCAAGTTTTATTATATTTCAACATTTATGAATAATATCTTACCAGGTGGTATTATGGGCGATATTTTTAGAATTTATCATCATATTGATGATAAAAAAGAGATCTTTAGAGTGGGAAGGTCCTTTCAATCAGTTGTATATGAGAGATTATCGGGCCAGCTAATGCTCTTATCATTTTTTATCTTATCCTTGGGCTTATATTTTATCATTCATCAGAAATACATTGCTTTTTCTTATTTATTTTTACCTTTAATTGCCGCATTCTATTTCCTGAAATATATCTTTAATAACAAACTAAGAAAATATATAAGAAGTAAGCACTATGGAAATAATTTTCTAACTGTTTTTACAGGAGAGGTTTTCTGGAGACATACAGTATTGTCTTTTTTTGTAATGATGTCTTATATTTTTATATATATAATATCTGCAGTTTCTCTTGGCTTGAACATAGATTATTTTTCGTTTTTAGTTTTCACTCCAATAATACTATTCTCTATGACTTTGCCTGTTAGTATTGGCGGTTGGGGAGTTAGAGAGTTTGCAGCTCTATTAATATCTTTTCTATTGGGCTTATCTGCATCAGTAAGTATAAGTGTTGCTATAATGTATGGGATATTAAATCTCATTTGTTCTTTACCTGGCTTATACTTTTTAGTAAGACTTAAATCAAGATAGTTTGATATCACAAAGCATATCTTGACCCATTTTAAAATATTTAGTTTTATGACATTTAGCTTCATCTAGTGATTGTTTTGTTTTTGTTATAAAGCTAGGCCTCCCTTTACCAAGAATACTTGGACTAATGCATAAGTGAAGCCTATTTAAAATGTTTCTGTTATAGAAATCTGAAACTGTTACTCCGCCACCCTCTATAAATATCACTTTTTTCTTTAACTTACTTAGCAGCAAGATAATATCTTGCTCATTAAATCGTCCTTTATCCAAAGGCAGCTGGAAAATATTATCTTCTTTTGTTTTTATTTTATCACTTATAATTTTATAACCATTAGAATCAGAATTTTTGAAAACGTTATATTTATTAGATAATCTATTATCTTTATCTATAATTATTCTCATCGGGCTTGGCCCTTTGACAAACCTAGTGGTTAGCTCAGGATTATCGAGTGCTACAGTTTTGCTTCCTACCATTATAACATCAGAGATTGCCCTGATCATATGAATATGAGTGAGGTTTTCTTTGGAACTAATATATTTTGATTCACCAGAATCAGTTGCAATAAACCCATCAAGAGTTTGTGCTAAATGAGCTACAAAAAATGGTTTATGGTGATTATTGAATATAATAGGAAGAAATGTTGAAAATAGCATTTCACTATAATTATCCATTATAAAATTACACTTAGGTATCGTCTCAGAATTTCTATCATATGCTAGGGTGTATTTTACCCCTCTAATAGTTTTTTCTATAGATATCAGGGAAGAATGTTTCTCTTCATCATATACTGTTTCTTTTGCCGCTAAAACTAGTGACCATGAAGATTTCTTTGTTATACTAAGTTTATTAACCATTTTTTAATTATATGTTATTTTTTAAAAAATTTATAAAAAGTACTATTATCGGATCATTAATCTTGGTCCCTGTTCTAATATTTATTTATTTTACTCAAGGTTATGTGTCTAATTATAATTTTGTAATAGGCTCCGTAGGCTATTTTATTGATACTATGCAATACATGGGCCCAGTGTATGTTTTGATTATTTGCTATCTAACAGGTGTTCTAGCACAGTTCTTTAGCCAAAACCTAAACCTAAATAATTTATAGAATAGTAGGGTTTGGTGCATCACCATACACATCATCAGGATCAAAGACCTTTTCTTTCTCGGTGAAACTTAATTTAACATTTTTGCCGTCATATTTAATTTCTCTATAAAAACATGAGAAATAGCCTACATGGCAACTTGCATTACCTGCAACTGTAACTTTTATCCATACACAATCTTGGTCATCATCAATTAACATTTGATCAACTTTTTGGACAAATCCACTTGTCGCGCCTTTGTGCCAAATACATTTTCTACTTCTACTGTAATAATGCGCCTCTTTTGTTTCAATGGTCAATTTTAGAGCTTCTGCATTCATAAACGCATGCATGAGAAGTACACCAGTTTTTGTATCTGTTGTAACAACAGGTATGAACCCTTGATCATTAAACTTGGGGCTTAAACTAAACCCTTCTTCAACTTCTTCTACTGATTTTCTTTCTTTAAACATTATTTTTTCTTAAATTTCGACTTATGTATAAATGTCTTGCCACAATAATAGCACTCTATAGAGCCTTCTTCATCATTAAGTTTTAAAAAAATTTGTGGGTGTGAGCCACTATCTTTATCACCAGTACAGCTAACAGATTTAACACTATCTTCAATAATTTTAATATTCGATATTCTCATATTTTATAGGGAGTCAAAATCCCCAAGTTTCATTAAACGTTCTCTAAACCTTTCTTTTATTTCTTCAGTTAAATATTTCAGATCTAGAGCAGCCTTCATCTTTTCTGTATTGTTTATATCTTTAAATAAAATGCTAGCTATATCAAATAATGATAGGCTATTTTCCTCAGTCTTAATTAATTTTAATTCATCACCGCTTTGTATCGATCCATTTCGTATCACTCTTAAATATGAGCCCAGAAGCCCACTCGTTGAAAATTTTTTAGGAAATTCTCGGCTATTCATTTTAATTCCTATTTTGAAACATGGTATTCTTGGTTGGGATACTTGAAGTATGCAGCTACCAACTTCAAACTCATCACCTATTTTTACTGATTTTTCATCAAAATCATCTATAGTTAGGTTTTCTCCAACTAGTCCATACTCACTATATTCTTGCCCCATTTCATCGGACCACCTTTTATAGTGTTTATAAGAATAGGCATACACAGCTTTATCATAACCACCATGAACTTTCATATCTGCTTGTCTATCACCTGATATTCCGATATCTGATACATCTACCGAACCATTGATGGGTTTTTTGTATATACTTGTGATAAGCTCTTTACCATTGAAGACGATTTTTTTTGGCTCTGACACGTTTATAGATAATATTTTCATTATTAAAAAAGGATAACTTAAGATGAATTCATATACAATAAATTGTATCTTATTATTATTATTGTCAGCTATCTGGGGAGGGGCATTCACACTCAATAAGTTTGCTCTAGAAGCATATACACCCGAAATACTTGTAACAGGCAGGTTATTGATCGCGGCTATTGTTCTGATTATTTTTATTCTAATAATTTTTAGAAAAGTAGATATTAAAATGTCTGAATGGAGATACTACTTGTTTATGAGTATTGTGGGTATAGTGGCACCATTTTTATTGATATCATATGGTCAAATGGATATTGATAGTTCATTAGCAGGAATATTAATGTCAACTATGCCAATTTCAACATTAATTCTGTCCCATTTTTTTTTAGATGATGAGCAGATGACTAAGAAAAAGTTAATTGGTTTTCTGATAGCATTCATAGGCATAATTATACTTATTTTACCTGGAAAAGCAGACCTTAAAACCTCTTTACTAGACGGCTTATCATCTGAACTAATGGTTATATCAGGAGCTATATTTTATTCATTTGCAGCTGTTTATGGAAAAAGATTTAAGATAACAAATCCATTAAATGCTTCAACAGGAGTAACATTATACTCGGCCGCCATAATGTTGATATACCTTAGTCTCAATTCGAATATAATACCTAGTAATGTAGGAAGTGTTGGGCATGTTTCAGCAGTTTTTATTCTAGGTGTATTCTGTACAGCAATCGCCACAATAATATATTTTCAGATTCTTCAGTCTTCAGGGGCGACCTTTATTTCAATGATGAATTATCTTATCCCCGTATGGGCGATATTATTTGGAGTGATATTTTTCAATGAAAGTGCTATGTGGAACTATTTAATAGGGTTAGTTGTAATTATCTTTGGAATACAATTATCTCAAAAAAGCAAAATAATTTAAAAACCTAAAACAACAGAGACATAGATAACTTAATTTTATGGTATATTAATATCATAACTAATAGAGGTGATATATGTTGGATAATGACAAAGTTAAAATTGAATCTGCTACCTTTAGGAGATTGCTGGAACATTTAAGACAAAACCCAGATATTCAAAATATTGATATGATGAATCTTGCAAACTTTTGTCGTAATTGTATCTCAAAATGGTATGTTGCTGAAGCCGAAAAAATAGGTGAAAAATTGACATATGAAGAAGCTAGGGAAATCATCTATGGGA
>JAYNVZ010000006.1:0-858 GCA_038101125.1 Gammaproteobacteria bacterium | reverse complement strand
AAATAATCTTTTTTATTTCATATTATGTTTATAAATAATATTTTCTATAAGAAGAGAAAAAAGAGCAACTAGAAAAATTTAATGAAAGAAAAACTGAGAAATAAAATAAACCTATCAGACAAAGACTTACTAGCTTTCAACAAGCATATTCTCTTAGAAGATATTCAGACTGAAGGAATAGAGATTCTTAGTACAAAGCATATAGTGTTGATAGGGCTTGGAGGCTTAGGTTGTCCTATTGCTCAATACTTAGCAACATCTGGGTTAGGTAAATTATCTATTATTGATAACGATATTATCGAGGATACAAATTTACAAAGGCAAATACTATATACATGCAGTGACATAGGAAAAAATAAAGTTGATGCTGTTGAGCAAAAACTAAAAACTCTTAACTCTGACTTGGTTATTCAGAAACATAACATAAAATTCTCAATGCATTCGAGTAATTTATTAAAAGATGCAGACCTAGTTATAGATGCTACCGATAACTTTTCGACTAGATCTATTATTAACAAGGCCACTATCAAATACAAAAAACCATTAATTATGGGAGCAGCAGAGAAAATGGAAGGGCAGGTTTCTGTATTTAGGAATGATCTGGCCAATAGACCCTGTTATAATTGCCTTTACGCTGATGTAGATGATAAAGAAAATTCATGTATGGATCAGGGCGTTTTATCTATGTTAACTGGAATAATTGGCAATATACAGGCACTAGAAAGCATCAAACTATTATTAAATTTTGGAGACACATTAGAAAGCAAGTTGTTACTAGTTGATGTAAAAAATATCAACTTTAGAACAATCAGGATTTCCAAAGATCCGAAGTGCACTATGTGTAATTAATATGATTAA
>JAYNVZ010000005.1:45512-52577 GCA_038101125.1 Gammaproteobacteria bacterium | reverse complement strand
TTTAAAAAAAGATAGTGAAGGGTCGCCAATAATCGTAGTTTTTGATGCTAAGGGCTTTTCTGATTTAGCCTTTTTTTTAGGCTCAGATAATACTGTTGAAGCTGTCGTAGCAAGCGGTGGAGATGTATATTACTCTGGGATGTCCGATCATTTCTTTCAGGTAGTATTTGTAGCAACAGCTTGCTCAATTATATCTGGTGCAGTGGCTGAACGTATGAAACTATGGCCTTTTTTACTATTCTGTGTATTCATGACTAGTATTATTTATCCAGTACAAGGGTATTGGAAATGGGGCGGTGGATTCTTAGATGCAGCAGGATTTGCTGACTTTGCAGGTTCAGGTGTAGTTCATCTTTGCGGTGCTGCAGCTGCTCTAGCAGGTGTAATTGTATTAGGATCTAGAAAAGGAAAATATAAAAATGGCAAACCTCAAGCTATGCCAGGAGCTAATTTACCTTTAGCAACACTTGGTACTTTTATATTATGGCTTGGCTGGTTTGGTTTTAACGGTGGCTCTGAATTAATCGTTTCAAATGTTGTTGAAGCTAACGCAGTCTCTTTAATATTTGTAAATACAAATTTAGCTGCTGCTGGTGGCGTTATGGGCGCATTGATTCTATCAAAAATGATGTTTGGTAAGTCTGATTTAACAATGGCTCTTAATGGCGCTATTGCTGGATTAGTGTCTATAACCGCTGAGCCACTAGCGCCAACACCTGGCTTAGCTCTTATAATTGGATTTATCGGGGGGCTGATAGTTGTATTCTCTATCATAACTCTAGATAAATTGAATATTGATGATCCCGTAGGCGCAATTTCAGCTCATGGAACTGCAGGTGTATGGGGCTTGTTAGCAGTTACCTTAACTGGTGGAAGCTTAGGTGCTCAGTTATATGGAATAATTGTAATTTTCTTATGGACTTTTATTACAAGTTTAATCATCTGGAAAATTATTCATAGCATATATGGATTAAGAGTTACAGAAGAAGAAGAAGAAGAAGGCATAGATATTTCTGAATGTGGCTTAGAAGCATATCCAGAATTTAGCAAACAATTCGATTCTGCTCCATCTGTATATCCTAAAAAATAACTAATCTTATGATGAAAGGCGCGATAATTTATCGCGCCTTTTTACATTTAATAAATGACCATGTGCCTAATGGATATATTGGCATACTAAAGGTATTTAATGTAATTTCCTTGAATCCTATACTAGATAATTTATTAATACTGGGGTTAATAATATTTTTTTTATTTAAGTATGGAGATCCGCTTTGCTGTATGAGTATGCCATTTTTATTAAGCGAGGTATGTATATACTGATAAAACTTATTTGAATATAGTTTTTTAGCAATTGGATTTGGGTCTGTGCAGTCTATAATAATAATATCAAACGCTATTTTATTATTTTTTATCCAATTATAGCCATCATCTATAGTTATAGTAATCTTTTCTTTTGTTTTTTTAGTTAATTTAAAAAAATCTGGAAAAAACTTCATACTAACATCAACTACTTTCTCATCAATCTCTACAATATATAACTTTTTTATATCTACTTTTCTAAATAGATCTTTAACTAATCCAAAGTCTCCTCCTCCTATAATCAATACATTTGTCTTTTTCTTATCTGTAGCAGCTAGTGATATACATTTATCATGGTATTGATCATTGCCTTTCGCGGTAAGCATGAAACATCCGTCAAGCATCATTACATTTCCATATTGCTCAGATTGATATACCTTTATTTTTTGATAACGTGATGTGGTTTTATATATTAATTTTTCACATTTTATTGAAAATGTAGTTCCAGTTATTTTGTTAAACTCTGATGCATGCATTTTAATAATATACCTCTTTTATATTAAAATTTATAAGATTATACTCTTATAACAAATATTTTTATATATTAGTAATTATTATGATTTTAGAACATAAACATCTCCTTGTAAGAGCTGAGGTGGACAATTGTCCATCAAAGGATCAGCTGGGTTATGTTTTAACATGGATGAATGAACTTATAGCTAAGATTGACATGAAATTAATGCAAGGCCCTCATATATCTTATATTGATCAAGAGGGGAATAGAGGCATTACTTGTATGGCTTTAATTGAAACGAGTCACATTGTCTTACACATTTGGGATGAACAAGAGCCTGGTTTATTTCAACTTGATGTTTATAGCTGTAAACTTTTTGATTTAGATATTGTGATTTCATCTTTAAAGGAATCATTTAGCATAACAAAACTTCAATATAAATTCTTAGATAGAAAATCAGACTTAGTTTTAATAGACGAAATTTAAATTATTTCCTATCTAGTTCTATTGTATATCTTATCTTTGCAATTACATAGTCAAGTAATAAGCATGTCCTTTTGTATAAGTTAGAACCTTTTCTATAATCTGCTTCGGAGATAAAATCAACCCTATTTGCTTTGAATAACTGCTTACATATTTTAACTTGAGCTTTTAATCTTTTTTGGTAAACAGCTACAGAATGACCACCTTCTTTTTTAATCAAGGCCATACTTGGCACATCTGTAAGCCCATCGCCAACATAAATCATATTATCAAATGGTATTGGGCGCTTATCCTCAGACATATGACTATTTATGTTGTCTGAGAGATTCTCCTTACCTTTGTTAATTCTAAATAAATATTGTGTTTTTGTTGTATCTGTAACTACTATTTTTGGGAATACCGCATGTTTTTCATCATTATAAAAATATTCTGATGCAAATATTTTTTTAATATGTTTTTTGATTGATATACCTTCAAGTATTTCCATATGACCCGCTGAAATTATATAGTGATATATCTCAACTTCTCCGCATGAGATTTTTTTTACATATCTATCAATATTTTTAAACCATTCAACTACCCCACTATAATATTGAATATCTTTGCCCATTCTAAAGAATTCATCTTTTGATATTCTTATATTTTTACTCTTAGCATGATCTAAAAGTTGTCTCATATAGATCATCATTGATTCACCTCCAGTTTCTCTGGCTTCTTTAACTATATCTCCCCAAAAGCTTTGAGAATTAATCCCTAGTTTCGGCAATAAAGTGTATTCCTGCATCGACTTGGGCGTCAATGTTCCATCAAAATCGTAGATAATTGCAATTTTGTTTTGTTTCATCACATAACCTTTGGTGAGTTTATATTTAATAAGTCTAATCCACACTTGATTACTTTCTGTACAGCAGCTATTAAGTGAATTTTACTATAATCAATTTCATGCTCATTCAATATTTTTATATTTGCATAGTAACTATGGAAATCCTGCGCTAATTTTAGCAAATAATGTGTCATAAGATGAGGTTGGAGCTTCATTATTGTTTTAGTCGTAACTTCATTGAAATTAATAAGAGTAGATATTAAATCTTTTTCAAGTATATTATCTAAATTCTGTAGGTCATACTCCTTATCTTGATACCCTCCTACTTCTGTTAATATTTTTTCTATTCTTGCATGGGCATACTGAATATAAAAAACTGGATTATTTTTATTCTGATTAATAGCGACATTTAAGTCAAAATCTAGATGCTGGTCTTTATTTTTAGTTAAATAAAAGAAATTTATAGCATCATTACCTATTTCATCGCCAAGTTCATTTAGTTCAACATACTCACCTTTTCTTGTAGACATAGATATTTTCTCTCCATCTCTATATAAATTCGCAAATTGTATTAAATGAATATCTAATTTATCAGTTTTATGTCCAAGTGCTTTAAGGCCTGCTTCCATTCTTGGGATATATCCATGATGATCTGCGCCCCATACATCTATAACAACATCATATTTCTCCATTTTTAAATGGTGATATGCTAGATCTGTCGCAAAGTATGTATATGTCCCATCAGATTTAACAAGCACTCTAGGCTCTTCTGCTTTAAGCATTATTGCGTTCGTTCCATCATTATGAAGATTACCAGATTTTTCTAATTTTCGAATAAGATGATCAGGTTTATATTTACTATTTTCATCAAAAAGAGATGTTTCATAAAACCAATTATCGAATTTTATGTTTAAATTATTAAGTTGTGTTTTGATTCGATCAACCATCTTTTTAACAATGAAGCTCCTAGTATCCTTGGGTATATCTATTAACTGATCTGAGGCTTTAGGTATAATAGGAAGCTCAATATTATTTTTTTTTATTAAGCCAGCGATTTCTTTTGTATATTCACCTTGATAAAGATCATCTTCATTTTTAGCATACAACTCATCAATATGAGAGAACACACTTAAACAAAGTTTCCGTATTTGATTGCCATGGTCATTTACATAATATTCTTTCTTAACATTATGTCCTTGTATTTTTAAAAACTTAGCGATTATATTGCCATAAATTACGCCTCTACCATGTCCTACATGTAGCGGCCCTGTTGGATTAGCAGACACAAATTCCACATTAATCTTGAGCTTCTCATTAGTTTTACAATGATCAAGAAGGTCATTACTATTATTAATAATAGAAATTATATTATTCTTTTCTTTATCGTTTACGATAAAATTTATGTAACCAGGCTTTACAATATCAACTTGTATATCATCTATGTTTGAAATATTTTTTGTAATTTCTTGAGCAATATGCATCGGATTTCCTTTTAATTCTTTTGCTAACTTCATTGATATATTAGAAAAAAAATCAGCTTCAATATTTTTAGCAGTTACATTTTGCACTTCTATTAATTCAAAAAAATCACTATTTGGATAAGTACGATTAATAGCATCTATCAGTATATCTTTTATTATCTTTTTCAAAATTAAAAACCTTTTCTTTTTAATATAAGTCAACAGGATCTATATCTATTGACCATCTAATATTACTCTTTTTTTGTTTGATTATATACTCTCTTATCTCAGAAGATTTCTGTAAAAGTGACTTTCTAGATCTAGAATTTACAAGTAGTTGATAATAATACCTATTATTTTTTTTTAAAATTGGGGCAGGAGCCGGTCCTAGCAGATTTACTATTGTTCCTGAAAAGTTATTTTTAACTTTCATGAGGAAAGATAATCCTTCATTCTTATTCAAACTAGATACACGAAATAATGCCAAGTATGAGTAAGGAGGAAATAAGGACTGATTTCTCTCTAGCATAGCTTTCTTAGAAAAATTGTTATACCCATTATTTAATAGCTCATTCATTAAAATATTATCGGGCTTCCTAGTTTGTATGATGAGCTTGCCTTGACTATTATGTCTTCCTGATCTACCAGCAACCTGAATTATCATTTGTCCAATTTTCTCTAACCCTCTAAAATCTAGACTGTACAGGCCAGCATCAATATCAATTATGCCTACGAGATTTAGCTCAGGAAAATCGTGTCCTTTTGTTAACATTTGAGTTCCGACAAGTATATCAACTTCTTTAGATTGAGTTTTTTTTATGAAATCTCTTAACTTTGTAATATTGTTTATTGTGTCACTGTCAATTCTCATTACTTTAGCTTCTGGGAAAAGTTCCTTACATTTCTTCTCCACCCTTTCTGTTCCAATTCCTAATGGTATTATTTCATTTTCATCTTTACATGAACATATTCTATCTGTATTGATTTTTTTCTTAAAACCACAGTGATGACACCACAAAATATTTTCATTTTTATGGAATGTCATATAAGCATCACATTTATAGCATTTAGAAGTCCAGCCGCATATCTTGCATAATAGGGCATGACTATAGCCTCTTCTCCCAACAAATAATAAAACTTGTTTATTTGAACGTAATTCATTTCTAACAGATCTAATTAACTCAGATGAAAAACCATCAGTCATGGTGTCTTTATTAACATCAACTAATTTTACAGTAGGTAATTTTGTATTGAAGAATCTTTTCTTAAGAACAATATGATTATACTTCCCTATCTCACAATTATATAAACTTTCAAAAGATGGAGTTGCACTTCCCATCAATATTGGAATATTTAAGTTTTTTGACCTCACCAGTGATAAATCTCTAGCATGATATCTAAATTTTTCTGATTGTTTGAGTGACCCATCATGTTCCTCATCAATTATAATTATCTTAAGATCTTTAAAAGGTAAAAAAACTGCTGATCTTGTTCCAATAACAATATCGATATTTCCATTTGCACACTCTTTCCAAATATTATATTTATTATTTTCTGTTATTGATGAATGATATTCTGAAATATTACAATCAAGATAGTTCATAAATCTTTTAACCATCTGTGGAATTAGGTTTATTTCAGGTACAATTACCAATGCCTGACCTTTCGATAACAATATTTTTTTTATGACTTTAATATATAACTCTGTCTTTCCACTACCTGTTACACCCTCAATCAAGCTTGGAGAAAACATATTAATATTTCGGGCTATATCCTGGTAAGCTTTAGTTTGTTCATGATTTAAATTTACTGCTTGAGAAGCATTTGCCGGATGAAAAGAGTAATTCTTCTTAACATAGCCATTATCTAACAATAGCTTCAATGAATTCGACAGTTTTATTTCTTTTGATCCTACTCTCGTTTTTTCTTTTATAAATTCATATATTCTTTTTTGTGCAGACTTATTCCTAAAATAGTCATTTTTTTGCTTATCTGTAGCTTCATAAAAAAAATATTTATTATTTTTTACACTTACTACATTATTCTTCTTAAGCTTGCTGGGTATACAACTAAAGTAAACCTGTCCTAGTGGATGTTGATAATAATTAGATGCCCATTTACATATTTTCATGAGATCTTTTGTGATAATAGCTTTAGTATCAAGAACAGAATATATGGTCTTTAACTTATATTTGTTGTAATTGGCTATATCTATATTACTTATTTCACTAATTACACCTATTAATTTTTTTCTTCCAAAAGGCGCCTCGACCCTCATCCCAATTTTAATATGTGCAGTATATTCAGTAGCTAGATAATCGTAAGTGCTATAGAGAGGTAGGTTAAATGCAATTTTTAGCAGCTTTTTCATAATTTATTATACATTCACGTAAAATCATTTAATATCTTTGCTTGTCTTCCAGTCAAAATTTTTTTATCCACAGTTTTTGTTAATAAAGGTGTGGATAAATATGCTTTTTTAT
>JAYNVZ010000005.1:37959-45502 GCA_038101125.1 Gammaproteobacteria bacterium | reverse complement strand
CCCTTATTTTGCCTGTGGCAGATTGTTCAATTTATAGTCAATCGTAAATATATATAAATAACAACAACTTATATAAATAATAAATATCTTTTTATCACAGATTGTTTTTAAGATTATGTTTATTGACTTTTTTATCGGTATGTTAATAAATAGTGCACCATTTATATTTTTTAACTTTTTTAGGCTCATATTTTGAGTTTTTTCTGAGATATACATGGCTTTATAGTCTTTATTTTTGGGTTTGCAGTTAATTTTAATATAATAATTTTATTTATCATGTCGATAAGGGATTTACTGGGTATAATTAATAATGATGTTTACAAATCAACAAAAAATACTTAGGTTAAATTCTGCGGGCTATCCAGTATCTTGGGTATCTTATGAAACAGCTGCAAGGCTATATTATACAAATCAAGTATCCTATGAGTGTGGCTCCAGTTCTATGCTCTTAAGGGGTGGTTATAACCGTCTAACACAGCTCAAAAGCAAGTTAAAAATTAATTCTATCATCGCTACACATGATATAAATAAATTGGATTTTTCAAGCTTTACGCCTTCCTTATCAAATACGACATTATTTAAAAGGGATGCTAATAATTGCCTATATTGTGGTGAGATTTTTAATTATAAAGATTTATCAAGAGACCATGTTTTGCCGCTATCACATGGTGGTTTAGATGTTTGGACTAATGTTGTCACATCTTGTAAGCGATGCAATAACCAGAAGGGTGGTAGAACACCAGAAAAAGCTAATATGATGCTCCTCGCTATTCCATTTGCGCCATCTCGGGTAGAATATTTAATATTAAGAGGAAGAAAGATACTAGCTGATCAAATGGAGTTTCTAATATCCCATATTTCAGATAAAAGCCCTATTTTTAAGAGATACACAAATACTTAGCATTGCTTTACAATAAACGAATGGAATCTAATCATAAACCTAAAACAGTTGTTCTTGTGTCAAACCTAGGCACTCCAAACCAGCCGACTGAACATGACGTTAGGATCTATTTAAGAGAATTCCTTTCTGATAAAGATGTCATAAGATTGCCTAGAATATTCTGGCTTCCGTTATTGCATTTAATAATTTTGAGAAATAGGCCAAAGAAAAGCGCAGAGTTATATAAGAAGGTTTGGACAGAATGGGGCTCACCATTATTATATAATACATTTCTTCAAGCAGGTTTGCTGCGCCAGAAATTACAGCATGATTTTATTATTGATGTAGCAATGAGGTATGGCAAACCTTCAATAGAGAGCAAAATTATGGAGTACATCAAGCTAGGGTTTAAGAATATCTTGTTTCTACCGATGTTTCCTCAATACTCAACAACAACAACCAAGTCGATAGCAAATCAAATTCATAGGGTTGCTAAAAAAAATAATATATCTCTGGAAGATAAAAATATTAGCATGATTAAGGATTTTCATGATCATGATGGTTATATAAATACATCTGTCTCGCATATTGAATCATTCCAAAGTGTACATGGTAAACCTGAGAAGTTATTATTATCATTTCATGGTATTCCAAAATCTTATGTAGGAGAAGATGAGCCTTATCAATCTCAATGTTTCAAAACAGCAAATCTCATTACAAATAAACTAAATCTTTCTAATAATGATTATGAAGTTGTTTTTCAATCAAGATTTGGAAAATCTGAGTGGATTCAACCTTATTTAGCTGAGAGGTTAGAAAAACTTCCGTTTGAAAATACCAAAAATATACAGGTCTATTGTCCAGGATTCCCATCTGATTGTCTGGAAACTATTGAGGAAATTGGAGAAGAGTCACATGACTTATTCATGGAATCTGGAGGTGAGACATATAAATTTATACCTTGTCTTAATGGTGACAAAGATTTCATAGACTTTCTTGAAATGCTTATAAAAGCTCATGAAAAAGAAAAGATTGATTTTAGAGACTTACTTTAAATTTCTTTAATTTCTTTTTGACGAGGGGAAGTTTTAATTTTGCATAGACAGGAACACCATTTTTATATGGTGGGAAATCCTCACCAGAAATAAGGTCCTTAATGTAACTTTTACACATAGATGTTATGCCAAACCCATCCTTAGCAATAAAGCTTTTCGGTAATTCTTTTTCAAAATTTGCAACATTCTGTAGTTTTGTATATTTTATTTCCCATTTATATGTTTTTGTTTTTTGTTTTTTTATGGTTAACATAACGCCGTTAACGCCTTTTTTTGCATAATGTAAAGCTTTAAAGCCAATTGCATATGCTTGTTTGACATCGACAGATGACCCAAGATGCCTGGCGGCTCTTTGTAAATAATCAGCTACAGCCCAGTGGACTTTATATGATAGTTTATTTGAAATAATATTGGCAAGTTTAGGTGCGACTCCACCAAGATGCGCATGGCCAAAACTGTCTTTTGAGGCACTTGAAGCTATAAATTGATCTTTTTTATTCTTTATGCCCTCTGATGCAACTATTACGCAATAACCATAATTCTTTACTATGGTTTTAGTTTCTTGAAGAAATTTCTTTTCATTAAATATTACTTCTGGCAAGAGAATAAGATGTGGAGGCATGCTTTTATTTTCTTTAATAACCCCTGCTGATGCTGCCAGCCAGCCAGCATGTCTTCCCATTACCTCTAAAATAAAAACTTTTGTTGATGAGTTTGCCATAGAGGCTACATCAAGGGATGCTTCTAATGTTGAAGTTGCAATATACTTAGCTACAGACCCAAATCCAGGACAATTATCAGTTACAGGTAGATCATTATCAATAGTTTTTGGCAACCCAATACATGTAACATCATAGTTATTTGCTTTGCAATAATTAGAGATTTTTAATGTTGTATCTTGTGAATCTCCACCACCATTATAAAAAAAATACCCTATATTATGTGCTTTGAAAACTTCTAGTATTCTTCTGAATTCCTTTTCATTTTTAACCGGATCTTTAAGTTTAATTCGACAGGATCCAAAGGCTCCTCCAGGTGTGTGAACCAGTTTCTTCAGCTCGCTAGATTTTTCTTTACTTATATCAATCAGTTCTTCATTCAAAGCACCTGCAATGCCATTTTTGCCAACAAATAATTTACCAAAAGAAGCTTTGTTTCTAGAGGCATAATCTATCAGGCCCGCAGCTGTTGCATTTATGACTGGTGTAACACCCCCAGACTGGGCATAAAAGATGTTCTTTTTCATATAATTATACAACTAATTTTTTTATATCTCTTAACCAAGAATTTCTCTGACCTTCTTTCATTCCTGTTTTAATCAAGAAAGCTTCTAGCTTTTTAAAATCTATAGCTTGTCTTTTTAACGAGCTTAAATCATTATTAAGACCATCAACATACTCTAGTGTAGCTAACTTTTTAGAAAGATATATAATTTTTTTATTTTCTTTAATTATTTTGACAAATCTTTTAAATTTTATTCCAACATGATCCGTTAGCGAGTCAATATTTTTCATCAAGTTCTCTAAATCTTTGTATCTACTCATCAATGTCATTGCAGTTTTTTCCCCTAACCCAGGAGCTCCTGGTATGTTATCAACTGAATCACCCATTAATCCTAAAAAGTCAGATAAATTTTGAGGAACAAAGCCTAAAAAGTCCAACAAATCATCGTAGTAAAAAATCTTACTTTTATAATCCCACCAAATATCACCCGGATGCACTAATTGATATAGATCTTTATCATTTGTGAGAATTATACTATTGAAACCAGATTCTCTAGCATTTTTTGCGACAGTATATAGGATATCATCAGCTTCATATGTGTTACTTGCATTATTGTCTAACCCTAATACATCAAGAAACTCTCTACATAATGTTAGTTGAGCTTTTAGTTCTTCTGGAGCACTTTCCCTAGATTTTTTATAATCAGGGTATATTTTATTTCTAAAACATGTGCCCAAACTTTCATCAAAAGCAAACGACATGTAAATAGGCTCATACTTCCTCAATAATCCTATTACAAAACTACTAAAGCCTAAGAAAGCAGAAATTGACTCATAGTTCTCTGTTTTAACTGGTGGCATCGAGAACCAGTATTTTAGTACAAAACCTGTTGAGTCAATTAAAAAAACTTTATCATAATCAGATTTATTCAACAATTTTAATAAGCTCCCCAACTACTGGGTTATCGTCTGGGTAGTGTCCGTTCAATAATCGAAGTTTATCAAGAGCATGCTTGCCAAGAGGTGAAGATGCAGCAAGCTTATCGTATGTCATGTTTTGTCTAAATCTTATAACTTTAATCCTCAAGCCTTTAGATTTTTTAATTTCATCTTGAGACATTTTAGAGAAAGATTTAAGCATCAATTTGATTTCTTTATCATCACTAAGATTTTTAAAATTTGTAACAGCAATCCAAGCTTTTGGTTTAGTATTAGAATTTTTAGTATCAAATATCACTGTGAATCTTTTATAACTTTTATCTATAATGTTCTCATTTATGTAGAGGTGACTATGTCCTTTTAGATCATTATATGAGAAATCTTCAGACTCTATTAATTCATTGGAACTCAAAAAAGAGCTTTTATTGATCCCATCTGACAGATATTTTTCAGCAGTTAATCCATTTTCTAAATCGTCAGCCAATAAGTCATCAGCTCTTAAAGTCATATATGCATCTGTCTTTGTCAACTCCAATTTATCAGGATGGTTTTTAAAATTCCAAGTTTTCTCAATATCGAATTTAATCGCTAAAACTGGATGATAGAAAACTGAATTTTTTACATACCCTTCTTCTGGGCTTGATCCATATAAAGACCCATCTAACATTTTTAGGAATTTCTCTTTACCAATCTTCATTTTATTATTCTTTTTAACAGTCTTATCTAATGCTTTAATTCTTTTTTCATGATCAGGGTGAGTTGAAAAAACCCCATGGTATCCAATATTAGGCTCTCTGCCTTCACTTTTGGCTATTTTTATTTCTAGTTCATCTGAGTATTTCAGAGTCTTCAAGAATCCTGACATTGCACTAGGATCATAGTTGAGTCTATCTAGGTACTCTTCCCCGAGCTGATCAGCTTCTAGTTCAAATTTTCTAGAATAACCACGATTAATAATCATGTTAACTAAGTTAAATGCATTACCAGTTAATTGACCACCTGGGACATTAGCTTGAAGCAGACCTAAAAGAAGGCCTGATAATTGTGCAGTACTCATACCTCTCACTGCATGTCTTGCAGTAATATGTGCTATTTCATGGCCTATCACACCTGCAAACTCGGCTTCTGAGTTAAAATAGTTCAGCATCCCCCTGTACATATATACATATCCTCCTGGTGTAGCAAAGGCATTGAATGTAGGATCATCAATCAAAGTAAATGTCCATTTAAGCTTAGGCCTATGACTTTCTTTGGCTATAGATTCACCTAGTTTTTGGAAATAATCATTTAATTCTTTATTATCAATTAATTTATTCTCTTCAAGAATTTGCTTATGATACGAAGCTCCTATAGAGATTTCTTGTTGTTCTGTAATTGTTACAAAATCAGGTAATCCAGAGACAGGGTTAGTTGCGCAACCAGATAACATCGCAGTGAAGATTAAAGAAAAGATAATTCTTCTGCTCATCTCATCACCTCTTCTTTTTCAAAGTATTTTTCAAGTTTAATAAGAGCCTGGGCTCTATGACTGATTTTATTTTTTAAGTCTGATGATATCTGCGCTGAAGTTTTATCATAATCAGGTAAATAGAATAGTGGATCATAACCAAAACCATTACATCCAACTAATTTATTGGTTATATAGCCATGCCAACTCCCTGATGTAATCACTGGAAACGGATCATCTGGAAATCTCATATAAACAATTACACATCGATAACAAGCTTTTCTTTTTTCATATGGCACACCATCAAGTGCCGCAAGTAATTTTAAATTATTACTCTCATTTGTTGCATTGTTACCAGAGTACCTAGCAGATTTAATTCCTGGTTTAGCATTTAGATAATCTACTTCGATGCCAGAATCATCCGCTATAGCCGCTAAACCTGTTGAGATTGAGGCACTTCTAGCTTTAAGAATTGCATTTTCAACAAAAGTTGAGCCTGTTTCTTCAACTTCAGGTATATCTATGTCATTACAGGTGACAAGTGTTCTATTAGCACGATTAAGTATCTTTTCAATTTCTTTGATTTTGTCTTGGTTTTTTGATGCAAGTATAATTTTCACGATGATTCTTAAATTTTAAAATAAACCTATATACTGTAGAATTATAATAAAATAGAAGATATAAAGATATGGCCAAAAGTAATCACATTGATAATAAAGGTAATATACAAATGGTTGATATAGGCAATAAGTCTTCAACAAAGCGTAAAGCAATTGCAATTGGAAGTATTTATTTAAATAAAGAAGCCTTAAAATCAATAAATGATGGTTTAAATAAAAAAGGCGATGTGCTTGTGGTTGCACAAATTGCAGGTATACAGGCTGCCAAAAGCACATCTTCATTAATTCCACTAACACATAGCCTAAACATTGTTAGTGTAAATATAGGCTTTAATGTGTTATCTGACAAAATAGAGTGCACCAGTGAAGTTAATTGTCATGGTAAAACTGGCGTAGAAATAGAAGCTTTATGTGCTGTACAAATATCCTTGTTAACTATCTACGACATGTGTAAATATATTGACAAAAACATGACAATATCGGACGTCCATTTGGTCTTTAAAGAAGGTGGTCAGTCCGGCCAATTTAAAAGAGGACCATAATGTCAAAAAATGTATACAAACTTGTAATACTGTTCGTTTCATTAATTATTATTGTTGGTGGATACCTATTATTCCTCTTTGATCCAGATAACTTTAGATCAGAAATAGAAGAATATGTATCATCAAAGATTAATTATACTTTTATTTATGATGGAAGCTTAGACATAGGTCTATCTGATGCTGGATCAAATGCATACATGTCAATTAGTGGAATTAGAATATCAGATGAAGTATCAAATCCTGTTAAGAGTATCGCAAATATCGGGCGCTTAGTTTTAATTGTTAATAAAGATAAACTTGCGGATAAGATTATAGATGTAGATAAAGCGGAAGCAGAAGATATTATTTATTTTGGAACGAATATAGATGAGATTTTGATGAAAACATACTCTCTCCTCAAATTTAAAAATTTCAGTGGTATTAATCAAAATAATAATACAGCAATTAATAGAATATATTCGAATGCAATTATCAACAAAAATATCATGACCATAAATAAGTTATATCTAGAAACCCAACTCATGCAATCCAATGGCAAAGGCACAATAGATCTAATTAGTAAGAGTATTAAAATTGATATGGTTGGACAAATTAGAGGCATCAAAGACATGACCTTAACAAATAGTGTCTATTTAGATCACTATCCAAAAGATTTAGTTGATAAAGAACTTCCAATACGGATCAGAGGAACACTGGATAATCCTGATGTTACAATTGATATGAAAGATATCATTAAAAGAGAAATTATAGCTCCTATAAAAGAAAAGATAATCGATAGAATACAAGATGAACTTAAAGAAAAACTCGAACTCCCATTCTGATCACAATATTTTATTG
>JAYNVZ010000005.1:0-37949 GCA_038101125.1 Gammaproteobacteria bacterium | reverse complement strand
CTTCAATGGTATGATAAAAATGGAAGAAAACTTCTTCCATGGAAAACCAATGATATTTATAAAATCTGGATTTCAGAAGTGATGCTGCAGCAAACACAAGTTAAGACAGTAATTCCATATTATAAAAAATTTATTAAGAAGTATCCAAATTTAAAGGTACTTTCAAATGCAAGCTTAAATGAGATCATGAGACTTTGGAGTGGATTAGGATTTTATAGACGTGCAGAAAATATCCATAGGACATGTATCAAAATCAATAATGAGTTTAATAGTGAGTTTCCAAAGAATTATGAAGATATTTTAAGTCTTCCGGGGATAGGCAGAACTACAGCGTCAGCAATTGTCACATTTAGTGGTTATGGAAAACGCTCTATACTCGATGGTAATGTCAAAAGATTCCTTTCTAGATTATTCGGACTACAAAACACGAAAGACATGGTGGATTCTTTATGGGAAATATCAGAAAACTTATTACCAGCCAATAGACCGTCAGATTTTATACAAGCTTATATGGATATAGGTTCATTAGTATGCAAAAAATCTAATCCATTGTGTGAGTCATGTCCAGTTAACAATAGTTGTAAATCTTATCCCTATAAGAATATTGAGTCAAATATCACTAAACTACCTATTAAAAAAAATAATAGTAAAAGAAACATATGGGCATTAGCGATATTAAATCAAGATGGCGATCTCTATCTTGAGAAGATATCATATGACAACTTATGGAATGGCTTATATTCAGCACCTATATTTCATAAAAAATCTGACTTATTTGAATGGGCGAGCTCATTTAATTTAGAAAAATCATTAGAATCAGAGATTTGGAAGTTTTCACATGATCTTTCTCATATAAAATTTATATTCAACGTGATGACATGCAATATCAAATCTCATAAAAAGGTTAGCCTATCTGATGATAATTGGTATAATCTATCAAACATGGATTTTGGAATTCCAAAATACCAAGACAAAATATTTAATAAATATAAAAATTAGTATGGCAAAAATTAATTGTTTAAAGTTAAAAAAAGAATCAGAAGCCCTGGATTACCAGCCTTATCCAGGCGATATAGGCAAAAAAATAATGGAGAATATCTCTGCAGAAGCTTGGGGAATGTGGATGGGGCATCAGACAATGTTGATAAATGAAATGAGATTGACACCTGTTGACCCTAAAGCAAGAAAATTTCTCGAAGAAGAGATGGAAAAGTTTTTATTTGGTGATGGCGCTGTGATGCCAGAAGGATTTGTACCAGAAGATAAATAATATTCAAGCCCAGGTAGCTCAGTCGGTAGAGCAGAGGACTGAAAATCCTCGTGTCGGCAGTTCGATTCTGTCCCTGGGCAAGAAATAAATGAAAGACAAAAATATAAACGACCTATTAAACCAAGCTCTAAATCTACATCATGATGGAAAACTAGAGAAAGCGGATGATATTTATCTATTAATTCTAGACCAAGATGAAAACAACTTTTCTGCAAACCACCTTCATGGATGCATTCTTTCCCAAAACTTAAAATATAAGGATGCTGTATCATACCTTAAGAAAGCATGTGATATTGATCCAAATAATTATGAAGCAAATAATAATTTAGGGATATTCTATAAAAATCTAAAAGATCTAAAAAAATCAGAACAATGTTTTAAAAAAGCTATGTCTTTAAACGATAGTGAGTATAAAGCATATTTTAATTGCGCAAATCTCTACATCGATCATCAAAAGTATCATCAGTCAATTGACTTATTAAAGAAAACCTTGTCATGCAATGAATCTTTTAGTGATGCAGATCACAGGATAGGAGAGGTCTATCAATATATTTTTCAGCAAGATCGAAAAATAAAAAATCTTGAAACATCAATCGAGTGGTTCAATAACGCTATTATGAAAGATCCCGAGTATGCTGATTCATATTTAATGCTAGGAATGAGCCATCTATGGATGGGAAATATCAAAGAGGCTAATAAGAACTTTAAAACAGTTTTAAGTCTTTATGGTTCTAATGTTGAATTACAGAAAAATAATATTAAAAGACATTTATCAGATGAAAAACTATTGAGTACTCTAATTGCACATGAATATGAACAATTATCGTTTATAGATAATGACACAGACGATATCAGAAACCCCAAGTTTACAAAAGAATATTATGATTCTCTCAAAGATCTCTATGAAGAGTCAAAAAAAGGTGACCTAGATTTTAGTCATATTTCATATGACTTTAAGAAGAAATTGTTTAAAGTTTTATATAATAAACCTCCAAAAATAACATCATCTAACTTATTAAATCTAGAAAATGATATCAAATTAATTGAAAATAGTTATATTAATGGATCTCCAGAAGTTGTAGTAATAGATAATTTCCTTTCTGATGATGCTTTATATGAAATTCAAAAATTTTGCAGAAATGCAAATGTGTTTAAGTATCCTTATCACGGTGGTTATGTCGGAGCTTTTTTATCAAAAGGCTTGTCTAATGAATTTATATTACAGTTAAGTGAAAATTTAAGGTTAACTTATGAGCATATATTTAAAGAGCTTAGATTAACTCAAGCATGGATTTTTAAATATGATAGTCAAAATGTTGGCACTAATATCCATGCTGATCAAGCTTCAGTGAATGTTAATTTTTGGATTAGTCCAGAGTCAGCAAATCAAGACAAAAACTCTGGCGGCTTAAGAGTTTGGAATAAGATTCCTCCTATGAACTGGGATTTTGCAGAATATAATAGTCTAGAGAGATCTCCTAAAATCAAAGAAATGCTCATATCAAATAATATCAAAGAAAAAATCATACCATATAAAGAGAATAGAGCTGTGATATTCAATTCTAAACTTTTTCATTCAACTGATGATTTTGAATTTGATAATTCTTATGCAAATAGAAGGGTTAATATAACTTTTTTGTATGATTAACAAATTATCTGTATCAGACACTTTAAATGTGACTGAAGAGACCTTATAATAGTACTATGGACACACCACTAAAATCAAAAGCTAGATTCAGATTAGGGCAAATAGTATATCACTCAAAGTTTAGATATAGAGGCGTTATAGTCGATGCAGACCCTTTTTTTCAAGGAACAGAAGAGTGGTACGACAATGTAGCCAAATCTAAACCAGCTAAAAATAAGCCCTGGTATCATGTTTTAGTTCATGGCCAAGGTAATGAAACTTACGTAGCAGAGTCTAATTTACTTAGCGACGCAAGCACTGACCCAGTAGACCATCCTTTTGTCGATATCTTCTTTAATGAGTATGACAATAGTGGACTATACTCTCTTAAGCAAACATTTAATTAAAATTGAAAGCTTTTTTAAATATCATGGATAAATATCTGCGTAATACAGATAAATCTGTCCATGAGGATGTTAAAAAATTTGATGACATGACACTTGCAACATGCGTTTTATTGATTGAAGTTTCAAAATCAGATGATAATTTTGATGAACAAGAAAATAATAAAATTATTAGCATTTTAAAAGATAAATTTAATCTTGATGACTCTCAGATAAATATTTTGTTAGAAATTGCTAATAATAAGAACCAAGAGATGATCTCATTATATGACTGGACTTCTAAAATTAATGAAGTTTATAAATATACTGAAAAGAAAGCGCTTATTCGAGAATTATGGGATGTTGCATTCGCTGATGGACGAATTGATAAATATGAAGATCATACAATTCGAAAAATTGCAGACTTAATTTATGTAAAACATGAAGATTTTATGAAGGCCAAACATAGATAACTATCTAATCCTAAATGTTGCAACTTCTCCAAACAAGTTTGGCATTACTTTATTAAATAAGTTCTTTTTTTGTTTATCGTTAGCGATGTATTTTTCAGTAATTTCATAATTATTCTCTTTACAGAAATCCATGAAATCTTTAATTGTACACAGATGAATGTTTGGAGTGTCCTGCCATTTATATGGAAGGTTTCCTGTAACTGGCATTTTTCCACCAAGGAGAAGTTGAAGTCTAGCAACCCAATGCCCCATATTTGGGAAAGAAACAATTATTTCATCTCCAACCCTCAACATATCATCGATCAATAACTTTGGATTCTTCACTACTTGTAGGGACTGGGCTAATACTACATAGTCAAAAGAGTTTGATTCAAAATCACCCAAACCATTGTCTAAATCCATTTGAAGGACATTGATATTATTGGTTAATGACTTCTTAACATTCATCACATCATTATCAATGCCATATCCATTGATATTTTTATCAATTTTCAATAATTTCAGTAACTCGCCATCTCCACAACCTAAATCAAGGACTTTGCTGCTAGGCCTTATCCATGAGCTTATTAATAATAAATCTTTTCTAAATGCCATTATTAACCTCATCTATAAAAGATTTCATAACTCCAAAATAGTCCTTATTATTCATTAAAAATGCATCATGCCCACCCTCAGAATTAATTTCAGAATAGCTAACATCTTTTTCATTATCTAATAATAATTTAACTATCTCTCTCGATCGTTTAGGAGGGAACCTCCAGTCTGATGTAAAAGAAACTACTAGATATTTTGATTTGACTGATTTAAAAATCTCCTTGAGCGAAGTTCCAAAATCTTTTATTGGGTCAAAATAATCTAATGATTTTGTCATTAATAAATATGTATTAGCATCAAATCCTGTTACAAACTTTTCACCTTGATACCTCAAGTAACTTTCTATCTGAAACTCCACTTCATAGTTGAAGTTAAGTTTTGCCTGTTTCAATTCTCTACCAAATTTCTCGCCCATTGATTCATCTGAAAGATATGTTATGTGCCCGAGCATTCTAGCAAGTGAAAGCCCTTGCGCAGGAACAACTCCTTTTTCAATATAATTTCCATCATGCCAATTAGGATCTTTCATAATCGCCTGTCTTGCAACTTCATTGAAAGCAATATTCTGAGCTGTGAGTTTTGGCGCTGCAGCAATAACAATACAGTTTTTGACTAGAGACGGATACTGTATTGTCCATTGAAATGCCTGCATGCCACCTAGGCTGCCACCAACAATAAATCTCCAGCTAGGGATTTTAAGAAAATCCATCAATTCTTTTTGAGAATTAACCCAATCATTGACAGTTACTATAGGAAATGAAGAGCCATATATTTTTTGTGTGTTAGGAATTTGACTTGTTGGACCAGTTGACCCATGGCACCCTCCTAAGTTATTTAGACATACAACATATAGCTTATTGGTATCTATTGGTTTTCCTGGGCCTATCATATTATCCCACCAGCCTGGTTTGTTTTCATTTTTATAACATCCTGCTGCATGATGATTTCCTGATAGGGCATGACATATTAATACGGCATTGTTCTTTTCTTTATTAAGCACCCCATATGTTTCATATTTTAGATTATATTCATCAATAACTTTACCTGATGCCAATTTAAGTGGAGATTTTATCTCTGCGACGTCAGTAAAGATATTGATTAATGAGTCACTCATATTATAAAAATCTCGTTAAATTAAATATCGGCGGTAAAATTATCATCTGTAGTAAGTTTAAACCAACCAATAATATGATAGGTGATAAATCTATACCTGATAAATTTGGCATTATAGATCGGACTGGCCTATACATTGGCTCACATATTTCATCAATCAAATTAAAAATTGGATGTGTATTATAAGCCATAAACCAGCTACCTATAGCACCAATGATAACTGCATACCATAATATATCTATTGTTTCCTTGATAGCATATCCAAAACCTGCAACTAGAAGAGCATTTAAGCTATATTCAAAACCGCTAAAATTAGGATTTAAGTAGATCTTTAGAGTAGTTACGACAGTTATAAGTATAATGATGACAAGATCCAGTCTGCCAATGTATAAGGGTATAAGTCTTAATGGTATTAATATCGGATCTGTAGCTTTAACAACAAATTGTGTTATTTGATTATTATAAGAAACTCTCATTACTTCAAATAAAAATCTCAATATCAATAAAAACTGGAAAAATCCAATTAAAGTAATGAGAAGAAAAACTATAGGTTTTGATGCATAACCCTCCATTATTTAGCCCTACTTAAAAATTTAGCTTTAACATAAGCATCTTTTATGGATTCCATTAATATTTTTTTAGTTTTAAGTCTATCAAGTTTTTGCAAAGCAGCCTCGGTTGTACCTCCTTTTGAAACAACAGATTTTTTAATTTTTGCAAAACTTCTACTATCTTGTTTACATAGTAGAGCGGTTCCATAGAAAAGATCAGAAACTAGATCTGCAGATTCTTTTTTAGTAAAGCCAAAGCTCTGAAATATTTCAATCATAGATTCTGAAAAATAAATAAAATATGCAGGACCACTGCCTATCAAGGCAGTATATTTATCTATATGAGACTCTTGTTTTAGAACTCTAACATCACCGAATAGTGAAAAAAATTTTTTCAAAGGAGTTATGTGAGTTTTTTTAAAACTTTTATCAAAATAAAGTGACGATATGGCATTATTATATTTTGCATTGATATTAGTCATAACTCTTAAGACATTGGATTGACTGGGTAGTTGAGATTTTAAATCCCTAATTTTAACACCAGCCATTAGACTTACAATAATAGTCTCTTTGATAACTTCTTTCTTAATATCACTGCATACATTTTGATATTGGTTTGGTTTTACAGCTATGATGATAATATCACTACCAGCTATCTCTTTACCAATTTTTGTAAAAAAATTCCATTTTTTCTGAGATGCAAAAACTTTCTTTTTTTTATCTTTATCATATAGATTTATATCCATTTTTAATGACGAGTTATCTATTGAATAAAGTAATGCCTGAGTTAAATTACCTGCTCCTATTATTGAAATTCTCTTTAACATTATTTTCTCTCACCAAATATTAAACTGCCGATTCTTACCATATTAGAACCATTATCTATTGCAAGCTTATAATCATTACTCATTCCTATTGATAGAGTATTAAAACTTTTGTATTTATAATGCAATCTATCATACTCTGACTTAAGTATCTTATATGAATTTATATTTTCTTTCAAAGCATTGATTTTTGATGGGATAGCCATGAGCCCCCTTATTACAAGTCTATCAAAAACTAAAATGTTTTCTATGAAATCATCAACATCTTCAAGTAGTATACCTGACTTTGTGGGTTCATTATCGATATTAACTTGAATACAAACATTCATTGTCTTTGATGTTTCTAAGCAGGCTTTATGAAGTAACTTAGCATGCTTTATTGATGAAACTGTTTGTACCCAACTAAAACTTTTAACAATCTTCTTTATCTTGTTTGATTGGATTTTTCCTATAAAATGCCATTCTATAGAATCATCATTAAAAAACTTTATTTTTTTAGATGCTTCGTCAACATAGTTTTCACCTAGACGCTTGTAACCATTTTTTACAATTTCAGAAATGTTTTCCAAAGTTTGTGATTTGGTTACTACTATTAATGAAATTTTATCATTTTTTAGTTTATTGAAATATTCTATGTCCTTTTCTATGGATGATAGCACCTGTATATAATCTGATTTCATGAATACTATTTTTTATTTTCTAAAATTAGCGACATAATCGCCATTCTTATTGATATTCCAGCAGACACTTGATCAAGTATTACTGAATTTGGCCCATCAGCTACATCTGAATCAATTTCTATCCCTCTGTTTATAGGACCAGGATGCATAACTATTACATCCTTCTTTGCACTTTTTATTTTATTTTTAGTCAGTCCAAACTCTTTATAATAGTCATCCGTTGAAATCAGAGCTTCCTGCATCCTTTCTTTTTGCAATCTTAGCATAATTATTACATCTGTTTGGTCTATGCCTTCTTCTAATTTATCTGAATAAGTAACATTAAGTTCATCAATATTTTCAGGCATCAAGTTTTTAGGACCTATAATATTAATATTGTTTACTCTTAATATATTTAGACTTGTAATTAAGGATTTAGCGACTCTTGAATGAAGTATATCTCCTACAATAGCAACATTTAAGTCTTTAAAATTTGTTTTATATTTTTTAATCGTATACATGTCTAGCATTGCTTGAGTAGGGTGAGCATGAGTGCCATCACCTGCATTTATAACTGAGATCTTGTTACCAACTTGTTCTGCTATGTAATGTGGAATACCTGATGTGCTATGCCTCACTATAAACATATTACACCGCATGGCTTCAAGAGTTTTTATCATATCTACTATAGACTCACCCTTAGATGTGGATGAGTTAGCTATATCAATATTTATAAAGTCCACCCCAAGTCTTTTGGCTGCGAGCTCGAATGTAGTCTTTGTTCGCGTACTAGGTTCAAAAAATAAGCTTGCAACTGTTTTTTCATTTAAGCTTTTTGATTTTACAGTATCTGCAAGTTCTAATATCTCTAAGATCTGCTTAGCCGAAAGATTTTCAATATTTAAGAAATGAATCAGCTTCTTATCATCATTAAATTGAATATTATGATTAATGTCCATATTTCTAGCTTATCATATTTTCATTAAACCAGCTTTCTAAAATTATAGATGCTGATAAATCATCTAAGTTATCTTTTTTACTAATATTATAATCACTTTTACGAATATTGGCATACAGCTCTTTGGTTTCTTCTGTTGATAAGACTTCTGAGAATACAGAAACTTGGATTGTATCTTTATACATATATGTCAAATCCTTGATGAAATTATCAAGACTTTCAAGAAACTTGTTTCTTTTGAGTGCATAGGGGTATCCAACTATTATTACGTTTGGTTTCCATTTTTCAACAAGATGTTGAATATCAGCCCAGTTAACTTGGTTATTTTTATTAATTACTATACCTAAGGGCGAGGATTTAGCTGTAATAAGTTGACCAATAGCAAAACCAATTTTTTTACTCCCAAAATCAATACCCATGTATAAATAATCTTTATTTATTATATTATTATTTTTTTCCTTCATAATAATTCTGAATTATTTTTATAAATTCTGATGATATTTCGTCACTTATTTTTTTATTCTTTTCTTCAATCTGTTTTATGCCTGTTGGTGATGTGATATTTATTTCTGTAATATAATCACCAATCATATCAACACCAGCAAAATAAATTCTATTATATTTTAGATACTCAGCAACTTCTTTTAAATGATTTAAATATTTTTTATTAATGTCTTTTACTTCATATTTTCCACCATAAGATAAGTTAGATCTAAAGTCATTTTCAGGTGGATATCTAACCAACACATCTTCATGAACTACTCCATTAGTGATTAATATGCGTGTATCGCCATTAATAATTTCATCGATAAACTTTTGACATATCACATACTTTCTTGGGTCATTAAACTCTTCAGCTAAAACATCACTACCATCATTATATGATAAGGATATAATTCCTTTGCCTGCCATGAGATTCATTGGTTTTAAAACAATCTTCTCATGTTTCTTTAAAAAATCCATTATATGATTTTTGTTTGAGGTTATAATTGTTGGAATCTGTTTATTTGATAGTATATTACCTAAGATCTTTTCGTTAAAATCTCTTAGAGATTGAGGAGAGTTGATAATCAAGACCCCTTGTGATTCTAAATGGTCAAGTATATATGTTAACTGTATATAATATTCATCAACGGGTGGGTCTAATCTAAATAATACGCAATCTAATTCAGTTAATTCTTCTAGACGAGGACTTGAAACCTCATAGAACTTTTGTTTTTTACTATCTATTTTTAGACGTCCTAACTCCCCGTACACTTTTTTATTATTTATATGTAGAGTTCCTGGAATTATGTAAAATATTTTAGAACTTTTTTGTAATGATTCAATTATAGCTATCGTTGAATCTTTAGTTATATCTATATCCTGGATAGGATCCATTATAATTCCAAATGAATACATCTTTACGTCTCAACATTATATAATTCTTTAGCTGCTGCTAAAATTGCCAACCTTGCAATAACACCATATATGTAAAACTTATTAGTATCTGAGTATATCAGCTCGTCATCATTTGGACTAATACAAGCATCCTTGAATGGGATGGGGTGAAATGTCATTCCAGGAGAATTTAAGTTTTCTGAGTTATTTTTAGCATCATGCAACCTATAGAACCCGCCGACAAGACTACTACCAAAAGCATATATAACAGGTTCAGCAACCTGGTTATCATGTTTCATATTCTCATTTGAATAAATGCCCTCTTGAAGAATTACTTTATTAAGTTTATTTCCACCTTTAATTTTTGACATTTTTGTTCTTTGTTTTCTATTTAGACTTGTAAGTTCTTCTATACTTCTGATTTGCATAATTCCCATACCATATGTTCCTGAGTCAGCCTTTATCATTATGTATGGATCCTCATTTATTTTATAAAGCTCATACTTATCTTTAATCAATGCAAAAAGTCTAGTTGCATGATGTACAAGGCAATCTTCTCCCTGTTTAGTTTTAAAATCAATTTCACCACAATTTCTAAATAATGGTTCTATTAACCACGAATCAATTTCTAACATTCTAGAAAAATTGCTTACGATGTCACTATAATATTCAAAATGTATTGTTTTTGATCTATTTGTCCACCCTAAATTTTTATCTGGTAAGATGGGTTGACTGATATTATTTAGAATACTTGGTACCCCAGCTGACAAATCATTATTTAGTAAGATCGCATCAGGTATAAAGTTATTATATTTAAGTATATCTCCATCATGGGATAACTCAGGATTTATCTCCTCAATGGCATCCGTATTATGCAATGTTGTAACTTCAATTTCATAACCGGATTTACTCAAGATATTGCATAAAGCATCAACACTAGATTGATAAAATTTATTTCTTGTATGATTTTCAGAGATAATCAAAATTTTAGTCAAATCTGGCGACAACCTTTCAAACGCATGTTGAGCGGCTGAAATATACAGAAACTCTAAATCTTCATCTAGGTTATTAAATCCTGCTGGAAAAAGATTAGTGTCTACTGGTGCTATTTTGTAACCTGAATTTCTTATATCAATAGAAGAGTAAAATGGAGCAGGATATTTAACCCATTGATTTCTAAACCATGCCTCTATCTTCATATGATTTTTTATGATCTCTGAGTGCAACTTTTCATTGTTGAAAGTTTTAGTATACTCAGCAATGGTCTTAATATTAAACATTTAATATCCCCTCAAAATTGATTGTGCAACAATAGAAGCCGTTTCTGTTCTAAATATCCTATCTCCTAGGGTAATTATATTCCAGTTATTATTCCTTAATAATTCAAGTTCTTGATTACTGAACCCCCCTTCAGGACCAATCATGATAGCATGTGATTTATGATTTATATCATTTGGTTGCATACTTCGCCCCATTATGTTGAAACAAATATTATGGTACTGATCAACATTATGTTTATTTATAAAATCTTCGAGACACATAACTTTATCTATCACGGGTAAATATAGACCATTAGATTGTTCAGTTGCATGAATAATAATTTTTTTCCAATGATCCATTTTTTTTTCATGATTACCAGGATGACTTCTTGACGATGATATAGGGATTATCTGATTTACTCCGAGCTCTGTGGATTTCTGTATAGTTAGATCCATAGCTTTATAATTTGGTATACATTGTGCTAATATTATTTGATGATCATCTATGGGTATTTGCCTAGATAGTTTATAAGGAGTTGCTGTAATAGATTTTTCCTGGTACTCAACTTTCGCATTGTATTCTTTGCCGTCACCATTGAATATTTTTATTTCTTCATTATTTCTTATCCTTAAAACATTCTTGATATGGTTAGATGTATCTTTATCCAGTTTTATAGGATTATTGATTTCAATAATATTTTTTAAAAAGATTCTATATATTTTATTTTGTTGCAACATCAATAGCAGCCTTAATGACATTGATGACCTTATCAATCTCTTTCTTTTTTATAACATATGGAGGCATAAAATAAATAACATTACCTAAAGGTCTGATTAACACATTATTCTTTAAACCATATTGATAAGCAAGCATTCCACGTCGTTCTTTCCAATCATACGGTTCCTTTGTAAGTTTATTTTTGACTACTTCTATGGCAGCAATCATTCCATGCTGCCTTACATCGCTCACATGAGGGTGCTCAGATAGTTCTTTAAGTGAATTATGAATATAATTAGACAGTATCTTATTTTTTTCAATTACATTATTTTTTTCAAATAAGTCCAATGACGCATTAGCAGCAGCACAAGCTATTGGGTTTGCAGTATAGCTATGAGAATGTAAAAAAGCATTAAGTTTTGTATATTCATCATAGAAAGCATTATATATCTCATCTGTTGTTAATATTGTAGATAAAGTCATATAACCAGCAGTTATCCCTTTGGATAAACATATTATGTCAGGTGTGATTTTACTTTGTTCATAAGCGAACATTGACCCTGTTCTACCAAATCCTACAGCTATTTCATCAGCTATAAGGTGAATGTTATATTTACTACATGCCTGCCTAAGTAATTTTAAATATATGGGATGGTACATCCTCATATACCCTGCACATTGGACTAATGGTTCGATAATTACTGCACACGTCTGAGTATGATTTTTTTCTATAGCTTTTAGCATATGGTCAAACATTAATACCGCATGTTGTTTTTCGGTATGTTTATCATTCTTTAGGTAAGAGTCTGGGCTAGGGACAATTATTGTTTCTTTCATCAAACTCTTATATGTTTTTTTATATAAATCTATGTTACTGACAGATAATGAACCTAGAGTTTCGCCATGATAACTATTTGATAGAGCAATAAACTTTTTCTTTTTTTTGTACCCTTTATTCACCCAATAATGAAAACTCATTTTCATTGCTGCATCAATCGCAGAAGAACCATTATCAGTAAAAAAACATTTCTTGATTTTGTTAGGTGAGATATTAATTAATCTCTCAGCTAATTGAATAGCAGGCATATGTGTAAAGCCAGCTAGTAACACATGTTCTAGATTCTTTAGCTGTTTTGTTATCTTATTGTTTATATAAGTATTCGAGTGACCAAAAAGATTTACCCACCAAGAACTAATAGCATCAATATACTTATTGTTATTATAGTCAGTTAACCAAACACCTTTTCCTTTTTTTATAGGTATCATAGGAATTTTTTCATGATCTTTCATTTGAGTGCATGGATGCCACACAACTTTGAGATCCCTATGAATTATTTGAGATTCATTTTTAGTATGAATATTTGACATAGTGTCTAAAAATATTTACAAGAGCTTTTAATATCTATAAGTATCTTTCTTATAAGGTCCTTGTTCATTTACACTGATATAGTCCGCTTGTTCTTTTGTGAGCTTAGTCAGTTTCACACCCAGTTTATCTAAGTGTAATTTAGCTACTTTCTCATCTAGATCTTTAGGAAGAACATATACTTTATTCTCATAATTTTTATGATTATTCCATAATTCTATCTGAGCCATAACTTGGTTTGTAAAAGAACATGACATAACGAAGCTAGGATGGCCTGTAGCACAACCTAAGTTTATAAGTCTTCCTTCAGCTAATAATATAATTCTTTTACCATCTGGAAAAATAACATGATCAACCTGTGGTTTAATATTCTCCCATTGATATTTTTTGAGACCTTCAACGTCTATTTCATTATCAAAGTGGCCTATATTACATACTATTGCACCATTTTTCATTTTTATCATTTGATCATGATTGATAACATTGAAATTTCCGGTAGCTGTGACGAATATATCTATTTCTTCTATATAATCATTCATATCAACAACTTTGTAGCCTTCCATTGATGCTTGGAGAGCACATATAGGATCCACTTCGGTTATAAGAACATTCGCACCTAAACCTCTAAGAGATCCAGCTGAGCCTTTCCCAACATCGCCATATCCACATACAATTGCCAGTTTACCAGCGATCATTGTGTCTGTTGCTCTTTTAATACCATCCACCAGTGATTCACGGCAACCATATAGATTATCAAATTTAGATTTGGTTACAGAATCATTTACATTCATAGCAGGCATCATTAATTCATTTTTCTTTTCCATTTCATATAACCTGTGAACACCTGTTGTGGTTTCTTCTGAAACACCCAAGATATCGTTTAAAAGTTCCTTGTGTTCTTCATGAATTATTCCAGTAAGATCTCCGCCATCGTCAAGCAGCATATTTGGCTTCCATCCTTCAGGACCATTAATTGTTTGGTCTATACACCACTTATATTCTTCTTCAGTTTCACCTTTCCATGCATAAACAGGTATGTCTTGGTCTGCTATTGCTGCTGCTGCATGATCTTGGGTTGAAAAAATATTACATGAAGACCACCTTACGTCAGCACCAAGATCGACTAAAGTCTCTATCAGTACTGCTGTCTGAATAGTCATATGTAGACAACCGATGATTCTAGCTCCTTCAAGAGGCTTTTTATTCTTATATTCTTCTCTAATTGCCATTAAACCAGGCATCTCAGTTTCAGCAATTTTAATTTCTTTTTTACCAAACTCTGCTAATGATATGTCAGCAACTTTATAGTCTGTTCCAATTTTTTTAATTTCATCAGTTTTCATAATGTTTTCCTATGTATGTTTTTATGATACTTTTTCCATAAGTATATCAATTTTATCTGTTTGCTCCCATGTAAAGTTGTCGCCAACTCTTCCAAAATGGCCAAAAGCCGCAGTTGGCTGATATTTTCGATTGAGTAAGTCTAAGGTCTCAGTAATTCCATAAGGAGTTAAGTCAAATACCTCACTTATAATAGATGATATTGTTGAATCATCTTTTTTGCCAGTGCCAAATGTATTTACAGATATGGATGTTGGTTGAGCTATGCCAATTGCATATGATAATTGAATTTCACATTTATCAGCAATTCCAGCAGCAACAATATTTTTTGCAACATACCTTGAAATATATGCTGCTGATCTATCAACTTTAGAAGGATCTTTCCCTGAAAAAGCACCTCCACCATGCCTTGCCATTCCTCCATAAGTATCTACAATAATTTTTCTACCTGTTAAACCACAATCACCCATCGGTCCACCATCAATGAAGTTACCAGTTGGATTTACAAATACTTTAGTATTATTAGTATGATATTCATTTGGAATAGTAGGCTTAATTATTTCTTCTACTACGAATTCCTCTATTTGTTTTAAATTAATAGTATCATCATGTTGTGTTGATAAAACAATAGTATCAACCGAGACAGGATTACCATCTTCATATAGAAATGTTACCTGGCTTTTTGCATCAGGTCTTAGCCACTTAGCTTTGCCTTCTTTTAAAATATTTGCTTGTTTTTCCACTAATCGATGAGAGTAATATATAGGCGCAGGCATTAATACTTCTGTTTCATTTGAGGCATAACCAAACATTAAGCCTTGGTCACCAGCCCCTTGGTTTTTTTTATCTTGACGGTCTACGCCCATTTTGATGTCTGGCGACTGTTGATTGATTAATCTTACAATATCACATTCTTTGCCATTAAAGCCCAATTCATTGGAGTTATAACCAATGTCACATATAACATCACGTAGTTTTTGATCAAAATCTAGTGGGTTTGAGCAAGTTATTTCACCAGCAACTACAATAGAACCTGCTGAGTCTTTTTTCCCTTTTGTTAGAACCTCGCACGCCACTCTTGCATTTTTATCTGTTTCAAAGACGTAATCTAGCACTGCATCTGAAAGCTGATCGCTTAATTTATCGGGATGTCCCGGTGATACGCTTTCTGATGTAAATAGATGTTTGTTATTCATGATATTTTAGCTCAAACTAATATATCATTAAATCAAATGATATTCTAAAAAAATAACTATTTTTTGAAACTTTTTAGCAAGGACTGTTCTGCCTCAGTCAACTCTATTCCATCAGAGTATTTTTGCAATACAGCAAAATATTGAGATTCTTTATCTTGACCTTCATAGTTATTTAAAATTGAAATAATTGTGTTTTTAGCAGAATTCTCATTTTTATATGTAATTTTATCTGTAGAATATTTGATAAATAATTCTTTTATTTTATCATCAGTTTCAAGAAATTTATTCATTTGAAAATTATTTCCTTTTTTAAAAGTGGGTATCAATTTAATAATTTTTATAATATTTTTATCTTCAATTATTTTAATTACTTTTTCACTAAACTGGTCAAGCAAACTAGGATGTTCCAAGAATATAGATAAAAGCAAACTATCCGATAGACTTATATCATTGGATGGTACAGGAGGCTGATTTTTTTGTGCTTTTATTTGATTATCATTAAATAAATCTTCATTTGATAAATTTGTTAATGTTGATAACCTTTCTTGAAGTAATTTTTTATACAAACCCATTGGTATTTGAGATATTAGAGGCATTATACTTTTTGTGAATCTAGCTTTATCTTCAATTTTTTTAAGATCAAGGTTTCTTAATAGACTATCGAATAAAAAATCAGATAGTGGAACAGGATTATCTATAACTTTTCTAAACTCGTCAGGATCTTGATTTGATATTTCATCAGGATCTCTTCCATCTTCTATGAATGAGAATCCAATATTTGTTTCATCTCTTAACTCAGACAAACAATTAGTCATTGCTTTCCATGCAGCTTTTTTGCCAGCATCATCACCATCGAAACAGAATATAATGTTCTTGCTATACCTTAATAATTTTACAATATGAAGTTTTGTAAATGCAGTGCCTAAGGTGGCTACACAATTACTAAATCCATTCTTGTGAAGAGCCAAGACATCAGTATAGCCTTCAACAATGATAATTTGATCTTTTTTATTTATATCTTGCTTTGATTCATATAACCCATAAACCTCCGAGCTCTTATAAAAGATTTCAGACTCTGGTGAATTTATATATTTAGCATTATCACTTTTACTTAATGCTCGCCCCCCAAATGCAATTGTATGCCCTGATGTATTTCTTATCGGAAACATGACTCTGTTTCTAAACCTGTCATATACCTTACCTTTACTCTCAACAAGTAACCCTATACTCAAACCATTTTTAAGCATATTATCTTTTTTTAATATATTCGTAACATTATCCCAAGCATCTATAGCTAGACCAATTTCAAATTTATTAATTAAATCATCAGTGATGCCACGGTTTTTCAAATAATCTAATGCGACACTATTAGATTTTAGGTTTTCAACAAATTTATTTTTTATAATTTCATTTATGTATGACAATTCTTTTAAATTATTATTTGTTTTGGTGTATGTCTTTGGTATTTCAATATTTGCTTGAGCTGCTAGTTTTTCAATTGCCTCCATAAATGTTAAACCACCATGCTCCCTTAAAAACTTTATGGCATCACCCGAAGCACCACACCCAAAGCAATGATAAAACTGTTTGGTGCTAGATACATTAAATGAAGGAGTGTTTTCTGCATGAAAAGGACAAAGCCCTTTATAACCAGTTCCATGTTTTTTTAATTGAACTACAGCGCTAATAACTTCAACAATATCTATTCTCGATAATAGATCATCTATAAAAGCCCTATCAAGACCAGCCATTTTATGCCACTTTTGTTATTAAGTTCAATAATTCTTTATAACTAGATGCTTTTGGTTTGACCATTACGAAGTTTTTGATTTCTTTTTTATAGTTATTAATAAGTTTATCCGCATGAATACTTTTTGTTTTCTTGTAATAAGATTTTAAAAGTTTAAGCAAGAAGTCCTGGTGATCAGAGTAAACTTTATTTGATAAATTGCTAATTTCTACAGACTGAGTATTAATCTTATTTTTAAAAGATTTATTTTTGTCATATACAAATGCTAGGCCTCCAGTCATGCCTGCTCCAAAATTATTTCCCGTATCTCCTAGAACTACGACCGCACCACCAGTCATATATTCGCATGTGTGGTCACCACTTCCTTCAATGACAGCCGTGCAACCTGAGTTACGCACCCCAAATCTCTCACCCGCGATTCCTTCAGCATATAGTTTCCCTCCAGTAGCACCATATAAGCATGTATTACCAATAATGATCATTTTATTGGCAGATTCTTTTATCTCAATCGGAGTTTTTATTACAATTTCTCCACCAGCCATGCCCTTGCCAACATAGTCATTAGAGTCACCGGTTAAAGTTATATTCAATCCATCAGCATTCCATACACCAAGGCTTTGACCAGCTGTACCTTTAAGTTGTAAAGTTATAGGATTATTTTTAAGACCATAGTTTCCATATAACTTAGCTATTTCTCCAGATAGATTTGCTCCTATACTCCTATTAAAGTTTTTTATATCATATGAAAAGGTTTTCATTTGTTGTTTTTTTATGAATGGCATAGCATCCTTGAGTATTCGTTTGGCTAAAATAGCTTTATCAAATGGGTCATTCGACTTAGTGGTGCAATATCTGTCACTCTTTTTATTAACTTTCGTTAATAAATTTTTTAAATTTAATTTTCGATGTTTTTTCGTTTCACCTTTTATTTGTTTTAATAAATCAGTCCTACCAATAATTTGATTTAATGATGTAAAGCCTAAGCTGGCAAGTATTTCCCTGACATCTTGTGCTACAAATTTAAAATAGTTTATAACTCTTTCTGGGCTGCCGGAAAAATGATTCATTCTTAAAATCTTGTTTTGTGTTGCCACTCCAGTTGCACAGTTATTTAAATGACATATTCTTAAATATTTACAACCTAACGCAACCATTACAGATGTTCCAAATCCGAAACTTTCAGCTCCTAAAATTGCTCCCTTTATAACATCTAATCCTGTCTTTAAACCTCCATCTGTTTGAAGTCTAACTTTATGCCTTAAATTATTTTTCATTAAAGTTTGATGGGCTTCACTGATCCCAAGTTCCCATGGGCTACCAGCATACTTCACTGATGTTAATGGACTTGCTCCAGTACCTCCATCATAACCAGATATTGTTATAAGATCTGCATAAGCTTTTGCAACTCCTGCAGCAATTGTTCCTACACCTGCTTGTGATACAAGTTTAACTGATATTAATGCTTTATTATTAACCTGTTTTAAATCAAATATGAGTTGAGCTAAATCTTCAATTGAATATATATCATGGTGTGGTGGCGGAGAAATCAATGTAACTCCTGGAACTGAAAACCTAAGTTCTGCAATCATGCTATTTACTTTATCTCCTGGCAATTGACCTCCTTCTCCAGGTTTTGCTCCTTGAGCTATTTTGATTTGTATAACTTCTGCATTAACCAAATAGTGTGGTGTGACTCCAAATCTTCCAGATGCCACCTGTTTTATTTTTGATGTTTTTTCACAGTTGAATCTTTTTTTATCTTCGCCGCCTTCACCTGAGTTTGATCTGCCGCCTAACTTATTCATTGCAACAGCAAGTGCTTCATGCGCCTCTGGAGAAAGCGCCCCTAGAGACATACCTGCAGTATCAAATCGATGATAAAATTTTTGGGCTGGCTCAACTTTAGATAATGAAATTTTTTTAGAGCTCTCTTTTAATGATAATAAGTCTCTAATAAAGCTTGGCTGCCTATTGTTTACTATATTAGAATACTTTTTATAGTCCTCATAATCTCCAGTCATTACAGACTGTTGTAGAGCTTTAACAACATCAGGATTGTAATCATGATGTTCCTCACTATGCACATATTTTAATAAGCCACCAGTTTTGATTTCTTTTGTGATGTCCCATGCAAGATTTCTATTATCTTTTAGGTCAACTTCAATATCAGAAAAATCTGAACCTGATACACGACTAGTAGTATCCTTGAAGCAGAGTTCCACAATCTTCTGATTTAAACCAACAATCTCAAAGAGTTGAGCACCTCTATAACTGGATATACATGATATACCCATCTTAGACATAATTTTTAAGATGCCTTTATTGATACCTTGCACATAATTTTTTACACAATCTCCATACTTAGTTATTGTGATTTTCTTTTTATTTACCATTTCATTTAAAATTTCAAAAGCAAGGTATGGATAAATTGCTGTGGCACCATATCCAATTAGGACTGCATAGTGGTGAGGGTTTCTCGCAGAACCTGTTTCTATTATTAAATTGGTATCACATCTTAGTCCTGCATCAATTAGCTTATGATGCACAGCTCCAACTGCCATAGGTGCAGGTATGATTAGTTGATTTTTATTTATTTTCTTATCAGATAAAATAATATTAACATTTCCTTTTTTAACACTTCTAATTACACGATCACAAATAGTGTTAATTGCTTCTTCTAAATCTAATGATGACTCATAATTTAGATTAATGATGTCATTAGGATAATTTTTCTGAGTGCAGTTCAATATTGAGTCATAAGTTTGTCTATCTAATACAGGCGACCTAAGTATTAGTCTATCCGCATGTTTTGAAGATTCTTCAAATAAATTTCTCTCTTTGCCAAAACATACCTCCAGGGACATCACGCTTGCTTCTCTTAATGGATCTATAGGAGGATTTGTAACCTGTGCAAATTGTTGTCTAAAATAATCATAGATAGATCTATTATGAGATGATAATACTGGCATAGGGGTATCATCCCCCATAGATCCAGTAGCCTCTTGTCCAATCTCAGCCAAGGGAGCTATAATTTCTTTTTCTTCTTCAAACGTTACCAAAAATGATTTCTTATGTACAAGTAAGTCATCTGATTTAAAATTTAAAGGATATTCTTTCTCTGCGACATATTCAGGAGATTTGATAGAATATTTTTTAAGCCATGATAGATATGGGTGTCTATCTTTTAGTATATGATCAATTTCATCTGTTAGTAATAATTGACCTTTTTCTGTGTCAACAGCTAGCATTTCACCAGGAGCTAGTCTGCCTTTTTTTACAACATCTTTATGATCATAATCATAAACACCTATTTCTGATGCTAGAGTTATATGTCTATCTTTCGTCATTACATATCTAGCAGGTCTCAATCCATTTCTATCTAGAGCACAAGCAGCATATCTTCCGTCTGTTAGTACGATCCCAGCAGGACCATCCCATGGCTCCATATGCATGGAATGATATTCATAACAAGCTTTTAAATTTTCATCGATATTTTTATTATTCTGCCATGCTGGCGGCATTAGAGTTCTCATAGCTCTGAATACGCCCATATCTCCAGCAAGTAATAACTCCAACATATTGTCTAATGTATATGAGTCTGAGTCCTCTCTAGATATTAGTGGGTGAAGTTTATTGAGTTCAGGCAATGAATCAATATTAAGTTTATTCCTTCTAGCTAAGTACCAATTTCTATTTCCTTGAATTGTATTAATTTCACCATTATGTGCTAAGTACCTAAAAGGTTGAGCAAGCTTCCATTGAGGAAGAGTATTTGTAGAAAATCTTTGATGAAAAACACACATGGATGCCTTCATATTTTTATCCGATAAATCTAGATAAAAGTCTTTTATATGCCCAGAGACAATTAAGCCTTTATATGAAATAACTCTTGATGATAGGCTAGGCACATAGAAAACATTATCATCAGCAAGAATTTTTTCAGACTGAATTCTTGCTATATATAATTTTTTTTCAAAATCCGACTCTAACATTGAGTTTGGAGCAGATACAATAATTTGTTTAATTAGCGGTAAAGTTGATAGAGCATCTTTCCCGCAAACATTTTTATTTATAGGAACATCTCTCCAGCCTTTTACTTCCAAACCTTGTTTTCTTAATTGGAAATGAAGTGTTTCTTTGGTCTTTTTTAAATTTTTTTTATTTATAAAAACACAACCAAATGCATAATTAACATCAAGTTTGATGTTTAAACCTAAAGCTATTTTCCTGAAATAAGAATCAGGCTTCTTGATTAGTAAACCACAACCATCGCTGGTTTTGCCATCATCTGAAACAGCACCTCTATGCGTTAATCTCTCTAGGGCTTTAATGCTTGTATCAATAACCCAGTGGGATGGAATATCATCCATCTGTGTGATGAGTCCAAATCCACAATTATCTTTCTCAAATAATGAGTTATAAAGACCATTATTTTTGTATATATTCTTGTTTATCATAATCAATATGATTCTAGCATATTATTTATGCTATTAGCTCTGAAATGTTTTAACGAATTTTGAAATGTAGCTATCTGTGAGTTTGTGACAAATAAAGCTTTTGCCAATGGACTCTAAGAGAATAAGGTGATTTTTTCCATTTTTTTTCTTTTTATCAAAGGACATATGCTTCATTATGCTTTTGTTAGAGATAGAGGAGGGTACATGTATTGGTAAACCTAGTTTTAACAGAGTATCCTCCAGTAAATTATATTCCATTATTTCTAGAGTGCTTTGCTCAACAGATATTGCGGCAGCAAAATTCATTCCAATGCTTACTGCTTCCCCATGAAGGATCCCTTTATATTTCATAGCTGACTCTATCGCATGTCCTAGCGTGTGGCCAAAATTTAGATGTGCGCGAATATTTGATTCTTTCTCGTCCTGTTGAACAACATCCACCTTAGCCTTAACCGAAGTACTAATTAATTTAATCAAACATTCAGTCTTTCTTGATAATATAGCTTTAGAGTTTTTATTAAGCCATTTTAAGAAAACAGAATTACCAATAGCTCCATACTTAACAACTTCTGCTAATCCAGCAATGTACTGTTTATTAGACAGTGTCTTTAAAAACATTATGTCTATAAATATTGCTTCAGGATGTTTAAAACTACCAATCAAGTTTTTACCGTTTTGATGATTTATGCCAGCTTTGCCTCCTATCGATGAATCTACCTGAGCAAGCAAAGTAGTAGGAATCTGAATTAGATTGACGCCTCTAAGAAAAGTATCTGACGCAAAAGCAACGAGATCTCCGATAACGCCTCCGCCTAAAGCTATAACAGTTAGATCCCTATTAAATTTATTTTTAATTAAATAATCATGAATTTTATTTAGCGTGTTAATATTTTTATATTTTTCGCCATCAGGTAGTATTAAAGTTTTTACTAAAAAACCTTTTAGAGATCCCTTAACTTTTTTTAAATGGAGATTAGCAATTTTAGTATTAGTAATAATTACTACATCTTTATGCTTAATATGATTAGCAATAGTAGATCCAACAAATATATTGTTACCAATATAAATTGGTATGTTCTTATGTTTGAGTTTTAATGACACTTTCTTCATAGTAATTTATTTTTAATTTCCTCAACCACTGTTTTTTTATCTTTTCTAGAGACATCTATTATATAATCTGCAATAGTATTATAAATAGGATCTCTCTCACTTTTTAAAATTTTTAATCTTTTCTCTAGATCGGTATTCTTTAGTAATGGGCGATGTTTTCTATATTTAACACGTTTGATTTGAGTCTTTAAATCAATGTCTAAAAAAACTATCATCCCCATTTTTTTCATAATATCAACATTTTCCTGTTTCAATATTATTCCGCCACCAGTTGCTACTATATGATTCTCTACTCCAGATAATTCTTCAAGTAATTTGGTTTCTTTTTTTCTAAACTCTTCTTCGCCATATTTCTCAAATATTGTTGTAATGTCAAGTTTACTTTCATTTTCAATCTCATGGTCAGTATCTAGAAATTGTTTCTGACAACTTTGTGCAAAAAGTTTTCCTATTGATGACTTTCCTGAGCCCATAGCTCCAACAATAAAGATATTTTTTAAATCCATAGTGCTATTTTACATTATATTTTGGACTAATGTCGGCAAGAATATCTATAAGCATTTTAACTTTATCTGGATCTATGTCCGGGGTGATACCTGTTCCAAGATTAAAAATATGTCCAGAGGGCGAGTTGTAATCTCTAAGTATTTCTTCCACAGACTCACGCATATTTTTCTCATCTAATTTTAACACATTAACATCAAGGTTTCCCTGTAGAGCATACTTATTGCCTATTTGATTCTTTATAAGGCCAATGTTTGATGATGAGTCAATTCCTAGAACATCTATATCCATATCTTTTAAAATATGTATTTTTTTTTCAGTTTCTCTAATATAATAGATAAGCGGGATACCCGTGCTCACTAATGAAGCTTTTATTTTTTTGATATAACGTAGTGAAAACTCCTCGTATTCTTTGTCATTTAATAATCCTCCCCAAGTATCAAATATCATAGAGACATCAATTCCTGATAATATTTGTTTATTTAGATACTCTATACTTACATCGGTTAAAATATTTAATATTTTATGTAGTAACTCAGGATTGTTTTTTAGCATACCTAGTACATTGTTAAACTTCTTAGATGAGTTACCCTCTACAATATATGTTGCGACTGTCCATGGACTACCAATAAAACCAATTAAAGGTTTTTTTTTATGTAATTCATTTTTTAATAATTTAATCGTATCAAATACATATTCTAGATTGTCGACATGGTAATCATTAATATTTATTTGATTTAGATCTTTTTCAGATCTTATTGTTTTATCAAAGACAGGACCTTTGTTTTCTATAAAACTTAAATTAATCCCAAGCATTTCCGATATTACTAAGATATCTGAGAAAACAATTGCGCTATCAAGAGAGAATCTTTTCAGGGGTTGGAGAGTAATTTCACATGCAAGTTCAGGATTTTTCACCAAACTTATAAAACCTCCAGCTTTATTTTTAAGATTAATATATTCTGGTAGATATCTACCTGCTTGTCGCATAATCCAAATCGGAGTTCTTTCAATAGGTTCATTTTTAATGGCTTTTAAAAAGAGATGATTATGCGTTTGCAACATTCAGTTCCTTTTTTAATTTTTCATTAAGATATTTTGATATTCCTTCTGCTGCATTCCTTCCTTCAAACACTGCAGTTACAACAAGGTCAGAGCCTCTAACCATATCTCCGCCAGCAAATACCTTCGGGTTATGTGTTTGATGTGCAAAGCCCGATTTATTATTTATCATCACCCTGCCGATACCATCTATTTTCACTTTGTTTTTTGTCAGCCAAGCGGGAGGGTTAGGTCTAAAACCGAATGCCATTATGACCCTGTCTGCTCTAATAATTTTTTCTGTTCCTTTTATAGGAACTGGTATTTCTCTACCACGTATATCTGTTTTTTGTAGCATTGTTTTAACAAACTTAACTCCTTCAACTTTTGTATCTCCAACTATTTCAATAGGTTGCATGTTCCACAAAAAATTAACGCCTTCCTCTTTACTATTTTTAACTTCCCTTTTTGAACCTGGCATGTTCTCTTCATTTCTTCTATATGCGCAGTAAACTTTTCTAGCACCCTGTCTGATTGCGGTTCTATTGCAATCCATAGCTGTGTCACCGCCTCCTAAAACCAAGACTCGTTGATTTTTCATATCTATATAATCATTTTTATCTGACTTCATTAGTCTTCTTATGTTGGAATTTAAATATGGGAGTGAGTCATAAACACCATCAAGATCTTCGCCACTAAAGCCTCCTTTCATGTAAGTATATGTACCCATGCCAGTAAATACCGCATCATATTCTGATAAAAACTTTGTAAAAGGTATATCTTTGCCTACTTCAATATTAAGCTTAAATTCAACACCCATTCCTTCAAGAATTTTTCTTCTTTTATATACTATTTCTTTGTCTAGTTTAAATGGCGGTATACCAAAGGTTAGAAGACCGCCTATTTCTTCGTATTTATCATACACGACAGATTTGATTCCTTTTCTCGCTAAAACATCTGCGCAAGCTAAACCAGCAGGTCCTGCGCCAATAATGCCAACTTTGAAATTTGTAGGTTTAACATTTGATAAATCTGGTTGCCATCCCCTTTTTAGCGCCTCATCTGTTATGTATTTTTCTATACTTCCGATGGTCACAGCACCAAAGCCATCATTCAATGTACAAGCTCCCTCGCATAATCTGTCTTGCGGGCAAATTCTTCCACAAATTTCGGGTAGAGAGTTAGTTTGATGAGACAAGTCTGCTGCCTCTAATAATCTATCTTCTGAAATCAACTTAAGCCATTGGGGAATAAAGTTATGAACAGGGCATTTCCACTCACAATATGGGTTTCCACACTCTATGCATCTTCCAGATTGCTCGCTTGCTTGTTTTACCGTATAGTGCGCATAAATTTCTTTGTAATTTTTCAGTCGCTTATCTGCTGGAGTAACCTTAGGGTCCATGCGCTTAAGTTCTAGAAATTGAAGATTCTTATCCATAATGAATTAAAATTATACTATATCTGTTAGTGATATGACCAGTGGAATAAAGATTATATGTTTTTATAAGATTAAAGAGACAAGAGTTCTTTGACTATTTTGCTTACCATGCTCATATCTGCATTATCTCCATGGTTTTTTTTGATATCAGCCATAACTTTGCCCATATCTTTAGAACTTTTAGCCTCACAGTTTACTATAGATTTTTTTACTACTTCAATCATATCCGCTTCAGACATTTCTTCTGGTAAATAGGTTTTTATAATATCCATTTCTTTTTTTTCTTTAGCAGCTAAATCATCTCTTCCTGCATTTATAAATTGATCATATGATTCTTGATTCCTTTTTATGACTTTCTTGAGTACTTGCACAGTCTCAGACTCTGATAATTCTATATTTTTATCTTTTTCTAATTGTTTTATGAATGACTGAGCAAAACGAATAATTTCAACTTTATCCTTTTCGCCCGATTTCATAGATTTCACGAGATCTTCTTGTATTTTATCTTTAGTAGATTGATTTGACATCAAAGATTAGAATTTTTTATATGGAGGTTTTTTTCTGATTGCAGACATACTTACTTTCCTTTTATGTCTTTTGGTTGCAGCAGCAATTTTTCTTTTTCTCATGGCTGTAGGCTTTTCATAGAACTCGCGTCTGCGTGTTTCTGTTAAAATACCTGCTTTTTCACAGCCTCTTTTAAACCTTCTTAGAGCAATTTCAAATGGCTCATTTTCTCTAATTTGTACACTTGGCATATATTTATTTAAAATAGTTTATAATGGCGTAATATTACTTGATTATACTAATAAAGCAATAGATTTAAATAAATAGAGGTAACAATGTTAGTAATGGGAGTAGAATCTTCTTGCGATGAAACAGGATTAGCGCTTTATGACTCTGACGCAGGTATGCTGGGGCATGTTGTAAACTCGCAACATACCATACATGGGAAGTATGGCGGAGTTGTTCCAGAATTGGCATCCAGAGATCATGTTTTAAAATTAGTACCATTACTAGATGAACTGTTAAATATCACAGCAAAAGACTTAAAAGATATAGACCTAATTGCTTTCACTAATGGGCCTGGATTATTAGGTCCTTTGTTAACTGGGGCATCATTTTCAAAATCATTAGCCTGGACACTAAAAATACCATCCATAGAAATTGATCATTTAGAGGCGCATATTTTTTCTCCTATGATATCAGAGAAGTCATTAAAGCCACCATTCATATCGTTACTTGTATCTGGAGGACATACTATCCTATCATCAGTTAATTCTAGTACCAACTATGACGTACTGGGAAAGACATTGGATGATTCTGCCGGCGAGGTTTTTGACAAGGTTGCAAGACATCTCGGTTTACCATATCCAGGTGGCCCACAGATATCGAAAGCATCTGCCAGAACATCCTCATCATCTTTTAAATTTCCTAGACCAATGATAAATACAAATTGCTATGATTTTAGTTTTAGCGGTCTCAAAACACACGTTACTCAATCTGTTAATAAAAATCTTTTAACAGAAGAACTAATATCTAATATTGCGTTTGATTTTGAAAATGCAATTTTAGATGTGTTGATATCTAAAACTCTTCGGGCAGCGACTGATCTAAATGTTGATAATATTGTTATATCTGGTGGTGTTAGCGCTAACAAGAGATTGAGAGAAAGATTTGAAAATGAAAAACGCAACAAAAATATCTTTTTCCCAGATATTGCGTTTAGCACAGATAATGGTGCGATGATAGCTTATATGGGTTATTTAAAATATCATAAAGATATCAAAAGCTCTCTTGAGATAAACCCAAGCCCTTCATCAAGATTGGCTTGACAAAAAGTCAACAATGTTCTTTTTATGTGTTAGATAGATAAAAATAACATTAAAAAAAGATAGTATTATCATATAACTGTCATCAGTAAACAGATACATGAACAAAGGTAATAATAGAAAACCTACTAGTGCAGACACACCTGAAATCTTAAAAAGATAATACACTAATAGCCATGACATAATTACACACATTGCAACCAGTGGAGTAAGAGCAAATAGTATGCCGAGTGACGTTGCCACACCTTTGCCACCTTTGAAGTTTAGGGTAATGGGATAACAATGGCCTATTAATATAAGAAATGATAGCAAGTATAATTCGTATTCAACAAAACCATGGCTTAGCAAAAAAGAGATAGGTATGAATCCTTTAAGACCATCACCTAGCAATGTAAAAAGTGCTGCTAGTTTATTGCCACTTCTCATAACATTCGTTGCACCTGGATTTTTCGAGCCAAATGATCTTGGGTCAGGTAGATTGAATATTTTAGAGCTTACAACAGCAAATGGTATAGATCCTAGTAGATACAATAATACAATAATGATAAAGGTTTCAGTGTTGATCATATTTTCTGACATCTGATTAATATATAATCAATAGTACATTAAAAAAAGATAACTTATAAGGTATGAAAAATTTAAACGTAATATTCGTTCATGGGTGGCTATTCGATAGCAAAATATGGTGGGGTTTAGATAATGAATTTACTGACTTTAAATCTGTGTACACTATTGATCTACCTGGTTATGGGGAGAATAAGGCATCTAAAATAAACCATATTAATTTCTGTAAGAACTTATTAAGGGCGATCAAAGAACGAACTATTATAATTGCCTGGTCATATGGAGCATCATTGATACTAGAAGCGTATTATTCATTAATTAATCCAAACATACAAATAGTTTTAATAAATGCTAATCTAAAAATATATGACTCTAGTAATAAACAACTTAATATAAATAATATTAATAAACTTATTACTAATCTTGAAAAAGATAGAAGTAAGGCTATAAAGAGATTCATGTACGAATGTGTAAAAAATTCTATTAAACCTATGGACGAATTTAAAAAAATTATTAATAAATTTGAGATTAATAATCTTCCTGACAACAAGACATTAATTCAAAACTTAAATGATATGAAGTTATTTTCATTTAGCGAACATACATCACTCAAAAATGATAATATACTTTGTATAAATACAGATAAAGATCAATTTGTTGATAAAAGAGACAATGTTTATTCAGAAGCCATTATAGAAGATTTGGGGCACATTCCTTTCATTAATGGGAACAAACAGATTTTTAAATTAATAATGGATTTTATTTAAACCGATGGAAAAATTTAAAAATAAAATAAAATACTCATTTAACTCTAAAGCTTCATCATATGATAAGTATTCATTAGTTCAAAGAGAAGTAGCTAACAGACTTTGCGAAAGATTATCTTTAATTAAAATAAAACCATTAAATATATTAGATATTGGTTGTGGTACCGGGTATTTATCTAACTCCTTATATAATCTTTTCCCTGATGCCAGCATCACTTGTCTAGACATATCTTTTAATATGCTTAATGAAGTATATAAAAAAAACCCTAAGCTTAACTGCATTCTATCGGATGCAGAAAATATGCCATTTAAAAATAATGCATTTGATCTTGTTGTGTCTAGTTTTACTCTGCACTGGTGCGATGAAGTAGAGAGAATATTTTCTGATATTCATAGATTTCTCAAAGACAAAGGACTATTTTTGTTTACCACAGTTGGTCCAGGCACACTTCAGGAGCTACGAGATGCTTATTCATTTGTAGATGAAGAACAGCATATCAATACATTTTCAGATATGCACTTATATGGAGATTCGTTATTAAAACATGGGTTTCATGATCCAGTAATGGATATTGAAAATATAGTTATAGAATATAATTCATTTAAGGATGTCTTAAGCTCTTTAAAAAAAACTGGAGCCAATACAGTTATTGGGCAAGAACCCAAAGCTATCACAAAAAGTTCATATTATAAATTAGCTGAAAATTATCCTTTGAATGATACTAATAAAAGACTGCCTGTTACATATGAAATGATATATGGCTTAGCCTGGAAAAATAACTTAAAATCAAACGAAAATATTGGGGTAATACCTATAAAAAATATTTAATTTTTTTTAAATTAGAAATTCCATAAATACTAATATTTTGCTATTATGAGCTCATTAAATAAAGGATGATTAATGAAGATATTTAACATTTTATTAATGGTTATTCTCCCAACGACAGTTCTAGCAGATTGGGAAACAAATATGCCACGCGGAGTAACACCTACAAGTGAGGTAGCATATGATTTACATATGCTCATATTCTATATAACTGTGGTGATAGGTATACTTGTATTTGGAGCTATGCTCTACTCGATCATCTACCATCGTAAATCTCTTGGTCACAAACCTGCTACTTTTCATGAGAGCACAAAAGTTGAGATTATTTGGACCGTTATCCCATTCATAATACTAGTTGGTATGGCTGTGCCTGCAACCAAAGCATTAATAATGATGGAAGATACTAGGGACTCAGAAATAACATTAAAGGTAACTGGTTATCAGTGGATGTGGCAATATGAATATTTAGAAGATAATGTGTCCTTTTTTAGTAAAATTGATAATGAGAGTAATGTGGCTAGGAGACTGAACTCTGGAGTAGATGTATCAAATGTCGACCATTACTTAAGAAATGTTGATAATGTTGTTGTTCTACCTACAGATACAAAAGTTAGAATATTATTAACTGCGAGCGATGTAATTCATGCTTGGTGGGTTCCAGAACTTGGTGGGAAGAAAGATGCTATTCCTGGTTATATAAATGAAATGTGGGTTGATATTAAAAAACCAGGTATATATAGAGGCCAGTGTGCTGAATTATGCGGAAAAGATCATGGGTTTATGCCAATAGTTGTTAAGGCAGTTCCTAAAAACGAGTATTACAAATGGGTTTCAATCCAAAAAAGTAACAAGGTTGCTATAACTAAATAAACGGAAATTATTATGAGTGCAAATATAGATAAATTACATGATGACCATAGCCATACTCCTTCAGGTATTATGAGATGGATAACTACTACAAACCATAAAGATATTGGTTCTATGTATTTGTGGTTTAGCTTGATAATGTTTTTTATTGGTGGGCTAATGGCTCTTGTGATAAGAGCAGAATTATTTCAACCAGGGCTTCAGTTAGTTGTTCCTGGCTTTTTTAATCAAATGACTACGATGCATGCTTTGGTAATGATATTTGGTGCAGTGATGCCAGCATTTGTTGGACTAGCTAATTGGCAGCTACCAATAATGATTGGAGCGCCTGATATGGCTCTTCCAAGATTGAATAATTGGAGTTTTTGGATTTTACCATTTGCGTTCACAATGATGCTAAGCACTCTATTTATGGAGAGCGGAGGCCCAGCGGCAGGTTGGACATTGTATCCACCATTATCCCTTCAGGGCGGAGACTCAATGCCATTCGTTATTTTATCGATTCACTTATTAGGTCTTTCATCTATCTTGGGTGCGATTAATGTGATAGCAACTATACTTAATATGAGAGCTCCTGGAATGACGCTAATGAAAATGCCAATTTTTGTTTGGACTTGGTTGATTACAGCGTTCTTATTAATTGCATCTATGCCTGTTTTGGCTGGCGCTATCACAATGTTATTAACTGATAGATTTTTTGGAACTACTTTTTTCACTGCATCTGGCGGTGGTGACCCTGTATTATTTCAACACATTTTTTGGTTCTTTGGGCATCCAGAAGTATACATATTAATATTACCTGCATTTGGTATCGTATCTACGATTATCCCGGCATTCTCTAGAAAAAAATTATTTGGGTATGACTCAATGGTGTATGCAACAGCATCAATTGCATTACTTTCTTTCATAGTATGGGCGCATCACATGTTTACTGTTGGAATGCCATTGGCTGGAGAGTTATTCTTCATGTTCACAACTATGCTTATTGCTGTACCTACTGGTGTGAAGGTATTTAATTGGGTAGCAACAATGTGGAAAGGCTCAATGACTTTTGAAACTCCGATGTTATTTGCATTGGCATTTATCGTTTTATTCACTGTAGGTGGTTTCTCAGGTTTAATGCTAGCTATGGTGCCCGCTGATTTTCAATATCATGATACTTACTTTGTGGTTGCTCACTTTCATTATGTTCTTGTGCCAGGAGCTGTTTTTGCAATCATAGCTGCTGTATATTACTGGTTACCAAAATGGACGGGTAAAATGTACAATGAAGGTTTAGGTAAACTACATTTCTGGCTAACAACAATTTTTGTAAACTTAACTTTTTTCCCAATGCATTTCGTTGGTTTAGCGGGAATGCCAAGAAGGATCCCAGATTATGCTGTACAATTTGCTGACTTTAATGCAATTGCATCTGTAGGTGCCTTTGGTTTTGGATTATCTCAATTGTTATTTGTCTATATATTATTTAATACATTAAAACAAAAGGTAACTGCAGAAGATAAATGCTGGGATGGAGCAGAAGGTTTAGAGTGGACACTGTCCTCACCACCTCCATATCATTCATTTGATAAAGCTCCAAAAGTAGATTAATGAAAAATTTTAAAAAAACATATCTTTCTCTAACACTCTTTGCGGTGTTCATGTTTTCTTTTTCATACATGTTGGTTCCTCTGTATGATATTTTTTGTGAAATTACTGGATTAAATGGTAAAACCAATCAAACAAAAGTTTTAAATATTGATGAAAACCCTGCCGAGAGATATGTGAAGGTCAAATTTACATCAACTATAGCAAACTCTGCACCGTTCATTTTTGAACCAGTTGATCGAGAAATGACAGTTCAAATAGGAAAGATTTATAATACCTTATATACACTAACTAATAATTCTAATTCTATTAAGCATGCAACAGCTAGCCCAAGTGTTGTTCCTAGTGAAGATGCAGAATATTTTAAAAAGATTGAATGTTTTTGTTTTAGTCAACAAGAAATTAATGGACTTGAAACTAAAGAGCTACCATTACAATTTATTATTGACGATGACCTGCCTCTAGATACTAAGACCTTGATATTATCTTATACAATGTTTAACACAACAGATCAAATTGGATCAAATTAGGAGAATTAAATTATGAGTAGTTCAAATGGTTATTATGTACCTCATGAAACTAAGTGGCCTTTCTTAAATACTGTAGCTCTTATTGTATTATTTATAGGCTTAGCAAATTACATGAATGGCTATACTTCTGGCATGAGCATAATGCTCACTGGGTTAGCGCTTGTCTTGATAATTACTTATGGATGGTTCTCAGAAGTGGTGCGAGAAAGTGAATCAGGAACGTACAACACTCAAGTTGATATCTCTTTTAGATGGGGAATGGTCTGGTTTATTTTTTCAGAAGTAATGTTTTTTGCAGCATTTTTTGGTGCCCTTTACTATGCCAGAGAACTTTCTCTCCCATGGTTAGGTGGAGCTGGCTCTAAAGTATCAACAAATATTGTGTTATGGCCACAATTTGAGAATGTTTGGCCATCAAATGGACCAACCAATGCTGGTGGTGATTTTACTTTAATGAAAGCGAGTGGTATTCCAGCTATCAATACATTAATACTGCTAACAAGTGGACTCACAGTCACATGGGCTCATCATGGCCTTAAAGAACAAAACAGAAATAAACTGATCTATGGCCTAGCATTAACTGTTTTACTAGGTTTTATATTTGTTGGTTTCCAAGCCTATGAATATATGCATGCTTATTCAGATTTAAATCTTAAAATGACCTCAGGTATCTATGGGTCTACGTTCTATATGTTGACAGGATTCCATGGTTTCCATGTGACGCTTGGAGCAATCATGCTAACGGTTATATTATTTAGATGTACGAAGGGACATTTTTCTGGTGATAATCATTTTGGATTTGAGGCTGTTGCTTGGTACTGGCATTTTGTTGATGTTGTTTGGCTTGGATTATTTGTTTTTGTATACTGGTTATAATTACTAAATACCATGCGGTTGTAGTAAATCAAAATAGTACCCAAAGATAAGTAGAGCGAATAATATCACAGACAAGATAATCCTAGTTTTCAGAGAATGGAACCCTTTATTTGAAGGCTTTTTATCAGTCATAATATAAAAAAAGCCCGCAGCAAGATTATAAATGATTAGCGCTAGTAATATTAATATTATATATTTCATTTTAAACAAACCAAGATTCTTAAATCAGCATACAAAAAAATAATGATTAAAACTATTAAATATTTTACTTTTTTATCTCTGATAGCACTATGCCTAATATTAGGGTTTTGGCAGATTGATAGAGGTAACGAGAAAAGCTATATATATAATTCCTATATGAGTGGTCTTTTAGAAGCGCCAGAAAACTTTAATAAGTTACCTGATAAACCAAGTCAGTTTACTAATGTTATAATTGAAAAATCAATATTTTCTGCTTTACCTGGCAAGCACTTCCTTTTAGATAATAAAGTTTTTGAGCGCAAGGCTGGCTATGAAGTTTTATCACCTATTTTAATAGACAACAAAATTTTGCTAGTAAACAGAGGTTGGGTTACTAATCATAACAGGCAACGCTTACCTAATATACTAAACCTTAATAACAACAATCTTATTGGATATGTTTACTATTATGGAGATGCATATGAATTAGAAGAGCAGAAATATTCACCGGTTTTCCCGATGGTTATTCAAAGTATAGAAATTGATGAAATATCTAATGTTCTAGATGCAGAAGTGCTCCCATATGTATTAATCTTATCAAAAAGCGATAGTGATAAATATACTATACAGCCTAAATATAAAAAGAATCCTGAGTTAAAGCATTACATGTATGCAGGACAATGGTTCCTTTTTGCAATAATAGGTCTAGTTTTTATGTTAATTTTATTAAGGAGAGAAAAATGAATTCTAATCAAGTCAAATTAGTGTTAATAATATCAATTTTTATAATACCTTTTTTTATATCTTTTATGTTACTCGATGATTATACAGAAGATAAAGAATGGGTCACCACTAATTATGGAAAACTAATTAAACCAGTTTTACCAATAAATAACGAGGTTGTTAAAACTAGATCTAATATTAGCAATACAACTGAATTTAATGGAAAGTGGTCTTTAATGTACTATTTAAAAAATGATTGTTTAAGTTCATGTGAAGAGAGTATTTATATGTTACGACAAGTTAATACTGCGCTAGGTAAAGATATGAATAGGTTACAGAGAATTTTAATACATGATCATAATGTAAAACATCCATATAATCTTAAAGAGCTTTATCCAGGCATGATTTATATCTATGATAAACCCAATAATCTGCATGGTATATTAAGCACTATTTCAGAAAATCAATCATCGATATTCTTAATTGATCCTCTTGGTAATGTTATACTAAAATATAATGAAGAGTTTCAAGGAAAGAAACTTTTAAAAGATATTAAGAAACTTCTAAAGTTATCAAGGATTGGATAATAATGAGTCTAAATACACTTAAAAATATTTGTTACTTTGCTGCAACTTTTACCTTAGTCGTTATTTCTGTTGGTGCGTGGGTCAGGTTAACAGATGCGGGACTTGGCTGTCCTGATTGGCCTGGTTGTTACGGCATTTTAAGTACTCCTGATACAGAAGAAGAATTATTGAAAGCGAAAGAACTGTACCCAGATTCCACAATAGATATCGGGAAAGCTTGGAGGGAAATGTTCCATAGATACCTAGCAGGTACTTTAGGAATTCTAGTCTTTTTTATATCATACTTAACACTGAAATATGCTAAACATGTTCCTAAAATATATCCAATTTCACTCTCTATCTTAATAGTTGTTCAATCTACAATGGGTATGTTGACAGTTACACAGCTAGTTAAACCTACAATAGTTACAACTCATTTAATTTTAGGCATGACTACTGCTGGTCTATTATTATGGAATGGGCTTCAAGTACAACTCAAGCACAAAAATACTAACCTAGATTTCAAATTAATAAATCTCATTGTTATTTGTACATTAGCACTGATCTTGCAGATTATCTTGGGAGGATGGACGAGTACAAATTATGCATCGTTAGCATGCACTGATTTTCCTAAATGCCTCAATCAATGGTGGCCTGCTAATATGAACTTTTCTGATGCTTTCACAGTTTTTAATTTACCTGATATAAATTATGAGAAAGCTCCATTAGTTTATGAGGCAAAATTAGCAATACATTTTACTCACAGAGTGGGGGCTATGATAATTACATTATTATATGCGATGTTATTTATATACTTATTTTATGTTCAAGATAATAAAACTATAAAAAATATTGGACTTGTTGTATTTACAGTATTTGTTTTCCAAATATTTTTGGGTATTTCGAATGTCTTAATGAGTCTGCCTATCAGTATTGCTGTTCTTCATACAGTTAATGCATCTATTTTATTATTAAGCATGATTACATTGCTTTTCTATTCGACATACCACACCCAAGAATGATAATATCTACTCATGCAAAACTACTCAACATATAATACAAATAATATCATAAATTTAGTGCGTGAATTCATAGCCTTAACCAAGCCAAGAGTCAATCTATTGATTATGTTTACTGCTATAGTCGGTATGTTGTTGGCACACCAATCTACGTTAAATTATGAATTGATTTTTTTTGCGAGCATAGGCATTGGGCTAGCGGCTTCTGCCGCAGCTATTATTAATCATGTTGTTGATCAAAAAATAGATTCAATTATGGATCGGACAAAATCGAGACCTCTTGTTAATGGCTCAATAAAGCCATTACATGCTATTTATTTTGCGTTATTTCTATCTTTTGGATCTATTTCTCTATTATATTTGCTGGTTAATACCCTAACAGCACTTCTAACGTTTCTATCTATAATTATCTACTCAGTTATTTATTCTGTGTATCTAAAAAATCTTACTTCTCAGAATATTGTTATAGGTGGTATAGCTGGAGCCATGCCTCCATTATTAGGCTGGACTTCAATTACAAACCAAATAGAACCGTTTCCACTCGTTTTATTTTTAATAATATTTCTATGGACACCGCCACATTTTTGGGCACTAGCAGTTTATAAATATGAAGATTACAAAAAAGCTGATATTCCTATGTTACCTGTAACACATGGAAGAGACTTTGCGAGACTACATATATTTTTATATTCAATATTACTTTTTTGTATAACGTTATTCCCATACCTTCTGGAGTTATCAGGATTCATCTATCTTTTTGGGACTATATTTATTGGATTAAAATTCGTTATTGATTCTTATACACTAATGATGACGAAATCCAGCAGGAAAGCTATAGATTTATTCAGATACTCTATTACTTATCTTGCTCTATTGTTTGCTTTTTTATTGATAGACCATTATTGGTATTTGAATATTAATTAAGCTATTAATATACTGTCTTTGATAAGGCTTAATGATTTATTTTCAATCTGTCTAACCCTTTCTTTTGAAATGTTATATTTCTTAGATAAGTCATCGAGTGTACTTTTGTTTTCTAACAAATATCTCTGCTGTATTATATCTTTGCTTCTAGCATCTAACTTCAACATAGCTTGTTTTAGTTTAGAGATATTATCGGAACACTCATCTTCACACTCAAGTTTTTTTGATGGGTCCATGTTGTCAGTTAAATAGGATGATGGTGAAAGTTCATCTTCTTCCATAGGATCATATGAAATATCACTTCCGCTTAGTCTTGATTCCATCTGTGTAATTGTTTCAGGTTTAACATCAAGTTCATTAGCAATATCTTTTTTCTCTGATTCTGTCAACCAATTAGATGTTGTTTTCTTGCTTTTAAGTTTAAAAAATAATTTTCTCTGCGCCTTAGTTGTAGCAACTTTAACAATTTTCCAGTTCTTGATGACAAATTCATGTATCTCAGCCCTTATCCAATAAATTGCAAAAGACAATAATCTAACATTTTTTTCTGGATCATACCTTTTAACAGCTTTCATTAAACTTCAGTTTCCTTCTTGTATTAATTCAATTAAATGTTAACCATAGCCTTTATAAGTTTTGGCTACATGGACAACAAATCTTAAGTGTGCCA